>NZ_JBEZBT010000013.1:0-95429 GCF_040647235.1 Streptomyces sp. NPDC042638
CCTTCCAGACGGACCCGATTCGGAAAGGTTGATCACGACATCACACAGGCCCTAGAGGGCTCTATGCCGATTGTTCCCGGAGGCCCGCGGGTGAACTCGTTCGTGCACAAGACACTGGTGGTGCAGCTCCTCGCGCCCGGCACCGGACGCTGTCCGGTGCTGGTACATCTCGGCTACGACGCCGACGACCCGTTCGCCGTGACCGCCGTCTTCGCCCATGACGGCCATGTGCTGGCCTCCTGGCGGCTGGACCGGGAGATGCTCTTGGCCGGTCTGGCGGGACCGGTGGGCGTCGGTGACGTGCGGCTGCGGCCGGCCGCCACCGGTCTCTGGCACGAACTGCGCATGGAGTTCTTCGGGGACACCCGGCCGGACGGCAGCCGGCACCACGCCGTGGTGTTCGCCTGGGCGCCCGCCGTCGCCGCGTTCCTGCGCGCCACCCACCAGGTCGTCGCGCCGGGGCGGGAGCACATCCCGGTGGACGAGCTGCTGGCGGAGATCCTCTCCGCGGGCTGAGCAGCCGTACGACCGTTTCGGGCACCTGATGCAGGGCTTCGTCCCGGCCCTGCTGGTGCGCGAACTGCTCCGCTGATCGGCGCCGTGCCGCCGTGCCGCTGCTCAGCCGGGTGCACGACCGTCAGCTGCGCTCTCCGGCGGCGCGTTGCGGCCGTACTGAATGATCGGTAACCTTCTTCGGGTGACTGCCGGGTCGGCCATGGGCCATACACGAGTGAGGGTCCCGGCCTCGGCGTGACTCCGAGGCGGGCGAGAGGCCCGCCGCCGTTTCCGAGTTCCTGCCCGGCGCCATGAAGGCGCCCCTGTCCAGCGGATCTCAGACTCGGAGACACACCCACTCATGCAGAGCGTTCAGCAGCACGCCGCGACGACCGTCGTCCGTCTCGACCACACCGCGGTTCTCGCCCGGGACCGGCGGCTGTCGGCCGAATTCCTCGCCGCCGTACTGGGACTGGCCGTCGGTGCCCCGTTCGGACCGTTCCTGCCCGTCGACCTCGGCAACGGCGTGACACTCGACTACTACGAACAGCGCGAGGAGCCGATCCAGTCGCAGCACTACGCCTTCCTGGTGCCCGAGGAGCGGTTCGACTCGATGATCACCCGCCTGGAGGCGCTCGGCGTCACGTACTACGCCGACCCGCACCACAGCGAACCGGGCCGCGTGAACCGCCTGTTCGGGGGGCGCGGCGCGTACTTCGTGGACCCGTCCGGCCACAACATGGAGATCATGACCCGCCCCTACGTCCGCCCCTAGCGACGGCGGCGACGGCCACGGCGACCGCTAGTCCTCCGGCCGGGTCGTGTGCTTGCGGCGGGCCCACAGGGGCAGGCCGTACCAGCACGCGAGGTACCAGGCGACGACGCCGGCCACGAGGTACGGGACATAGCCGTCGTGCGTGGCCACCCGGAGGATCAGCAGCAGGGCCGACGTCATCGTGACCAGCAGCAGGACCAGGCCGACGAACGTCAGCCGGGAGGCCAGCCGCACCGCCTGCGGCTTGACCCGGCGGCCGGCGACCAGGCGGTGCAGGGACACCGGGCCGATGAGGGCGCCGGTGGCACAGGAGCCCAGGACGACGGTCACGATGTAGATCACCTGGTCCGGCGTCGCCAGGCGCTCGTACTTCGGCTGGAAGACGACGGTCAGCAGGAAGCCGAACAGGATCTGTACGCCCGTCTGGGCCACCCGGACTTCCTGGATGAGCTCGCCCCACATCCGGTCGGCGCGCTCTTCCTCGGTCTCGTCGCGCCCCCTGCGCCGCCCATCCTGCGTCATGCGGTGCGTGTAACCGCCCGGCCGTCCGTTCAAACGGCCGGGCGGTCACACGCTCACCAGCGGTGCTCGACCTGATCCCTGATCCGGCGGTCGTACAGCTCGCGGACGGCGGTGAACGTCTCCCGCGGCAGTGGCGGCAGCTTGGCGGCGGCGGCGTTGGCGCGGGCCTGCTCCGGGCTGCGGGCGCCGGGGATCACCGTGGTCACCCCGTCCTGCTCGATGATCCAGCGCAGCGCCAGCTGGGCCGGGGTGTACCCCTGCGGGGCGAGCGCGGCGAACTCGGCGGCGGCCTCGACTCCCGTGCCGTAGTCGACTCCGGAGAACGTCTCGCCCTGGTCGAACGCCTCGCCGTGCCGGTTGAAGGTGCGGTGGTCGTCGGCCGCGAACACGGTGTCCCGCGTGTACTTGCCGGACAGCAGCCCGGAGGCGAGCGGGACGCGCGCGATGATGCCGACGCCGGCCTCGCGGGCGGCGGGCAGCACCTCGTACAGCGGTTTCATCCGGAAGGGGTTGAGGATGATCTGCACGCTCGCCACGTTCGGCCGGGCGATCGCGGTGAGTGCCTGGGCGCAGGTCTCCACGCTCACCCCGTACGCCGCGACACGCTCCTCCTCGACCAGGGTGTCCAGGGCGTCGAACACCGCATCCGAGGAATAGACCGCGGTGGGCGGGCAGTGCAGCTGTACCAGGTCGATGCGGTCGACGCCGAGGTTGCGGCGTGAGCGGTCGTTCCACTCGCGGAAGTTGGCCAGGACGTAGTTCTCGGGGATCTGTTCCACCCGGCGGCCCATCTTGGTGGCCACGAGCACATGCAGATCCGGCCGGCCGCGCAGGAAGGAGGCGATGCTCTCCTCGCTGCGCCCGTCGCCGTACACGTCGGCCGTGTCGAAGAAGGTGACCCCGGCCTCGGCCGCCGCCTCCAGGACGGCCAGGGCCTCCTTTTCGTCCACGTCGCCCCAGTCGGCGCCCAGCTGCCATGTGCCGAGACCGACGACCGACGCCCACTGACCCGACCTGCCGATTACGCGTTCGTCCATGGCGTCAGTCTGTCATCCGGTACGGCGTCCCGCGGAGCCTGCCGTTCCGCCGGGACCGGTGCCTCACCGGGCCCGTTGTGACGCGGCGTCACCCGGTGGGCCGGCCGCCCGGCGTCAGCTGCGCCTGCACGGCGGGCGCGTAGCGGTCGACGACCGTTTCGGCGTCCGTGTCGCGCAGGTGCGGGCCGCGGGCGATGCCGTACATCACGCCGAGGCCGACGAGGGCGGCGACCGCGAGCTCGGCGCGCAGACCGGCGTCGGGGCCGGTGAGCCGGTCGGCGAGGCGTTCGGTCACCTGGGCGCGGAAGTTGGCGCGCAGCACGTCGCCGTGGTCGCCGTGCAGCGGGGCGAAGGCGATGCGCAGCAGTGGGTCGGCGCCCCGCTGGCGCTGGCTGGACAGCACGTGCCGGACCATGTGCCGGCCGAGGTCGTCCAGCGGGGCGTCCAGCAGGTCGTCGGCGTCGGTGTCGAAGGACATCACGCGGGCGAACAGGGCGTCCTTGTTGCCGAAGTACTTCAGGATCAGCGGCGGGCTGACGCCGGCCCGGTCGGCGACGGCCTTGAGGGTGATGTCCGCGTGCGCCTGCCGGGCCAGGAGGAAGCGGGCGGCCTTCAGGATGGCGGCCCTGGTGGCCTCGGCGTCCCGGCGTGCGGGGGCGGGAGCGTGATCGGGTGGCGTGCTCATGGCCCTCATGCCCCCTTCGGCGCCGGGGTGCTCACGCGCCCTCCAGCGCCTCGTCGCGGGCGCCCCGGGTGACGCCCCGGGCCCGCCGCGTGGGGCCGCTGCCGCCGTCGTCCGGGATGGACAGGGCCGCCGCGCAGGCCGCGAGGGCGACGACGCCCGCCACGGTGAAGGCGAGCTGGTAACCGTGCAGGGTGGGTACGGGGACGCCGCCGAGGGGGCTGCTGTGGTGGACGAGGACGGCGGCGACGGCCGCGCTGGAGACGGCCTGGCCGATGGTGCGCATGAGGACGTTGACGCCGTTGGCGGAGGCGGTCTGGGCGGCCGGAACGGCGCGCAGGATCAGGGTCGGCAGCGCGGAGTAGGCGAGGGTGGTGCCGGTCGCCACCACGGTGGCTGCCACGATGATCATCCACAGGTCGCGGCTGTCGGCGATGCGCAGCGCGTACCCGCAGGCGATGACGGCGGCGCCCAGCGCGAGCGTGGTCCGCGGTCCGCGCGCGGCCGAGATACGGGCGGACAGCGGTGAGAACAGCAGCATGGTGACGCCGCCGGGCAGGAGGCACAGCCCGGTGGCGACGATGGACAGGCCGAGGCCGTATCCGGTGGCCTTCGGCGCCTGTACCAGCTGGGCGGTGACCAGGGAGTTGGCGTAGAAGGCGAATCCGGTCAGCAGGGCGGCCACATGGGACAGGCCCACCCGCGGCCGGGTGACCAGCCGCAGATCGACCAGCGGCCGTGCGGTACGCAACTGCTGCCACCACCACAGGGCGAGGACGACGACGGCGCCGAGGAACAGCCCGAGGACGCGCGCGCTCCCCCAGCCCCAGGTGCCGCCCTGGGACACCCCGAGCAGCAGGCAGACCAGTCCGGCGGCGAGGCCGAGGGCGCCGAGGACGTCGAACCGCCCGGGCTCCCGCACCGGGGACTCCTTCACCGCCCACCAGGTCGCCGCGACGCCCGCCGCGCCGAGGGCGCTGGTCAGCCAGAACATGGTGTGCCAGTCGGCGTACTGCACGACCAGCGCGGCGAGCGGCAGGCCGAGCGCGGCACCGATGCCGACGGTGGAACTCATCAGCGCCACGGCCGAACCCCGGCGCTCGGGCGGGAGTTCGTCCCGCAGGATGCTGATGGAGAGCGGGACGACGGAGGCGGCGGCGCCCTGGAGCGCGCGGGCGGCGATGAGCACGCCGATGTCGGAGGAGAGCGCGCACAGCACGGACCCGACGGTCATGAGGGCGAGTGCGGCGATGAGCACCCGGCGCTTGCCGTACATGTCGCCGGCCCGGCCGAGCACGGGGGTGAGGACGGCGCCGGAGAGCAGGGTGGCGGTCACCGTCCAGGAGACGGCGGCGGCCGAGGCGCCGGTGAGCCGGGGCAGGTCGGGGAGCAGGGGGACGACGACGGTCTGCATGACCGCCATGAGGATGCCGCCCGACGCCAGCACCGGGATGGTGAACCGGTCGCGCAGTCGGGGCGCCGGTGTGCCGGTGCCCGGCGGCAGGGCTGTCGGGTCCGGCTGGTCCATCGGCGCTCCTGCGGCAGGCACGGGTTCACGGTGAATAACAATTCACTCTATCGAGTGAATGGCCATTCACCAACCCGGCCGGGAGCGCGGAGGACGCTCAGGCCAGGTTCCGCTCCAGGGCTGCCAGGTAGTTGCCCATGAAGTGGTCGCGGACGCTGTCGGAGGCGGGCGCGAAGGGGTCGGCGGTCAGGCCCCTGGCCCGGTCGCCCAGCGCCGACAGCGTCGGCATGGAGTCGTGCAGCCTGCCCCTGGAGTCGACGTAGCGCAGGGCCCTGACGTGGGTGAAGGCCGGCTCCGGCGGGAGCTGCGGTACGACGTCGTTGTTGTTGACGAAGCGGTACATGCGGCCGCCGAAGCCCTGGTGGAAGGCCTCGGCCAGCAGCCGGTCGCAGGTACGGGGCTGGCCGAAGGTGTAGACGCCGTCCGCGGCCAGGTGCGGCTCCTCCAGGTACAGGCGGGCGCCGGCCAGCATCGCCAGCGCCCCGCCGAGGCTGTGCCCGGTGAAGTAGACGGCCCGGCCGTCGGTGCGCAGTTCGGCGAGCGCGTCGTGGACGGCCGGGTGGATCGAGTCCAGGGCCTGGGCGAAGCCGTGGTGGACGTAGCCGTTGCCGCCGGGGCCGGGGCAGGGCGGGGTGGTGGTGTCGGAGAGCCAGTCCTTGATCTGGGCGGGCTCGGTGCCGCGGAACGCGGTGACGATCATCCGGTCGCTCGCCATGGTGTAGGCCTGGGTGTCCTGCAGCGGGAAGGGCGGAGTGAAGCGGGTGTGGTGGTGCCGCACCTCCCCGAAGCCCCACCGGGCGGCCTGGTCCTCGATGGCGGCCCGGTCCTCGTAGGCCAGTTGGGCGGCACGGGCCAGCCAGTAGGCGCGTTCGAGGCTGTAGCCGGTCGAGGTGTGGTCGAACTGGACGGGTACGGCCATGGAGGTCTCCTTGCTGCGGCCGGCGGGAATCGTCAGACAGGCCCTAGCGTCGGCGGGCCTGCAGGGCGCGGGCCGCGCGGGGGCCGAGCCAGCGCTTGAGCCTGCGCAGGGGCTCCAGTTGTCCGGCCGCCTTGTCGAGGCCGTAGTACAGCTGCGGCGGGACGTATGGCAGCAGCGGCGAGTGACGCTGGCCGAGCAGGGCGAACATCCGGTGCGGCGGCAGGTGGATGTAGCGGGGCAGGTTCTCGTACCACTGGGAGCTGTAGCGGGCCGCGCTCTGGACGGACAGCAGCTCGGCCTGGCGGCGTCGCTCGTATGCGGCGAGGGCCTCGGGCAGGCCGGCGTGTTCGCGCAGCGCGCCGGCGAGGCACATGGCGTCCTCCAGGGCGAGGGTGGTGCCGGCGCCGACGGAGTAGTGGGTGGTGTGGGCCGCGTCGCCGAGCAGGACCAGGTTGCCGTGGTGCCAGGTGCGGTTGGTGAGGGTGCGGAAGTTCTGCCAGCAGGCTCCGGGGCGGGCGATGAGGGGGTGGCCGTCGAGGGCGCCGGCGAAGAGCTTCTCCAGCAGGGCCAGGCCCTCGTCCGTGTCGGCCCGGTCCAGGCCGAGGCCGGTGAAGGTCTGCGGGGAGCACTCGACGACGCAGGTGCTGTGGTCGCCGCTGTAGCCGTAGCCGTAGGCCCAGATCCAGCCGTGGCCGGTCTCGGTGAAGGCGAAGGTGAAGGCGTCGAAGACTTTGGTGGTGCCGAGCCAGATGTAGTGGTTGCGGCCGGAGACGACCCGGGTGCCGAAGTGGCCGGCCCGGTGGGTGCGCAGGGCGCTGTGCACGCCGTCGGCGGCGACGACGAGGTCGGCGTCGGCGGGTGGTTCGGTCAGCTCGCTGCCGAACTCCACGCGGACGCCGAGGGCGCGTGCCCGGTCGGCGAGCAGGCCCAGCAGCCGGTGCCGGCCGATGCCGAAGCCCTCGTCGCCGCGGTGCCGGGTGGTCAGGTCGTTCACCTGGGCGACGCCCTCGCTCCAGCGCACGGAGTGGGCCTCGATGGCGCGCGCGGAGTCGGGGTCGTGCGCCTGGAGCTTGTCGAGGAGGCCGCGCCAGTACGTCACGCCCCAGCCGTAGGTGGAGCCCTCCGGGTCGCGTTCGTGGACGGTGACGTCGTGGGACGGGTCCTGCCGCTTGAGCAGGATGGCGAGGCAGAGGCCGGCGGGCCCGCCTCCGACGCAGACGATCTTCACGCGTACACCCCTGACAGTCACCCGACGTGGTTGATCGGAACCGGAGGGTAGCAGGGGTGGGAGTCCTCCCGATCGCGTCAGTCTGTCGTGGTGACCCGCGCCACCCGGCCGGACGGCAGCCGGGAAGGATCGGCGCGATCCCGAGCGCCCCGGCAAGGAATTCCCCGTTCCGGAGCGGACCGACCCAGAGACACAGCAAGATCATCTTGGTTCAACTCTGTACGACATGTAAGTAATTGTCCGGATCGTAGCCAACCGGTTCCGGCCGATTTCTTCCGCTCCACAAGATCCCGGTAGGCATGCGTGGTCACCACCGGACCACTCTTCAGGAGGACCCGCATGCCCGACATCACCCGGCGCCGCGCGCTCACCACGGCAGCCGCCGTCGCCGCGACGGCCTCGGCCGTCGCCCTCGCCGCACCCGCCGCGACGGCCGCCGCCCGGCACGACCACACCGCGCCCGATTCCTTCGACGAGGTCTACAAGGGCCGCCGAATACAGGGCGGCCCGGCGAGCGGCGGCGGACACCACCACGAACACGGCGGCGGATACGCGGTGTTCGTCGACGGCGTGCAGCTGCACGTGATGCAGAACGCCGACGGCACCTGGATCAGCGTCGTCAGCCACTACGCCCCGGTGGCGACCCCGCGCGCCGCCGCCCGCGCCGCGGTGGACGAGCTGCAGGGCGCGCCGCTGCTGCCGTTCCCGACCAACTGACCGCCCCCGCAAGGACTTACGGAGCACCGCGCACCATGACCGTACGCAAGAACCAGGCCGCCCTGACCGCCGACGAGAAGCGGCGGTTCGTCGCCGCCGTCCTCGAACTCAAGCGCAACGGACGCTACGACGAGTTCGTCCGCACGCACAACGAGTTCATCATGTCGGACACCGACAGCGGCGAGCGGACCGGCCACCGCTCCCCCTCCTTCCTGCCCTGGCACCGCAGATTCCTGCTCGACTTCGAACAGGCGCTGCAGTCCGTGGACTCCTCCGTCGCACTGCCCTACTGGGACTGGAGCACCGACCGGACGGTGCGTGCCTCGCTGTGGGCGCCGGACTTCCTGGGAGGCACCGGACGCAGCTCCGACGGCCGGGTGATGGACGGCCCGTTCGCCGCGTCCACGGGCAACTGGCCGGTCAACGTCCGCGTCGACGGCCGCACGTTCCTGCGCCGCTCGCTCGGCACCGGCGTGCGCGAACTCCCGACGCGCGCCGAGGTCGACTCCGTGCTGTCGATGGCGACGTACGACATGGCGCCGTACAACAGCGCCTCGGACGGCTTCCGCAACCACCTGGAGGGCTGGCGCGGGGTCAACCTGCACAACCGGGTGCACGTCTGGGTCGGCGGGCAGATGGCCACCGGCGTGTCCCCCAACGACCCGGTGTTCTGGCTGCACCACGCCTACATAGACAAGCTGTGGGCGGAGTGGCAGCGTCGGCACCCGGGCGCCGGCTACGTGCCGACGGGCGGCACGCCGGACGTGGTGGACCTGAACGACACGATGAAGCCGTGGAACGACGTGCGCCCGGCGGACCTGCTCGACCACACCGCGCACTACACGTTCGACGTCTGATCAGGCCTCGGCGGTACGGCACTCCGGGTGGCCCCAGCCCTGCGCGTTCTTGGCGATCTTCTCGCCGGCCGCGTAGGACCGGCCGCACAGGCAACGGCCGGGGAACTTCGCGCTGATGGTGCGGGAGGAGGCGGTGCCGCCGGTGCGCGGTGCCTTGCGGCGGGGCGCCCCGGCCGTCTTCGGGGTGTCCGGCGACGGCGGGGGCTGCGCCGAGCCGAGCGCGCTGCCGGCCGGTTCCTGGACGGAGGCCGCCTGGCTGGCCGCGCGGTCGGCGAAGTCGTTCAGCGGGTCGCCGTCGACCTGGTGGGCGGGAACGTACCGGAACTCCACCGACCGGCCGTCGAGGAGTTCGTCGATGCGGACCACCAGGTCCTGGTTGGCTACGGGCTTGCCGGCGGCCGTCTTCCAGCCGTTGCGCTTCCAGCCGGGCAGCCAGGTGGTGACGGCCTTCATCGCGTACTGGGAGTCCATCCGGATCTCCAGCGGCACATCCGGGTCGACGGCCGTGAGCAGTCGTTCCAGGGCCGTCAGTTCGGCCACGTTGTTGGTGGCCCGGCCGAGCGGGCCCGCCTCCCAGCGGGCAGGGGTCCGCTCGTCGTCGTCCGAGACCACCCACGCCCATCCGGCCGGCCCGGGGTTTCCCTTCGAAGCCCCGTCGCACGCGGCCACCACACGTTCACGCATGGGCCCGATCATGCCATGACGGCCGGGAGGGCTCCGTTCCGGGACCGGTCGGGCATCCGTGGCCGTCACACGTCCTGGACGCTCACCCGCCCTCGACGCTCACCCGTCCTCGACCGTCACACTTCCTCGACCGTCACACTTCCTTGATCGTGGGCATGTCGCCCTCGGTGGTCGCGATGTCGATCACCGAGAAGTTCGCGCCCTGCGGGTCGCTGAGCGCCGCGAACCGGCCGAAGGGGCTGCTCATCGGCCCGAAGCGGAGGATCCCGCCGAGCTTGGTCGCCCGGTCCACGGCCGCGTCGCAGTCGTCGACGGTGAAGTAGACGTTGACGTACGACGGCACCTCGGGCGGGAAGTCGTCGGTCATCCGCATCCGGCCGAGGACCGTGTCCTCACCGATGTCGAACATCCGGAAGTCCACCGCGTCGTCGTCGATCTCCTTCATCCGGTACGGGAAGACGGCGGTGAGGAACGCGTCCGTTCGCTCGGGCTCACGGGTGAAGATTTCGGCCCAGCAGTAGGCACCGGGCGTGGCCGCCGCCTCGAAGCCCTCGTGGGTGCCTGCCTGCCACACCCCGAACACCGCCCCGCCGGGCTCCCGGGCCAGGCACATCGTGCCGAAGTCACCGACCTGCATCGGATCCATGAGCACCTCACCGCCGTGCTCGCGGATCCTCTCCCCGGTGGCGGCGGCGTCCGGCGAGGCGAGGTACAGGCACCACTGCGACTGGCCCTCCTGGCCGGGCATGGGCGGGACGACCGCCGCGACGGCCTTGCCGTCCACGTAGGCCTGGGTGTAGTTGCCGTAGGCGGACGACGACTCGCCGAAGGTCCAGCCGAGGACGTCGCCGTAGAACCTCTTCGCTCCCTCGACGTCGCTGAACATCGCATCGGCCCAACAGGGCGTTCCCTCGGGTTGCACGGCCATGGCGGAGCCCTCTCGGTGAGCCGGATCCTCCCGCTCCCTCACGCTATCCACCCCGCGGACCGCCCGCGCGCCGAACGCCGGGGGCCGGAAAACCCGGTCCCGCAGTCGACGAAGGCGGGCCGTCGGCGCCGACGACGCCGAGTGCGCGCGCGGACGGGCACCCCCTGCCTCACGTCTCGGCCACCACCTGGCTCACGCGCCGGCGTACGCCTGCTCCAGCGCGGCGGCGTCCAGCTTGCCCATGGCCATCATGGCCCGGGTGGCGCGCGCGGCCTTCTCCGGGTCGGGGTCGGCGATCATGTCGATGAGCGGCGCGTACACGACCTGCCAGGAGACGCCGTACTTGTCCTTGAGCCAGCCGCAGGGTCCGCCCTCGCCGCCGTTCTCGGTGAGCTTGGTCCAGTAGTGGTCGATCTCCTGCTGGTCGGAGCAGAGGATCTGGAAGGAGACCGCCTCGTTGAACGTGAACTCGGGGCCGCCGTTCAGCGCGACGAACCGCTGGCCGTTGGCCGTGAAGTCCACGGTCAGCACGGAACCGGCCGGACCGGGCCCGGACTCGGTCCACCGGACGACGCGCCCGATGCTGGAGTTCTTGAAGACCGACACGTAGTGATGCGCGGCCTCCTCCGCCTGGCCGTCGAACCAGAGACACGTGGTGAATCCGTCGGTGGTCATGTACGCCTCCCGGGCGTGGAACGGGGCGTGGAACACGGTCATGTGTGTCGACCGCTCCCCGGCGCGAAACTCATCGGCCCCCACGCCGGATCATCCGAACGGGTGAGACGGCTTCCGCCCGGCATCCGGGTCGTGCTGCCCCCCACCCGGGACTCCGCCGGGGTACCCCGGCCGCCCGACCGGCTGTTTCGCGCCATTACCGCGCGGCGGCCGCATGCGCGGCGTCACCGCGGGTACCCGCGCGGTGAGCGCTCCGAGGGGCATAACCCACCGGTTACCGGGTACCCGGAGGAGACGTTACATGCACAGAACTCGGACACTGAAGCCGTTGAGGCACACGTCGTACCGTGACTTCGTGGGGAGAGGCAATGAACACCGCCGTCGGGATCCGGTCGGAAGCAGAGGTCGCCGAACAGACCGAGCGGGACAGGACGGGCGAGGAGTCACTGCCTGGCATCGCGGACCCGACGTCGGTCGCCCCGCGTGACGCGCGGGAGCTGTCCCGTCAGTTCTTCCGCCGGCTCGCCGAGCTGGAAGAGGGCACGGGCGAGTACCAGTACGCACGTAACACGCTTATCGAGATGAACATGTCGCTCGTGCGGTTCGCGGCCGGACGGTTCCGGGGCCGCGGCGACGACATGGAGGACATCGTCCAGACCGGCATGATCGGCCTGATCAAGGCGATCGACCGGTTCGAACTCGCGCGCGAGGTCGAGTTCACCTCCTTCGCGCTGCCGTACATCGTCGGCGAGATCAAGCGGTTCTTCCGGGACACCACCTGGGCCGTGCACGTGCCGCGCAGGCTCCAGGAGCTGCGGGTGGAGCTGGCCAAGGCGCGCGAGGAGCTGTCCAGCCGACTGGACCGCGACCCGTCGGTCGCCGAGCTGGCCACCCTGATGAACATCTCCGAGTCCCAGGTGGTCGAGGCCCAGCTCGCCTCCAACGGCTACAACTCCGCCTCCCTGGACGCCGCGCTCACCGGTGACGGCCGCGAGGACGGCGAGGCGGTCCTCGCCGACTTCATCGGTGTGGAGGAAGAGGGGCTCCAGCTCGTCGAGGACTTCCACGCCCTCGCCCCGCTGATGGCGGAGCTGAGCGACCGGGACCGGGAGATCATCCACCTGAGGTTCGTGGAGGAGGCCACCCAGGCGGAGATCGGGGAGCGGCTCGGATGCTCCCAGATGCACGTGTCCCGGCTGATCAAGCGGATCATCCTCCGGCTGCGGCAGGGCATGCTCGGCGAACTCGGCTGCGCCTGACCCGACACCGGCACGCGACAGCGGCGGGTGCTCCGGGACCGGAGCGCCCGCGGCAGGCAGGCCTTCAGCGGTTCTGTGACAGGCAGGCCTTCAGCGGTTCGGTGAGTGGTTCAGCGCGAAGACGGCCCGCACCCGCTTGCCCACGGGGACCCGCTCCACGGTGACCTCGGAGGCCAGGGCGTGCACGATCTCGAGCCCGTGCCGGCCGACGCGCTCGGGATCCTTCGGGAAACGCCGCGGCAGAGCGGTGCTGCTGTCGTACACGGACACCACGACCGCGGCGGCCGTACCCTCCAGCTCCAGGATGTACGGGCCGTTGCTGTGCTGGTCGGCGTTGGTGACCAGTTCGCTCACCATCAGCAGCAGCTCGCCGTCGGCGCGGCCGTCGGCGACGGCGCACCATTCGGTCCGCAGCTGCTGGAGGAACTGGGAGGCGAAGCCGCGCGCCTCGGCGATGCATCCGGGTTCGCCCGTGTAGTGCGCCGCGCGCCGCAGCGGCTCAACGGGTACGTCGAAACCAGTCGGTATCACTGCCCCGCCCAGGTGCTCGCTCATGCTGTCTCTCTCGGAAAGCCCGGTACGGCCGGTCGATGTTGCACCAGTCCTCGTACCCCGAGTCCGGGCCGCCAGTCCACCGGATACGTTCGCCGACCGCGCAAGTGGTGAGACTCACGGCGACCGGTCGGAGTTGCCCCCAGGCCGCTGCTGGGACTCCTGCGGTCGCTCCTGGGACTCCTGGGGCTGTTCGGACGTCCCCGGCGGCTGCCGATTCGCGCACATGCACGCCCCCGCCTGACGGCCGGGCCGCCGGTCAGGCGACGGGTACGGCGAGGAGCCCTGCGGTCCGCTGCATGCGCAGCGCGTCGACGGACTCGGCGAGCAGCTCGTACTCGGTGGTGTCGTCGCCGGTCGCGATGCGCACCAGCCTGCCCGCGGCCAACTCGTCGGCCACCCGTTCCTGCCGGGCCGGATCACCGCACCAGGCGCGCAGTACGGCCGGCACGTCGGGCACGGTGTCCGCGACCGGGACGAGAGAGTTGGGCGGGAAGTGGCCGGCCTCGGGCCGCGGGTCGAGGCGGTCCGCGATCCAGCTCGCACGGTCGCGCAGCCACCACAGGGCGAGGGCCAGGGTGGGCGCCCGGTAGGTGCCGAGGGGCACTCCGATGCGCTGCCCGCCGCAGGTGCCGTACGCGGTGACATGGCACAGGAACTCGTCGTGCATGCGCACTCCCCCGTCGCGTCGGCCGCCTGCCGGCGGCCCCGCTCTCGGCGCGGATCATGTGCGGTGCGTGATCGGGGCCTCGCTGGAAGTGAAGCCCTCACAGTCGAGTATGTTCACTACTGAATCACTGTCACCATGTCTTTCCGGCCAGTCTCTTGGCATATTCCGGGCTGCCATTGGCCGAAACTCGGCGGGCGCGGCCTGGGCCCCGGAGGGGCGGGAGCGGGTGCGAGGCTACGGTGTCACCTCCCCGCCCGGCTGCGCCGGGGAAGGCCCCCTCGCGGCCTCCCGGTAGCGTCGGGGAGCAACGCCGAGAGCGCGTTTGAAGGCGTTGCTGAAGGCGCTCTCGGAGGTGTAGCCGACGGAGCGGGCGAGCGCCGCGACCGGGGCGGAGTCCTGCCGCAGGGCACGGGCGGCCAGACTCATGCGCCAGTTCTGCAGGTAGGCCAGGGGCGGCACCCCGGCCGCCGCCCGGAACCGGACGGCGAAGGTGGTCCTGGACATCGCGGCGGCCCGGGCCAGCTCCGCCAGCCGCCAGGGGTGGGCCGGGTCGGCGTGCATCAGGCGCAGGGCGGGGGCCAGCCGCTCGTCCGCGAGCGCACGCAGCCAGCCGGCCGGCAGCCCGTCGGCCTCGCTGAGGCAGGCGCGCAGCACCTGGACGAACATCAGCTGGGCGAGGTGGTCGCAGGCGAAGACGGAACCGGCCCGGCCGCCGGCCATCTCGGCGGTCAGCTGCCCGGTGAGCCAGCGCAGCACCGGCGCCTCCGCCGCACCGCCGCGCACGTGGATCAGCCCGGGCAGGGCCCGGCGCAGCAGGTCGCCGCTGTCCCGGCTGAGGTCGATGTGCCCGGAGACGCACACCACCTCGTCGCCCCCGCCGAGCGCCGCCATGCCGGTCCCCGGGTCCACGGCGACGTCCGCCGGGTCGACGGGTTCGAGCCCGGGCTCACTGCACAGCACGTACGACCGCCGCCCGTCCGAGACGACGACGTCACCCTCGGTGAGGGCGACGGGCTCGGCGCCGCCCTCGGCGACGAGCAGACAGCCTCCCCTCACCACGACGTTCACCTTCAGCCTGTCGCGACCGCGCAGCCGGATCGCCCACGGGCCGCCCGCCGTGAAGCCGCCGGAGAACACCCCGCGCGCGTCCGCGACGGCCAGGGCGTCGGAGAGAGGATCGAGGGACATGCTCGGACTATCGCGCAAGTACGGCGCACTCTCAAGCATTCATCGTCCGGATCCGCGGATCTACGGTGGCCTCATGACCGGCATCGACGACGTCGAGGAGACCCCCTTCATGACCACCGCACAGCAGCCCCTGCACTCCGGTTTCGGCGCCGCCTCCACCGCCGAGGAGGTGATCCGGGGCATCGACCTCAGGGGCAGGGTCGCCGTCGTCACCGGCGGTTACTCGGGCATCGGGCTGGAGACGAGCCGCGTCCTGCGGGCGGCGGGCGCCGAGGTCGTCGTACCGGCCCGGGATCCCGAGCGGGCCCGTGCCGCGCTGAAGGGGGCCGGCGGCGTCGGGGTCGAGCCGATGGACCTGATGGACCCGGCTTCCGTCGACGCCTTCGCGGACGGGTTCCTCGCGTCCGGGCGCCCACTGCACATCCTGGTGAACAGCGCGGGGATCATGGCGACCCCGCCGGCCCGGGACGCCCGCGGCCACGAGGCCCAGTTCGCCACGAACCACCTGGGACACTTCCGGCTCGTGTCCCGGCTGTGGCCCGCGCTGGTGGCGGCCCGCGGGGCGCGCGTGGTGTCGGTGTCCTCGCGGGGCATCCGCTTCTCCCCCGTCGTCTTCGACGACCTGCACTTCGAGCGCCGCGCCTACGAGCCGTTCCTCGCCTACGGCCAGTCGAAGACCGCCAACGCGCTCTTCGCGGTGGAACTGGACCGGCGCGGCCGTGCGGCCGACGTGCGGGCGTTCTCCGTGCACCCCGGCATGATCGTGGACACCGGTCTGGCCAGGCACGTCCCCGAGGAGGTCCTCCGGGCGGCCGGTGCCGTGGACGACGACGGCCGCCCGGTGCGGGACCCCGCCCGCCAGCTGAAGACGGTCGAGCAGGGGGCGGCCACGAGCGTCTGGTGCGCCACCAGCCCGCGGCTCGCCGGACTGGGGGGCGTCTACTGCGAGAACTGCGACATCAGTCCGCTGGTGACCGCCGGGACGGAAGCCGCGTGGTGCGCCTCGGGGGCCCTGCCCGGCGTGCTGCCGTACGCGGTCGACCCCTGGGCGGCGGCCCGCCTGTGGGAGGTCAGCGAACGGCTCACCGCCCGGGTGTCCTGATCCCGCGGACTACGGCCTGACGATCGCGTCGATCCGCGCCAGTTCCTCGTCCGCGAAGCCGAGGTTGCGGATCGTGCCGACGCTGTCCTCCAGCTGCCGCGCACTGCTCGCGCCGACCAGGGCGGAGGTGACCCGGCCGCCGCGCAGCACCCAGGCCAGGGCCATCTGGGCGAGGGTCTGGCCGCGCGACCGCGCGATCTCGTTCAGGGCGCGGAGGCGGCCGACGAGGTCCTCGGTGACCGCGTCCGAGTTCAGGAACGGGCTGTCGCTCGCGGCCCGGGAGTCCTCGGGGATGCCGTCGAGGTAGCGGCCGGTGAGCAGGCCCTGCTCCAGCGGGGAGTAGACGATGGAACCGGCCTGGAGTTCGTCCAGCGCGTCGAGCAGCCCCTCGTCCTCGGGGCGCCGGTCCAGCATCGAGTAGCGCGGCTGGTGGATGAGGAGCGGGGTGCCGAGGCCGGCGAGGATACGGGCGGCCTCGCGGGTCTGCTCGGCCGAGTAGTTGGAGACGCCGACGTAGAGCGCCTTGCCCTGCTGCACCGCGGTGTGCAGGGCGCCCATCGTCTCCTCCAGCGGAGTGCCGGGGTCGGGGCGGTGGGAGTAGAAGATGTCGACGTGGTCCAGGCCCATCCGCACCAGGCTCTGGTCGAGCGAGGACAGCAGGTGCTTGCGCGAGCCCCACTCGCCGTACGGGCCGGGCCACATCAGATAGCCGGCCTTGGTGGAGATCACCAGCTCGTCCCGGTAGCGGGCGAAGTCCGCCTTCAGGGCCTCGCCGAAGGCGGACTCGGCGGCGCCGGGCGGCGGGCCGTAGTTGTTGGCGAGGTCGAAGTGGGTCACGCCGAGGTCGAAGGCGCGGCGGAGGATGGCCCGCTGGGTCTCGACGGGCCGGTCGGGGCCGAAGTTGTGCCAGAGGCCGAGCGACAGGGCGGGGAGCTTCAGGCCGCTGCGGCCGCTGCGCCGGTAGGGCATGTCGGTGTAACGGTCGGGGTGTGCGGTGTACAACGCGACTCCAGAGGGGTGGGCACACGGTCTACCGGTTCCACTCTTCCCCCGGTGACGGGCAGCGGTCCAACAGAAGAATCCGATGTGATTCAGCGGCTAGGCTTCTCAATCATGGAACTGCGTCACCTCCAGCACTTCATCGCGGTCGCCGAGGACCAGCACTTCACCCGGGCCGCCGAACGCCTGATGGTGTCCCAGTCGGGCCTGTCGGCGTCCATCCGGGCGCTGGAGCGGGAGCTGCGGGCGCCGTTGTTCGTGCGGACCACCCGCCGGGTGACGCTCACCGAAGCGGGACGGGCGCTGCTGACGGAGGCCGAGCGGATCCTCGCCCAGGTGCGGGCGGCGCACGAGGCCGTCGCGGCGGTGCAGGGTGTGCTGCGCGGCACGCTGTCGCTCGGCACCGAGCAGTGCATCGCCGGGGTGCATGTGGCCCGGCTGCTGGCCGCGTTCCGGGGCCGGCATCCGGACGTGGAGATCCGGCTGCGGCAGACCGGCTCGGGCGCGCTGGCGGAGGAGGTCGCGGCCGGACGGCTCGACCTGGCCTTCGCCTACCGCACCCAGGCCGACACCGATCAGCTGCGGTCGGTGTCGCTGACCAGCGAGCCGATGACGGTGCTGTGCCACCCGAGCCACCGCCTCGCCCCGGCCCCGGCCGTCCTCGGACCGGACGACCTCGCCCGGGAGGTCTTCGTCGACTTCCACCCCGACTGGGGGCCGCGCCGCACCACCGACGCCGCGTTCGCCGCGGCCGGCGTCCGGCGTACGGTCGCGCTGGAGGTCAACGACGTGCACAGCCTGCTCGACCTGGTGGACGAGAACCTCGGGATCGCCGTCGTACCCCGGCACTTCCGGCACAAGCGTCCGTCGCTCACGGCACTGCCGTTGAAGGGCGTGGGCGAGACGGAGTACGAGACCGTGGCCCTGCTGCCGCCGGACCGTGCCACCAGTCCCGCCGCCCGGGCGCTCGTCACGCTCCTGGAAACAGGAGGAGGGACAGGGGGCCTGGCGCCACCCCGGGACGGGTCCCAGGACTCCTGACGCGCGCCGCCCGCCGCCGCAGACTCGGAACCGTCGGTCACGGCGACCGAGGGCGGAGGGACATGACATGGCGGAACACACACGGCGGACCGTGCTGCGCAGCACGGCCGGACTCGCTGCGGCGGGCGCGCTCACCGGCCTGGCCGGCGGCCGGGCGGCGGCCCGCCCCGCGGACGGCGGCCCGACGCGGCACCACCCCTTCCTGGAGGGGGCGTTCGCGCCCGTCACCGAGGAGCTGACGGCCTTCGACCTGCCGGTGACCGGCCGTGTCCCGCGCGAGCTGAACGGCCGTTTCCTGCGCAACGGCCCGAACGTGCTCGGCCTGGAGGACCCCCGGGCCCACCACTGGATGCTCGGCGAGGGCATGGTGCACGGCGTCCGGCTGCGCGACGGCAGGGCCGAGTGGTACCGCAACCGCTGGGTGCGCTCCTCGCAGGTCGCGAAGAAGTTGGGCGAGCCGTACCCGGGGCCGGTGCCTGCCGAGGACTTCGCGTGCAACACGCACGTGATCCCCCACCGGGGGCGCATCCTCGCCCTCCAGGAGAGCGGGCCGCTGCCGTACGAACTCGACGGCGAGCTGAACACCGTGGGCACCTACGACTTCAGGGGCACGCTGGACGGCGCGTTCACCGCGCACACCAAGTTCGACGCGTACGCCGGCGAACTGCACGCCGTCGCCTACCACCCGACCTGGGACCACGTCAGGCACCTGGTCGTGGACCCCGCCGGCCGGGTCGCCCGCACGACCCGCATCCCGGTGCCGGACGCGCCGATGATGCACGACTTCGCCCTGACCGAGCGGCACGTCGTCCTCTTCGACCTGCCGGTCACCTTCGACGCGGCGGCGGCCGGACGCGGCGCCCCGGTGCCGTACGTCTGGAACCGGCACCACCCCACCCGGGTGGGCGTCATGCCGCGCACCGGCGGCCCGGTCCGCTGGTTCGGCATCGATCCGGTCTTCCACTCGCACACCCTCAACGCCTACGACGAGGGCGGGTCCGTGGTGGTCGACCTGATGGCCTACCCGGCGCCCTTCCACGTCGCGCGCCACGGCGTCGGCGGCCCGTACGCGCCCGGCACGGCCAGGCTGGAGCGCTGGACGGTCGACCTGCGCCACGGGCGTGTACGGCAGCGGGTGCTGGACGACCGGCCCCAGGAGTTCCCGCGGGTGAACGAGGCGCTGGTCTCGCGGCGGCACCGCTACGGCTACACGGCGGCGGCCGCCGAGATGACGGCCGCGTACGTCACTCCGGACGGCGGCGACCCGCCCGACGACGCCTTCTCCAACGCGCTGCTCAAGCACGACCTGCTGCGCGGCACCACCGAGGTGCACCGGCTGCCCCGGAGCGCGGCGGCGGGCGAGGCGGTGTTCGTCCCCCGGGACGCGGCCGACCGCCGGGCGGCCGAGGACGACGGCTACGCCATCGCGTACGTCCACGACCCCGACCGCGGCGCGGCCGACCTGTTGATCGTCGCGGCGCGGGACTTCACGGGTGAGCCGGTGGCGCGGGTGCGGCTGCCGGGGCGGGTGCCGCTGGGCTTCCACGGAAGCTGGATTCCGGACGCGTGAGCGGCGGCGGTTTGCGATGGTGGGCGGTATGCACGCAAAGGACATCCTCATCGACGGCTACGGCCGCATCCAGGAAGAAGTCCATGCCGCCCTCGACGGCCTCGGCCCCGACGAACTGCACCACCGGCCGGCCCCCGACGCCAACTCCGTCGCCTGGCTGGTCTGGCACCTCGCCCGGGTGCAGGACGACCACGTCGCCGACGCCTTCGGCCTCGACCAGGTGTGGCTCGCCCAGGACTGGGTGAAGCGCTTCGGCCTCGACCTGCCCCGGCACGACACCGGCTACGGGCACAGCCCGGCCAAGGTCGCGAAGGTCCGCGTCGAGTCGGCCGACCAGCTGACCGGGTACTACGACGCCGTCCACGAGCAGACCCTCGGAGCGCTGCGGTCCCTGGCCGCCAAGGATCTGGAACGCGTCGTGGACGAACGCTGGGACCCCCCGGTGACGCTGGGGGTCCGCCTGGTGAGCGTCCTGTCCGACGACCTTCAGCACGTCGGACAGGCCGCCTACGTCAAGGGGCTGCTTCAGAGCGCTGCCGCGTAGCCCGGCAGGACCACGTCCTCGATGAGGGCCTTGCGCTCGTCGAACGGGACGAACGCGCTCTTCAGGGCGTTCACCGTGACCGTGCGCAGGTCCTCGAGCGTCCAGCCCGCCTCCTCGACCAGCAGGGACATCTCCCGGGTCATCGTCGTCCCCGACACCAGCCGGTTGTCGGTGTTGAGGGTGACCCGGAAGCCGAGGTCCTTCAGGGCCGTGATCGGGTGCTCGGCGATCGAGGTGGCGCAGCCGGTCTGGAGGTTGGAGGTGGGGCACATCTCCAGGGCGATACGGCGGTCGCGCACCCAGGAGGCGAGACGGCCGAGCTTGCCGGCCGCGAGGTCGGGGATGTCCTCGGTCAGACGCACGCCGTGGCCGATGCGCTGGGCGCCGCACACCTGGAGGGCCTGGTGGATGCTGGGCAGGCCGTGCGCCTCGCCGGCGTGGATGGTGAAGGGCACGCTCTCGCGGCGCAGGAGCTCGAAGGCCTCCAGGTGGTCGGCGGGCGGGAAGCCGTCCTCGGCGCCGGCGATGTCGAAGCCCACGACTCCGGCGTCCCGGTAGGCGACGGCCAGTTCGGCTGCCTCGCGGACCCGGTCGAACATCCGCATGCCGCACAGCAGGGTGCCGACGCGGACCGGGGTGCCGGCGGCGGCCGCCTTGGCCATGCCGGCGGCCAGACCCTGCTGGACGGTCTCCACGACCTCGCTCAGGGACAGCCCGCCGTTCGTGTTCAGCTCCGGGGCGTAGCGCACCTCGGCGTAGACGACACCGTCGGCGGCGAGGTCGAGGACGTACTCCTCGGCGGTGCGCAGCAGGCCCTCGCGGGTCTGCATGACGGCGAGGGTGTGTTCGAAGGTGGCGATGTACCGGACCAGATCGCCGGAGTTGGCGGCTTCGAAGTACCAGGCGGCCAGCTCGTCGGGATCGGTGGTGGGCAGCTTGTGACCGACCGCGGCCGCGAGCTCGACGACGGTGGCGGGGCGCAGGCCACCGTCGAGGTGGTCGTGCAGGACGGCCTTGGGCAGCCGTCGGAGGGTCTCGATGTCGATGGGGGACGCGGTCATGGGCGTGCTTCCTCGGCAGGTGGTGCGGTGTGTGGGTGTGCGGTGGTTCAGGCGGCGGGCTGGAGCAGGTCCCAGCGGTTGCCGTACAGGTCCTGGAAGACGGCGACCGTGCCGTACGGCTCGTGGCGCGGCTCCTCCAGGAAGGTCACGCCGGCGGCGGTCATCCGGGCGTGGTCGCGGGCGAAGTCGTCGGTGTGCAGGAAGAAGCCGACCCGCCCGCCGGTCTGGTCGCCGGCCCGGGCCCGCTGCTCCTCGTCCTTGGCGCGGGCCAGGAGCAGGCCGGTGCCGGGTCCGTCGCCGCCGGGTTCGACGACGACCCACCGGGAGCCGTCGGGCCGCGGGGCGTCCTCGGCGAGACGGAACCCCAGGGCCTCGGTGTAGAAGCGGATGGCCTCGTCGTAGTCGTGGACGACGAGGGTGACCAGGGCGACGCGACGCATGGCGACCTTCCGGTGGGGGTGGTTAGCCGGTGAGGTTATACGTAAAACTAATCGCGCGCCAGTCCCGGTTCTACGCGCGTCACAGTGGGCCCCCCGGGGCCCCGGTCCCCGCTCGCCGGTCGTACGCCCGACGCCCGGGGACGGCGGCGCGGAGGGCGGCAGCGGGCGGGGCGGGAGCGGACGGGAGCGGGGCGCCTCGTCCGCGCGTCGGATGCGGGCAGCGCCCGCGTCGTCAGCGCGACGGTCGCGGGCAGGGGCCGCCTCGTCCGCGCGTCGGATGCCGGCGGGGTCCGCGGGGACATGTTCGTCGCCGGGGCCGGGCTGGGCGGCCAAGCGGGTCGGGGCCGTTTCGCCGTCACCGCCCCGGACCGGCTGGCCGTGCGTCCGGGGGACGGGGGTGGACGACGGGACGGCGTGGCGGTGGGGCGGTGGGCGACCTGGACGTCCCGGAGAGGACGAGGAACGGACGGCCCGCCGTCCCTGGCGTCGCCGGTCGGCCACACCCTGCTCGACCGTAACTGCGTTAGGGGCGCGTGCCCTGCCCCGGATGCTCGCCGTCGGCTTCCGCGCCCCGCCAGCCTTCATGCCCGGCACAGTCCGCGGACGGCTGGGGAGGAGCGGCCGTGCCGCGGCCCGGTCAGAATGGTCGGGCGACGGAACCGCGACCCGGTCGCCCGGATCCGCGCCGGCCTCTCCCCCGCCGGCGAGTGACCGCCGTCAGCCCGTCTGCGGGCGTGCCGCGTCGAGCCGCGCCCGCTCCTCCTCGGTGAGGCGCAGCGCACCGGCGGCTATGTTCTCGGTCAGGTGGCCGGGGTCGCCGGTGCCGGGAATGGCGAGGACGTGCGGGCCCTGGTGCAGCGTCCAGGCGATGCGGACCTGGGCCGGACTCGCACCGTGGGCCCGGGCGACGGAGAGCACCGCGTCGTCGTGCACGGCCGTCGCGCCGCGCCCTCCGGCGGCTCCGGCGACGGCGTAGAAGGGCACGAAGGCGATGCCGTGCTCGCCGCACAGCCGCAGCACCTCGTCACCGACGGGATCGGGACGGTCCAGCGCGTACCGGTTCTGGACGCTCACCACGGGAGCGATCTCCAGCGCCTCGGCCAGGTGCCGGGGCTCGGCGTCGGAGATCGCGAGGTGCCGGACGAGCCCCGCCTCGCGCAACTCGGCGAGCGCGCCGAAGTGTTCGGCGATGGAATCCTGGCTCATGCGGCGGAGATAGACGACGTCGAGGTGGTCCCGGCCGAGCTGGCGCAGGTTCTCCTCGACATGTCCGCGCAGCTCGTCGGGCCGGGCCGGGGTGCCCCACTCGCCGTGGTAGTCGCGGTAGGGGCCGACCTTGGCGGCGATGACCAGGTCGTCGGGGTACGGGGACAGCGCGGTGTTGATGAGCTCGTTGGCGGACCGCAGCGACGAGAAGTAGAACGCCGCGGTGTCGATGTGGTTCACACCGAGTTCGACCGCCCTGCGCAGGACGGTGAGTGAGCGTTCCCGGTCGCTCGGGGTACCCAGGTGGAAGGCGGCGCTGCCCGTCAGCCGCATAGCGCCGAAGCCGAGGCGGTGGACGGGCAGGTCGCCGAGTTTCCAGGTGCCGGAGGCATCCGCCGTGATCGTTTCTGCAGTCATCGGCGGAGCATCCCACGGCGCCCGGGGGGCCGGGCAAGCTCAGTTCAGCGGCTTCGCCAGCACCGCCTTGCGGTGGCTGAACGTCTCGATGGAGTAGCGGCCGTGATAGTTGCCCATGCCGCTCTCCCCCACCCCGCCGAACGGCAGGTCGGAGACGGTGAGATGAGCGAGGGGCAGGCCGTACCCGAGGCCGCCCGAGGAGGTCTCGGCGGCGATGCGGTCACGGGTCTCGTCCGACTCGCTGAAGACGTACAGGGCGAGCGGCTTGTCGCGGTCGTTGATGAAGCCGATGGCCTCGTCCAGGCCGGCCACGGTGACGATCGGCAGGATCGGGCCGAAGATCTCCTCCCGCATGACGGGCGAGGCGGGGTCGACGTCCGCGAGGACCGTGGGAGCGATGTACTTGTCCGCCCGGTCACCGACGCCGCCGACGGCGACACGGCCCGAGCCGAGCAGAGCGGACAGCCGGTCGAAGTGCCGCTCGTTGACGATCCGGCCGTACTCCGGCGAGCGCGCGGGGTCGGTGCCGAACAGGCCCTCCACCGCGCGGACCAGCGCGGCCTCCAGGGCGGCCGCGCTGTCCGGGTCGGTCAGCACATAGTCGGGGGCGACGCAGGTCTGGCCGGCGTTGAGGAACTTGCCGCGGGCGAGCCGCTCCGCCACCACGTCCAGGTCGGTGCCGCGGTCCACGAACACCGGGGACTTGCCGCCCAGTTCGAGGGTGACCGGGGTGAGGTGCTCGGCGGCGGCCCGCATGACGATGCGCCCGACGGTGCCGTTCCCGGTGTAGAAGATGTGGTCGAAGCGTTCGGCCAGCAGGGCCGTGGTCTCCGGGACACCGCCCTCCACGACAGCGACCGCGTCCGTGTCCAGGTACGCGGGGATCAGCTCGGCCAGCGCGGAGGAGGTGGCCGGGGCCAGTTCGCTCGGCTTGGCGAGGACCGCGTTGCCCGCGGCCAGCGCGCCGACCATAGGAGCGAGCAGGAGCTGCGCCGGGTAGTTCCAGGGGGCTATGACGAGGACGACGCCAAGCGGGTCGTACTGCGTCCAGGCCGTGGCGTCGGCGCCGAGGTGTGCCGGGACGGGCGCGGGCTCGGGGCGCAGCCAGTCCCTCAGGTGCTCAAGGGTGTGGTCGATCTCGCGGACGGTGAAGTCGATCTCGGTACGGTACGCCTCGGTGCCGCTCTTTCCGAGGTCGGCGTGGAGAGCGGCGGCGAGGTCGGAGCCGCGTTCCGTGAGCATCGCGCGCAGCCGGCGCAGCTGGTCGGTGCGCCACTCGACGGACTTGGTGCGGCCGGTGCCGTAGGTGGCGCGCAGTCGGGCGACGACGTCGGCGGGCTGCTCGGGCAGGGACTGGTTCACGGATGCCTCGCTGGTGATGCACGGGCCGGGTTCGCCCCGGACGGGGAACGGATCAGATGTGGTCAGGTCGAGTCAGTCGGAGTCAGATGTAAATGCCAACCTTTCATGTCCTCAAGTTCATTCCGCGGGCACCCCCGGGTGTCGAGGGTCACATCACCCTGCGTGCCGTCTCCCGCCGCCGGCGTTCCAGGTGTGCCCGCTCGGCCTCGCTCGGTGCCAGTGCGGCGGCCCGGTCGTACTCCGTCACCGCCTCGGCCGGGTGGCCCAGCCGGCGCAGCAGGTCGGCTCGGACGGCGTGCCGTACGTGGTACGCGGGCAGGTCCAGGGTGTCCACCAGCTCCAGGGCCGCACGGGGATCCCCGGCCTCGGCCACGGCGACGGCCCGGTTCAGGGCGACGACCGGAGACGGGGCGGCGGCCATGAGCTGGTCGTACAGGGCGAGGATCTGCCGCCAGTCGGTGGCGGCGGCGGTGCGCGCGTCGCTGTGCACCGCGTTGATGGCGGCCTGGATCTGGTACGGCCCCGGCCGGTTCCGGCGCAGACAGCGGCGGACCAGGTCCTGGCCCTCGGCGGTGAGCGCCCGGTCCCAGCGGGTGCGGTCCTGTTCGGGCAGCGGGACGAGGACGCCGTCCGCGTCCTGCCGGGCGGGCCGCCGGGCCTCCACGAGCAGCATCAGTGCCAGCAGGCCGGTGACCTCTGCTTCGTCCGGCATCAGCTCGGCCAGCAGCCGGCCGAGGCGCAGCGCCTCCGCGCACAGGGCGGCATCGCCCGTGTAGCCCTCGTTGAAGATCAGGTAGACCACCGCGAGGACGGCGGAGAGCCGGTCGGGCAGGTCGGCGTCCCGGGGCAGCCGGTACGGGATTCCCGCGTCCCTGATCTTGGCCTTGGCCCGCACCAGGCGCTGGGCGAGCGTGGGCTCGGGAACCAGGAAGGCGCGGGCGATCTGGGCGGTGCTCAGGCCGCCGAGCAGCCGCAGGGTGAGAGCGACCCGGGCGCGCGGGGCGAGCGCGGGGTGGCAGCAGGTGAAGATCAGCCGGAGCCGGTCGTCGCGCACGGGGCCCTCCTCGGGCGGTGCGTCGGGCTGTGCGTCGGGGGCGTACAGCCGGGCCGCCTCGGCGTGCCGGAAGCCCCGGGAGGACTCCCGGCGCAACCGGTCGACCGCCCGGTTGCGGGCGGTCGTGACGATCCAGCCGGCCGGGCTCGGCGGCACGCCGGTCTCCGGCCATCTGCTCACGGCGGTGGTGAAGGCGTCCTGGACCGCTTCCTCGGCAAGGTCGATGTCGCCGAGGAAGCGGACGAGGACGGAGACCGCGCGGCCGTACTCGGCCCGGAAGACGGCCTCGACGTCGGGGGCCTCGGCCATCGGTGCCGCTCCGCCGTCAGTGCTGGTCCACGAAGGGCCGCACCTCGATGGGCAGGGTGGTGGCCAGGGCGGCCTTGCGTCCCCAGGCCAGGGCCTCGTCCAGGTCGGCGGCCCGGATGAGGCACACTCCGCCCAGGTACTCCTTGCCCTCGGCGTAGGGGCCGTCGGTGACGAGGACGTCACCGTCCTGGGGGCGGAGCAGGGTGGCGGTCTCCGGGCCGTGCAGCCCGCCCGCGAAGACCCAGGCGCCGGCGGCGCGCAGTTCGTCGTTGAACGCTTCGACGTTGCGCATGATCCCGGCGAGGGCTTCGGGGTCGGGCGGTGTGCCGTCGGCCGGCTGGACCACACTGAGAAGGTAGTTCTTCATGACGTCCTCCAAGGCGTCGGGCCCGTGCGGGGCTCTGTGTCACCTCCTACACGAACGGCCCCGCCCCGGATCGACACCGCGCGCCGCGATCGCGGAAAAAATTCCGTCCACGAGACCTGTCGATCGCCGATGATTCCCGGCCCCTGCTGGAGTCTGCCTTGCGTCGGTGATTTTCTGGAAGGCGGCCTCATGACTATCCTGCGCAGTTTGCTCGAAGCCCACGTCAGTGCCGGTACGCTGCCGGGCGCAGTCGGCGTCGTGGCCCGGGGTGCCCAGGTCGAGGTGGTGGCCGTCGGCGCGCAGGACGCCGACGCCGGCACCCCGATGGCGAGGGACTCCATATTCCGGGTCGCCTCGATCACCAAGTCCGTCACCGCCGCCGCGCTGCTGATCCTTGTCGAGGAGGGCAGGATCGCACTGGGCGACCCGATCGAGGGCTGGCTGCCGGAGCTGGGGAAGCCGATGGTCGTACGCACGCCGGCCAGCCCGGTGGACGACGTGGTGCCGAGCGACCGGCCTATCACCGTATGTGACGTGCTGGCTTCCCAGGCCGGGTATGGGTTTCCTTCCGATTTCACGCTACCGGCGGTGCAGGAATTGTTCAGCGTACAAAAGGACGGCCGGATACCGAGTAACTTTCCGCCAGCCGACGAGTGGTTGGCGGCGCTCGGCCGCATTCCGCTGCTGTACCAGCCAGGCGCTGCTTGGCTTTATGACACCTGCTCCGTACTGCAGGGGGTGCTGATTTCGCGGGTCACCGGACAGCCGCTGCCGGAGTTCATGGCGGAGCGGATTTTCACGCCGCTGGGCATGGTCGACACCGGTTTCGAAGTGCCGACCGCCAAGCGGGGACGGTTCTCCAGCTTTTACAAGGCCAGCGACGAGGGCCGCCTGGAGCTCGTGGACGGCCCGGACGGCGAGTGGAGCAGCGTGCCCGCTCTACCGCTCGGCAATGGCGGGTTGGCCTCCACCGCTGACGACTGGCTGGCCTTCTGCCGGATGCTGCTGGCTGGCGGAGTGGCAGCCGATGGCCGCCGGGTGCTGTCGGCCGACTCCGTACGCATGATGACCACCGACCATACGAATCCGGCACAGCGCGACATCGGCCGCCTGTTCCTGGAGGGCCAGGGCTGGGGCTTCGGCGGCTCGGTCGACATCGACCGGACCAACCCATGGAACGCCCCTGGCCGCTACGGCTGGGTTGGCGGCACGGGCACAGCGGCGCACATCGTCCCGGCCACGGGTGCGGTCGCCATCCTGCTGACTCAGGTGGCAGCGACGGGTCCGGCGCCGGCACCGGTGATCAGGGAGTTCTGGCGGTACGCGGCGGGCACCTGACACATCGATCATCGTCATCTCGCGTCTCGCACCAGCAGCCCACCGCATAGCTCGTCGTCGGCGCGAGCGCCGGCACCGAGCGTCCGCCGTGGAGCGGGGGCCGGCGCCGGGTGGGCGCCGAGCACGCCGCCCGCGGGCGGGTGGGCCGCAGCAGCCCGGCGCGGCGCAGCCGGCCGCGGGACCACAGGGTGAAGAGCAGGACGACCAGGGGCGTGGTCGCGGAACCCGGGGTGTATCCGCGGACGGCCGCCGCCTGCGCGAGGTGGACCAGGCCGTGCGCACCGAAGCCGTTCAGTGCGCTCCGGTAGACGGCGGAACGCCCGCCCGTACGCTGGCCGTCGGCCGCCGCCGCGGCGACGACGACCGCCATCGCGGCGACCGCCGTGCCGAACTCTCGCCCGTCCACGGCCTCCAGCCCGCGCCACACCGGCTCGGGCACCCCGGGGAACCGATTGCGCAGCTCCGGCACCTGTGTCCGCACCCAGCGCGGCACCATGGTGACTTCCTCGGCGTCGTGCACCGCCCAGGCGGCCAGCAGACCCCACGTGACGGGCCCGGCGGACTCGTTCCGCTCTCTACGCATGAACAAGCAGTCTGCCGGGGCGGTTTGTTCAACCCGCGAACGGTACCTGGACGGGTGCGGGGACCGCCGTCCGGCCGGGGTGCGCCCACAGTCCCCGCTCGGCGAGCCGGGGCAGCACGCCCTCGCCGAACCAGTAGGCCTCCTCCAGGTGCGGATAGCCGGAGAGGACGAACTCGTCGATGCCGAGGGCGTGGTACTCCCCGATGCGTTCGGCGACCTCCTCGTGACTGCCGACCAGAGCCGTCCCGGCGCCGCCGCGCACCAGGCCGATCCCGGCCCACAGGTTGGGGTGGATCTCCAGGCTCTCCCGGCTGCCGCCATGCAGCGCGAGCATGCGCCGCTGCCCCTCCGACTCGCTTCGGGCGAGGCCCGCCTGTACCGAGCGCACGGTCTCCGGGTCGAACCCGTCGAGCAGCCGGTCGGCCTCCGCCCACGCCTGTGCCGCGGTGTCCCGGGTGATGACGTGCAGCCGGATCCCGAAGCGCACGCTACGGCCGTGCTCCGCTGCGAGTGTGCGGATCCAGGCGATCTTCCCGGCCACCTGCGCGGGTGGTTCGCCCCAGGTGAGGTACACGTCGGCGTACCGGGCCGCGACCTCGCCGGCGGCGGGCGAGGAGCCGCCGAAGTACACCTCGGGGACCGGCTCGGGCAGCCGGCCGAGCCGTGCCGCCTCGACCCGCAGATGCTCCCCGCGCAGGTCGACGCTCTTGCCCTCCCACAACTCCCGCACGACGTGTAGGAATTCACCGGTACGGCGGTACCGGGCGGTCTTGTCGAGGAAGTCGCCGTAGGCCCGCTGCTCGGGGCTCTCGCCGCCGGTGACGACGTTGAGCAGCAGTCGGCCGCCGGTCTGCCGCTGGAAGGTGGACGCCATCTGCGCGGCGAGCGTCGGCGAGACGAAGCCGGGCCGGAAGGCGACCAGGAACTTCAGCCGTTCGGAGTGCTGGCTGACCATGGCGGTGGTCAGCCACGCGTCCTCGCACCACGCGCCGGTCGGGGTGAGCGCGCCGACGAAGCCCAGGTCCTCGGCGGCCCGCGCGATCTGGCTCAGGTAGGCGACCGTCGGCGGCCGGTCCCGGCCGGAGGCGGTCGCCGGGGTGCCGTGACCACCGCCGACGACATGGCGGCTGTCGCCGTTGGTGGGCAGGAACCAGTGGAAGGTGAGGGACACGGGGTCTCCGATCACGTGCTGGAGCAGGACATCCGCGGCCGGCGCCGGACGGTGGTCGGGCGGGGGCGGCGATCACCCCAGGTCCTCGCCGTCGTCAGCGGATGTCACGGATGCCGAGCACGCCGAGCACGCCGAGGACGGATGCTGCCTAAGCCGTACTCGGGGCGGACCGGCAGGGAAACCGAGGCGTGACGGAGGCCCGGGGAGAAGGGGCGGCGGTACGGCGGATCAGGCCGCCGGGCGACAGGAGGCGCTGGAGACGCGTGCGAGGTCGACATGGCGTCGCCGCGTGAGGTCCAGTCGCATCGTCATGCCGTTGATCGTGGCAGCGGCCGGCGACGGCCGTCAAGGAGAACCCGACGGCTCGTCGCCGGGACCGATGGATTTCACGAAAGCGGTGACAGGTAGACCGTCACAGCGGGCGGCGGCGGAAGGCGGCGGGCCCGCGACCGTGACGAAAACCAGTGACCGAAATCCGTGGCGGAAGGCCGTGACGAATGCCGTGACCGAACTCCGCGGCGGGACCCTGGCAAAAGACCGTGCCCAACTGCCGTGGCGGAAAACCGTGACCGAAGACCGTGGCGGGAACCCGGCTCAAGGCCGCGGCGGACGGCCGTGACCGACAGCCGTGGCGGACACTCGTGGCCGAGTGCCGAGGGCCGTGACCCAGGATCGTGGCCGCAGGACGTGGCCGAAACTCGTAACCCAAGGCCATGACCGAAGACCGTGCCCAAGGCCATGACCGGAGAAGGCCGTGACCCAAGGCCGTGACCCAAGGCCCTCGCAGGGCATCCGGCGCGGGCGGGACGGCCGGGCCGGACGGCCGGGTTCAGGCGCGGCCGTCCTCCTCCTGCCCCTCGACCACGACGAGGAACGCGTCCGAGTTCAGGTCCATCACCACGGTCGCCGGTTTCCCCTCGGCACGTCGGGCCGCCGCGTACTCCTCCGCCGGCCATGATCCACGCGGAGCCCCGGCGGGAAAACGCTCCAACACCTTCGCACTCATGACGGCGGCCACCTCCTGCGTCGCGGACCCGAACAGAACGTACGCGTTGTACCGATCCTGCTGCCCCCGATCAGCGCAGACATGTCACCTCCCCCGCGCCCGTTCTTCCGCCGTTCCGGTGACGAACGCATCCGCGGGCCCGCCCCGGCGGGAAGAACTCCCGGGGGGAACCGACGCGAAGGGCCTGCCTGCGATGAACGACGACGACCCGGCGGACGGGCTCCGCTGCCTGGTGACCGGAGCCACGGGATACATCGGCGGCCGGCTGGTGCCCGAGCTGCTGGCCGCCGGGTACCGGGTGCGCTGCCTGGCCCGCTCCCCCGGCAAACTGCGCGACCACCCCTGGGCCGGGGAGGCGGAGGTGGTGCGGGGCGACGTCACCGACGCCGACTCGGTCGCCGCCGCGATGCGGGACGTCGACGTGGCGTACTACCTGGTGCACGCGCTCGGCAGCGGCGGGGACTTCGAGGAGACGGACCGCCGCGCGGCCAGAGTCTTCGGCGAGCAGGCGAAGGCGGCCGGTGTGCGGCGCATCGTGTATCTCGGCGGTCTCGCGCCGGCCGCGGTGCCCGAGGACCAGCTCTCGCCGCACCTCAGGTCCCGCGCCGAGGTCGGCCGCATCCTGCTGGCCTCGGGTGTGCCGACCGCCGCGCTGCGGGCCGCCGTCATCATCGGCTCGGGCTCGGTGTCCTTCGAGATGCTGCGGTACCTCACCGAACGGCTGCCGGTGATGATCACGCCCAGCTGGGTGCGGACCCGGATCCAGCCCATCGCGGTCCGGGACGTCCTGCGTCTGCTCGTCGCCGCCGCGCGGCTGCCGGACGACGTCAACCGCTCCTTCGACATCGGCGGGCCGGACGTCCTGAGCTACCGGGACATGATGATCCGGTACGCGCGGGTCGCCGGGCTCCCCCGGCGGCTCATCGTGCCCGTGCCGGTGCTGACCCCGGGCCTCTCCAGCCTGTGGGTGGGGCTCGTCACGCCCGTACCTGCGTCCATCGCGCGGCCCTTGACGGAATCGCTGCGCCACGAGGTGATCTGCCACGAACACGACATCACCGGGTACGTGCCCGACCCGCCGGGCCATCCGCTCGGTTTCGACGAGGCGGTACGGCTGGCCCTGCGCCGGGTGCGGGAGGCTGCGGTGAGTACGCGCTGGTCGTCCGCGGCGGTGCCCGGCGCACCCAGCGAGCCGTTGGCGACCGACCCCGACTGGGCCGGCGGCAGCCTGTACGTCGACCGGCGCGAGGCGGTCGTGGACGCCCCCGTCCCCGCGCTGTGGCGGGTGATCGAGGGTGTGGGCGGGGAGCACGGCTGGTACTCCTTCCCGCTCGCCTGGAGCCTGCGCGGCTGGCTGGACCGGCTGGTCGGCGGTGTGGGCCTGCGCCGGGGCCGCCGGGACGCCGAGCGGCTGCGGGTGGGCGACTCGCTGGACTTCTGGCGGGTGGAGGAGATCGAGCCCGGGCGCCTGCTTCGGCTGCGGGCGGAGATGCGGCTGCCCGGTCTGGCGTGGCTGGAGATGTACGCCGAGCCGGACGGCGACGGCCGCAGCCGGTACCGCCAGCGGGCTCTGTTCCACCCGCACGGGCTGCTCGGCCACGCCTACTGGTGGGCTGTGTCGCCCTTCCACGCCGTGGTGTTCGGGGGCATGGCCCGCAACATCGCGCGGGCGGCGGCCCGCCGGTCACCCACCCACCCCCACTGAGTCCCGCCCCACGGACCCGCCCACGCCGCGAACACCGGTCACGCCCCCGCCGGGAAACCGGTCCCCTCACGCCGTGACCACCGGTCCGCCCGTGCCGCGAACACCGGTCCGCCCGTGCCCCACGGCGGACGGGCCTGTGCGGGACGCCGGTCCGGGTGAATGCGGGTGTCCCACGCATCCGACGAGCTCGTCCCACCGGAAGTGCTCAGCGCCATGTCCCTCGTCCCGGAGCCGCGTCATGTCCGTCTCGGTCGTCCTGTTCACCGCCGACCTGCGTCTGTACGACCACCCGCCCCTGCGGGCCGCGCTGGAGGGGCACCGCCAGGCCGTCCCGCTGTTCGTCCGCGACCGGGCGGTGGCCGCCGCGGGCTTCGCCGCGCCCAACCGGCTGGCGTTCCTCGCCGACTGCCTGCGGGACCTGGACGCCGGGCTGCGCGAGCGCGGCGGGCATCTGGTGCTGCGCTCCGGCGACGTCGTCGAGGAAGTCTGCGAGGTGGCCGCCGAGGCGGACGCCGACGAGGTGCACATGGCGGCCGACGCGAGCGGCTACGCCCACCGGCGGGAACGGCGGCTGCGGCGCGCCCTGGAGGCCGAGGGGCGACGGCTGTACGTCCATGACTCGGTGACCACGGCGGTGGGCCCGGGCGAGGTGACCCCGGCCTCCTCGGACCACTTCGCCGTGTTCACGCCGTACTTCCGGCAGTGGTCGGGGCGGCGGCTGCGGGACGTTCTCGAGGCGCCCCGCACGGTGCGTGTCCCGCCGGGCGTCGGGTCCGAGGAGCTGCCGTCCCGGGCCGCGCTGCCGGACGTCTCGCCGGGGCTGGCCGAGGGCGGCGAGAGGGCCGGCCGCAAGCGGCTCACCGCCTGGCTCCGCTCCGGCCTCGCCGCCTACGAGGACCGGCACGACGACCTGGCCGGCGACGCCACCTCCCGGCTCTCGCCACACCTGCACTTCGGCACGCTGTCCCCCGTCGAGCTGGTCCACCGGGCGCGGTCGGCGGGCGGTCCGGGAGCGGAGGCGTTCGTACGGCAGGTCGCCTGGCGGGACTTCCACCGCCAGGTACTGGCGGCCCGGCCCACCGTGGCACATGGCGACTACCGCACCAAGCACGACCGCTGGCGTTCCGAGCGCACGGCCCGCGGCGACATCGAGGCGTGGCGGGAGGGCCGTACCGGCTATCCGGTGGTGGACGCGGCGATGCGCCAGCTGCTGCACGAGGGATGGATGCACAACCGGGCCCGTCTGCTCACCGCGAGCTTCCTGGCCAAGACGCTGTACGTCGACTGGCGGATCGGGGCCCGGCACTTCCTGGAGCTGCTGGTCGACGGGGACCTGGCCAACAACCAGCTGAACTGGCAGTGGGTCGCGGGCACCGGCACCGACACCCGCCCCAACCGCGTCCTCAACCCCGTCACCCAGGCCAAGCGGCACGACCCCGACGGCGTGTACGTCCGGCGCTGGGTGCCGGAGCTGGCGGAGGTGACCGGAGCCGCGGTCCACGAGCCGTGGAAGCTGCGGGGGCCGGACCGGGCGCGCATCGACGCGTATCCGGACCCGATCGTCGACCTCGCCGACGGGCTGGCCCGCTTCAAACGCGCCCGCAGCCGGGGCTGAGCGGGCCCGTGCGGGTCAGGGGGGCTCGACGGACGGTGCGGCGGGGTGGGTGGCCGCCAGGATGTCGAGGGCCTCGGACAGGGAGGCCGGGCGCAGCATGCCGCGGGTGGGCCGGCCGGGCCGGCCGGTCCAGCCGGGGCCGCCGAGCAGCACCAGCGGCCTCGCGCGGGCGCCCTTGACGCCCCACTCCATGGCGGTGACGTGCTCGGCCAGCGGCAGGCTCGCGGTGGAGCGGGCCTGCGCCCACAGCACCACGGCGGCCGGGCCCAGCCGCCGTACCGCCGCCAGGAGCGCCTCCGCCGGGACCGCGGCGCCGAACATCCGTGCCGGGACGCCTAGCCGGCTCAGGGCGGCGTTGAGCGCCTCCAGCGGGAGGGTGTGCTGTTCGCCGGGGACGCAGGCCAGCAGTACGGGTCCGGCTCCGGGGGCCCCGGAGGGCGGCGCGGGCTGCCGTGTGTGCCGGCGCAGGGCGGTGGACACGTGCCAGGACAGCAGGTGCTCCACCTCGACGTACCGGTCGCCCGAAGAGGCCCATTTGCGGCCCACGGCGTGCAGCGTCGGCGCCATCACCTCCTGCCAGGCGGTCACGAGGCCGTAGCGGGTCAGGGCGGCCTCCAACCGCTCCTCCAGCGCCACGGCATCGAGCCGGACCGCCGCGCGGGACAGCCCCCGGCCCTCCTGCCGGACATCGCCGAGAGCCGGTACGACGTCGGCGACCGGCCCGGGGACACCGGCCGGCCCGAGGGCACCGGCCGCCCCAACTAGGCCTGCGCGCCCGGAGGCACCGGCCGCCTCCACCAGGCCTGCGCGCCCGGAGGCACCGGCCGCCCCAAGCACGTCGGCCGACCCGAGGCCGCCAGTCGTCTCCAGGACTCCGGCCGCTCCCCGGACGCCCTCCGGCCCCAGCCCGCCCGACCGCCCTGACACGCCCTCCGATCCCCGCACGCCCGACCGCCCTGACGCGCCCTCCTGCCCCAGCAGGCCCGTCAGTGCCGACTCGACCTCCGGCCCCAGCCCACCCGACCGCGCCGCCACGCCCTCCGCTCCCGCCACGCCCGACCGGACCGACACGCCCTCCGGTCCCCGCACGCCCGTCCGTCCCGACTCCCCCTCCTGTCCCGGCACGCCCGCGCGCCCCCGCGCGTCGGCCGGTCCGAGCGGCCGGGCCGGCCCTCCCGGCGCGGGTGGCGGTTCGGCCGGTCGCCCCGGAACGGCCGTACCGGCCCGCTCCCGGGCGGCCCGGGCGGCCTCGGCGGGCGGCACCCCGGACGCGGTCAGCCGGCACATCGTCTCCAGCATCGTCACGTCCTCGGGCGCCCAGCGCCGGTGCCGGCCGCCGGTGCGCGCGGCGGGGCCGATGCCGTAACGGCGGTCCCAGGAGCGGAGGGTGGTGGGCGAGACACCGAGCCGGCGGGCCAGCGCCCCGGTCGTCAGCGCCGGCTCCGTGGCACCGGGCTCCGGCGCCCCCGCGGCGTCACTCGTGTCCATACGACGACGATACGACGCAGAAGCGATGCAAGTTGTGGCGTCACGGTACCGGCTCGCACGATCGAGCTGATCGGGACGACACCCGGCAGGTCCCGGTCCGCCGGAGTGGCGAGGGTCGCCGCGGGTCCGGCGCGGTGGCGAGGGGCCCGCGGATACGGCGGGGACCGCCGTGTCGGCGGGAGTCCGCCGGACCCGTCCCGGCCGGCCCGTCCGACGCGAAGGAGCCGTCGTCATGAGCCCGCACACGACCGCTGTCGCCTCCGGCGCCGCGACCACGGCCGGCCCGGCCACCGTCCCACCGCCGGGGCCCGCCGCCGCGGAGCCGCTCACCGACGAACACCTGATGCGGGCCCTGGCGGCCGGCGACGAGGCCTGTCTCGCCGCCGTCCACCGCCGTTGGTCGCGCATGGTGCACACACTGGCGTGGCGCACGCTGGGTGACGCCGCGGAGGCCGAGGACGTCACGCAGCAGGTCTTCCTCGGCGTCTGGCGCGGATGCCGCGGCTACCGGCCCGAGCGCGGGACCGTGGCCGGGTGGATCGCCGGCATCACCCGGCGCAGGATCGCCGACGCCCTGTCCGCACGGACGCGCCGGGGCGAGCTGGTCGCGGCCGCCGGTGCGGCCCTGCCCGCGGACGAAGCCGCCGCCGGCCGGCCCGAGACGGTCCTGGACCGCGTCTTCCTGGGGCACGCACTGGCCCGGCTCCCCGCGCCCCAGAAGCGCGTGCTGTGCCTGGCCTACTACGAGGACCTCACCCAGACCCAGATCGCGGAGCGCACGGGGTGGCCGCTGGGCACGGTCAAGAGCCATGCGCGCCGGGGCCTGCGCCAGTTGCGCCTCGATCTGGAACAGCAGAGCGGTACGGAGCAGCTCTACACATAAGGGCGAAATAAGAGCAATATGGCCTATGTGGTGCTTACCGCACATCGAACCAGACGCGGTCTGACCCGCGAAGCCGAAGGAGACGACTCATGGCCAACTTGCACAGGGGCGACATATCCAGCCACCCCGATGTCTCCGAAATGCGGGAACGCTACTCCCGCGTGCTCGGCGGCCGTGATGTGGCGCTCGTGGACGGGCCGGTGTTCCTGCTCGGTCTGTACTGTGCCGCCTCACCATGGATCGTGCACTACGCGGCGAGCCAGCCCTCGCTCGCGACCCACAACCTGATCGTGGGCATAGCGATAGGCCTCCTGGCTCTGGGATTCACCCGCGCCCCCGAGCGGATGTACGGCCTCAGCTATGCCATGTGTGCCATGGGCATCTGGATGATCATCGCCCCGTGGGTCGTGGGCCGCGGCCCGGACGCGGGCGTCATCATCAACAACGTCGTCATCGGCGCCTTGGCCCTCGCTCTCGGACTGGTTTGCGCCGGTACGGCGGCGAAGAGCACCCCCAGGCCGTAACGGAGAAGACGAGGAAAGGAAGGAAGAAGCAGCGTGGGCCGGTCCGCCCGGGGCGGACCGGCCCACGCTCGCCCACCACGGCTCACACCGCGCCGAGCGCGGACACCTCGTCTCAGGGGCGTCGTACCGGTGGGCCGGCTTCGATCGGTGCCGTGCCCGCGCCGTACTCCTCGCTGATCTCCTGCGGCCCGAACGGCCACACCTTCTCCAGCCGCGCCCAGACCAGGAAGGCCGCACAGCCGAGGGCCAGCCAGGCGAGGGACCACTCGACGGGACGGCGGCCCGGGGAGTTCTCGTCGGCGTACCCGTAGATCACGCACCAGCCGGTGAAGGCGACGACGCTCGGCAGCGGATAGAGCCACATCCGGTACGGGCGGGGCAGCGTCGGCCGGCGTCGGCGCAGGACGGTCAGCGCGATGATCTGGGCCAGGGCCTGGACGATGACCATCACCGTGGTGAGCAGCTGGATGAGGGTCGCGAGGTCGGTGTGGCGGCCGATCAGGAAGCCCACGGCGGTGATCACGCCCATGGTCGCGAGGCCGAGCATCGGGAACCGGTGTTCCGGGTGGAGCTTCTCGTAGGGGCGGAAGAAGACCCGGTCGCGCGCGGCGTCGTAAGGCACCCGGGAGCCGCCGAGCAGTCCGGTGAAGACGGAGGCGAACGCGGTGACGAGGATCAGCACGGTCACCGTGTCGGCCGCGCCCCTGCCCCAGGTCTCCTCCAGCACCGCCGAGGCCACCGAGGTGGAGGCGATGTCCCGCGGGTCGGTCATCCGGTGCCAGTCGACGACGCCGAGGGTGCCGATCTGCAGCAGCAGGTAGATCACCATGATGCCGAGGATCGAGAAGATGATGGAGCGTGGGAGCGTACGGCCGGGATCCTTGATCTCGGCGCCCATGTAGGCGGTCGTGTTGTAACCGAGGTAGTCGTAGATGCCGATGGTCAGGCCCGCGGCGAAGCCCAGCCAGAAGTGGTCGCTCGTCAGGTCGAAGGCGTGCGCCGGGTAGGTGAAGGCCATGTGGGGGCTGAAGTGGCCGGCCGCGGCGGCGATCACCAGCACCACGGCGGCGATCATCACGGTCCACATCACGGCGGTGATCCGGGCGATGTGCTCGATGCCGCGCCACAGCAGGATCACCACCAGGGCGATGACGCCGAGGCCGACCAGGTCGCCGGCGGTCTGCCCCAGGCCGGGTGCGAGGTAGCCCAGGTACTGCACGAAGCCGACCACGCCCGTGGACATGATCAGCGGGATGAAGAGCATGGCCGTCCACACGAACAGGAACGGCATCAGGCGGCCGGTGCGGTACTGGAAGGCCTGGCGCAGATAGACGTAACTGCCGCCGGAGCCGGGCATGGAGGCGCCCAGCTCGGCCCAGACCAGCCCGTCGCACAGCGCCAGGACCGCACCCGCGACGAAGCCGATGACCGCCTGCGGTCCGCCGAACGCGGCGACCATCAGCGGGATCGTCACGAACGGGCCGATGCCGCACATCTGGCTCATGTTGATCGCGGTGGCCTGGAACAGGCCGACACTGCGGACGAAACCACCCGTGGGTGGCGGACTACCGGACATGGGGACTCCTGACGCGACGCTCCGCGGCACCCGGCGGGGCCGACGTGGCGGATAAAGTTAAGGAGCCTTACTAGAGGCGTCAAGTATGCGTCAGGAATGCACGAGAATGGTGCGATGCCCGCCAGCGATGCCGTAGAGCAGCAGGAACAGCCCTGGAGCCGCCGACGCCTGCGCAGCACCAACGAGCGGCTGCTGCTGGACCGGCTGCGCGGCCTCGGTGCCGCCTCGCGCGCCCAGCTGGCCCGGGAGACGGGCCTGTCCAAGCCGACGGTCTCCAGCGCGCTGGCCTCGCTGGCGGCGGCCGGCCTGGTGCACGAGGTCGGCACACACGCCCCGGAGCGCGGCCGCACCGCCGTGCTGTACGCCCCCGATCCGGCCGCCGGGTACGCGCTCGGCGTGGACATAGGCCGCGGCTGGCTGCGGGTCGCGCTGGCCGATCTGGACGGCACCCTCGTCGCCCGGGCCGACGTGCGCAACCGCGCCCGCACCTCCGCCGCCCTGGCGGACCTGGTCGTGACCACCGCCCGCCAGGTCATGGCGAACTCGGGCGTGGACCCGGCGGCAGTGGTGCACGGGGTGATCGGCACGCCGGGGGTCTACGACGAGAAGCAGCGGCGGGTGCGGTACGCGATGCATCTGCCCGGCTGGGGGCGGGCGGGACTGGTGGACCGCGTGCGCGCGGAGCTGGGCGTACCGCTGGAGGTGCACAACGACGCCAACCTGGCGGCGCTCGGCGAGCACGCCTTCGGCGTCGGGGCGGGCAGCCGGCTCTTCGCCTACATCATGATCGGCACCGGCCTGGGCATGGGGATCGTCAGCGAGGGGCGGCTGTTCACGGGCACGCACGGGCTGGCCGGGGAGATCGGCTTCCTGCCGTGGCACGGCCGGCCCAAGCCCGGGCGGCTGGAGGACGCGGTTTCGGGAGTGGCCGTGGTGGAGGCCGCCCGGGAGTTCGGGATGCGCGGGCAGCTCACGGCGAAGGCCGTCTTCGACGCGGCCCGGCAGGGCCATCCGGACGCCGTGCGGGCGGTGGGGCTGGAGGGCGAGCGGATCGCGCACACCGTGGCGGCTGCCGCCGCCGTGCTCGACCCGGACCTCGTGGTGCTCGGCGGCGGTGTCGGTCACAGCGTCGACCTGCTGTTGCGGCCCGTGCGCGAGCATGTGCGCGCGCTCACCCCGCTGCGCCCCCGGATCGCGCCGAGCCGGCTCGGCGAGGACGCCGTGCTGCTGGGCGCGGTGGCCACCGCGCTGGACACGGCGCGGGACCTGGTGTTCGAACGCCGGACGGCCGGAACCTGACCGTCGCGGTCCCGGGCACGGCCACGGTCGTTGACACGCCTCCGGGCGGACCCTAGCGTGAACCGGATTAGTAAAGTTTCCTAACTTTACGAGCCTGGAGACCCGCGTGTTCCCTCGCCCCGCTCTCGCCCGCCGGTACACCACCACGACCGTCGTCCTCGGGCTGCTCGCCACGCTGACCTCGGGCGCCTGGGCCGAGGACCGGCGGCCGGCCGCACCGCACGGGCACTTCGAGACCACCCGCGTCGCCGACGCCGCCGGCGCGGGCACCCCGCTCTCCGGCTTCGCCGTCCAGTCCACGGCCAAGGTGAGCGACTCCCCCACGGCCGTCTCCTCCCCCGGCTACCCGGCGACCGGCTGGCATCCGGCGGGCCCGCGCTCGACCGTCCTCGCCGCGCTCCTGGCCGACGGCGTCTACGCCGACCCGTTCCGCTCCACGAACCAGCAGAGCATCCGGCGGGCCGACTTCGATGTGCCCTGGTGGTACCGCTCCGACTTCACTGTCGAGGACACCGCCCGGCGCACCTTCCTCGACTTCAGCGGCGTCGTCTCGGCCGCCGACGTCTACGTCAACGGCCGGCGGACGGCTTCGGCCACGGACGTCAGGGGCGCCTACACCCGCCACGAACTGGACATCACCTCGCTGGTCCGGCCGGGCACGAACACGGTCGCCTTCCGGGTCCGGCCCAACGACCCGAACAAGGACCTCACCATGGGCTGGCTCGACTGGCTCCAGCCGCCGCCCGACCGGAACATGGGCATCGTCCGTGACGTCCTGGTCCGCAGGTCCGGTCCGGTCACGCTGCACGACACGCACGTGACGACCGAACTGGCCGTGCCCTCGCTCGCCACCGCCGACCTGACGGTGAAGGCCCAGGCCCGCAACGACACGGGCACGGCGGTCACGGCGGTCGTCGTCGGCAGCATCGGCGGGACGGAGTTCCGCCGGACGGTGTCCCTCGGCGCCCACGAGACGAGGACCGTCACCTTCTCCCCCGCCGACACACCCGGCCTGCACCTCGACGGGCCGAGGGTGTGGTGGCCGGCCGGGATGGGCGGCCAGCCGCTGTACGACCTCGACCTCACCGCCACCGTGGCCGGCACGGCCTCGGACACCGCGCACGAGACCTTCGGCATCCGGGACGTGCGCGCCCCGTTGAACTCCGCCGGCGCCCGCCAGTACCGGATCAACGGCCGCGCCCTGCTGGTCAAGGGCGGCGGCTGGTCCCCGGACGAGTTCCTGCGCTGGGACCGCGCCTATGCCGAGGACCGCCTGAAGTACGCCGTCGACCTGGGTCTGAACACCATCCGCCTGGAAGGCCACCTGGAGCCCGACGAGTTCTTCGACCTGGCCGACCGCCACGGCGTGCTCACCCTGCCGGGCTGGGAGTGCTGCGACAAGTGGGAGGGCGATGTCAATCCCGACGGGTCCGGACAGGCGTGGGACGACGCCGACCACGCCGTGGCGAAGGCCTCCATGGCCGCCGAGGCGGCCCGGCTGCGCGACCACCCGAGCGTGCTGTCCTTCCTGATCGGCAGCGACGCCGCCCCCGACGCGGCGATCGAGAAGGGCTACCTGGACGCGCTGAAGGCGGCCGACTGGACCGCCCCCGTGGTGCCGGCCGCGTCCGACGCCTCCTCCCCGCAGCTGGGCAGGTCGGGCATGAAGATGACGGGCCCCTACGACTGGGTGCCGCCCGGCTACTGGTACGCCAAGCGTGAGGGCGGGGCCACCGGCTTCAACTCCGAGACCAGCGCGGGTCCGAGCATCCCCACCCTGGACACGCTGCGCCGGATGATGACCCCCGCCGAACTGGATTCCCTCTGGAAGGATCCCGACGCGAAGCAGTACCACCGCTCGCCGTCCACCACCTTCGGCACCCTCAAGATCTACGACAAGGCCCTCGCCGGCCGCTACGGTGCCCCCACGAGCCTCACGGACTACGTGCGCAAGGCCCAGCTGGCCCAGTACGAGAACGTGCGCGCCCAGTTCGAGGCGTACGGCCGCAACGCGACCGACGCGGACCGGCCCGCCACCGGGGTGATCCACTGGATGTTCAACAGCGGCTGGACCTCCCTGCACTGGCAGCTGACGGACCGCTACCTGGATCAGAACGGCGCCTACTTCGGCGCCAAGAAGGCGAACGAGCCGCTGCACGTCCAGTACTCCTACGACAACCGCTCGGTCGTCGTGGTGAACAACCGGCCCGGAGGTGTCCAGGGCCTCACCGCGCGGGCCACCCTGTTCAACCCCGACGGCACCCAGAAGTACGACAGGACCGTCACCGGGATGACGGTCGCGGGGGGCGGCGCCCACGGCTCCGCGCTCACCCTGCCGTCCCCGGTGAGCGGACTGGCGCGCACGTACCTGCTCCGGCTGGTGCTGACCGACGCGGCGGGCGAGGAGGTGAGCCGGAACGTGTACTGGCTCTCCACCGGTTCCGACACCCTCGACTGGAACGGCACCACCTGGTACTACACGCCCACGACGAACTACGCCGACCTCAAGGGGCTGGCCTCGATGGCACCGGCGCCGGTTTCGGCGACGGCGGTCACCACCTCGTCGGGCGGTACGTCGACCACGACGGTGACCCTGCGCCGCACCGGGAGCGGGAGGACCCCGGCGCTGCTGACGGACGTCCACCTCGTGGACGCCCAGGGCAGGCCCGTACTGCCGGTGCGCTGGTCGGACAACGAGGTGAGCCTGTGGCCGGGCGAGTCGGTGACGCTGACCGCCACCAGCCGGACGGCCGATCTGCACGGCTCGGCACCGAACGTGCGGGTCTCGGGCTGGAACACGCCGGAGCGGACGGTACCGGCGGCCTGACGGAGGCGGGAGCGGGCCCTGACGGCCCGCTCCCGCTTCCCCCACTCGGCGCTCGCTTCTCAGCTCACGTCGAGCGCGGTGTCGTCCACGACGAACGAGGTCTGGTACTTGGAGCCCTCGGTGCCGGTGAACTTCAGGGTGACGGTCTGTCCGGCGTACCCGCTGAGGTCGAAGGCGCGCCGGGTGTAGCCGGAGGCCGCGTTGAGGTTGGAGTACGTCGCCAGCGTGCCGAGGACCGTGCCGGAGCCGTTGAGGACCTGGACCTTGAGGGTGTCGTAGGCCGTGGCGGTCGTGGTCTCGGCGGTGTCCACGTGCAGGTAGAAGCTGAGCGTGGCCGAGCAGCCGGAGGGGATGGTCACCGGCTGGGAGAGCGTGTCGGTGGTGGCGGTGCCGTTGCCGTCGAGCCAGGCGTAGTACGAGCCCGAACGGGCCTGCTCACCGGTGGAGTTGGTGATCACACCGGTCGTGGCGCTCCAGGCGCCGCCGGACTCGAAGCCGTTGTCGCGCAGGAGCTGGGCGGCGGTGCACGGCGTCGTGCCGCCCCCGCCGCTGCCGCCGGCGCTCGCACCGGCGAGCCACTCGGTGGCGTTGAGCGCGAGGGCCGCGTTGGTCGCGGTGGAGTCGTGCCAGCCGTCGTAGAGGGTGTTGCCTGACTGGCCGGTGCCGTCGTCGATCGGGGAGCTGTCACCCCAGAAGGCCACCCGGCCGCTGCCGAAGGTGCTGGTGGCGAAGAAGGCGCCGGTGTTGCCGGAGTAGCCGGTGCGGTACAGCAGTCCCTTCACGGCGGGGTTGTCGGCGGGCTTGAGGGTGGCGGTCGTACCGCTGGCGATCAGGCTCTTGGTGACGGTGCCGAAGGGGCCGTGCAGCACCGGGTCGGTGCTGTCGCTGATCGCCGGGGGGTGGTCGGAGCTGATGCTCAGCGAGTCGATGGAGAAGCCGAACGGGTCGGTGGAGTCGACACCGTTGTTCGTCATCAGGTCGTTGAAGATCTCGACGGCGTCCTCGCCGTCGTTGTTGCGGTCGGCGCCGGTGTGGTCGGAGATCATGAACAGACCGCCGCCGTTCTTCACGAAGTTCATGATCGCTGTCTTCTCGGCGGTCGTGAACAGCGTGTTGGGCTCCGGCAGGACCAGGGTGTCGAAGTGCGACAGGTCGGTCGCGGACGTCCCGCCGTAGGCGAGAGCGGAGCCCGAGGGCAGGGTCTTCAGGCTGTAGTCGCCGGTCTGCTGAAGCGCCACGCCCCAGGACGACAGAGCGCCGGTCCAGTCCGTCTCGGCGGACGGGGAGGTGTCCTGGCCGAGGGGGTCGGGCTGGCTGGTGGAGATGATCCAGTCGGCGTTGCCCGCCGTCTCGGCGTGGGCGTTGTCGAACAGGACGCGGTGTGGGGTCGCCGCGTGGGCGGGGGCGCCGGTGCCGACCTGCAGGGCGGCACCGGTGAGCAGCAGTCCGAAACCGGCCAGGGCGGTGGTGAGTCTGCGGCGGGATCTCCTGGATCCGAGCATCCGTCGAACCTCCATGAGGGGTGGGGAAGAGGCGGTGCGGGCGCCAAGTCTGCGCGCGTAGAGTCCGCTTGGAGGTTTCCTCCACGCGTCGAATGATTGAAAGGTACATGGCATAGCGGTGAGCTGAACAGAGATTCCGGCCGGCCCCGGGTCCGCCGCTGGGTCAGATCCCGTACAGGTGGGGCGTCGTGGTGCTCAGCGCCTGGAACCCGAGGCGTTCCAGGATCGGCCGGCTCATGGGGGAGGCGTCGACCTGGAGGTAGGGGTAGCCGTGGGCGGCGGCGACGCGGGCCCGGTGGCCGACCAGGGCGCGGTAGAGGCCGCGCCCCCGCCACGCCGCGACGGTGCCGCCGCCCCACAGTCCGGCGAACGACGTGCCGGGCACCAGCTCCATGCGGGCGGCGCTGACGGGTTCGGCGCCGGCGAGTGCGACCACGGCGACGGCCGTGCCGGGATCGGCGGCCAGGCGGGCGAGCAGCCGGTGCCGCAGTGGGGCTCCGTCGGTACCGAATGCCTTCTCGTGCACGTCCACTGCGAGGCCGACGCCGGCCGCGTCGGTCACCTCGACGAGACGGACACCGTCCGGGGGTGCGGTGTCGAGCGCGAGATCGGCGACCTCCCCGACCATCAGCGTCTCCACGGGCTCGGCCCGGAAGCCGGCGGCGAGCAGCCGGGCACCGAGGTCCGCGGGCTCGTCGTGGGCGTGGAGCTTCCACTCGAAGGCCCGGTCCAGGCCGGTGAAGTACGCGATCTGCGCACGGATCGCCCGGTCGGCGCAGGCCGCGTCCAGACCGGACCAGAGCACGCCGTTCCAGCCGAGCGGGTCCGCGATCTGACGCACCACCCCGCCGGTCCGCTCGATCCGGGCGCCGGGCCCGTCGGGCCGGGCTCCCTCGCGCATGTCCCGGTCGTACCGGGCGAGTACGGCTGCGTGATCCACGGGCTCACTTCAGCACGGCCGAACGGGACCGGGCCAACGGATTTACGGCCGGGCCGCCCGGGGAGTCAGCGCTTCTCCGGCCGTACCGCCGCCAGGTAGGCGGTGAGGCGGTCGCGGTTGCGGGCCAGGCAGTCGATGCGGGCCTGGATGCGGTCGACGTGTTCCTGCAGCAGCGCGGCCGTCTCCGGCGGCACGCTCTCGGGTGCCGGCACGAGACGGCTGCTCCCGCAGAGGTAGGGCAGGATCGCGTGGATCATCGCGGTGGTGAGCCCGGAGTCCAGCAGGCCGCGGATCTGCTGGACCTGGGCGACCGCGGACTCGGGGTAGCTGCGGTAGCCGTTCCCGCCGCGTTCCGGGTGGAGCAGGTGCTGTTCCTCGTAGTAGCGCAGCAGGCGCGTCGGAACGCCGGTACGGCGGGACAGTTCACCGATCCGCATGCCGGCCTCCCGGGTCCGCCCTTGACCTTCACACTGATGTGAGGCTTCCACCATGGTCGCATGACCCTGTCCTCCCAGGTCAAGGGCGGTCGCCTGCCATGGTCGGGGCTGCTGGCCCTGTCCTGCGCCGCGTTCACCGCCGTACTGACCGAACTCCTCCCGGCGGGCCTGCTGCCCGAGATGGCACCTCCGTTGGGGGTCGCCGAGTCCCGCGTCGGCTTCCTCGTCACCGCGTACGCCGCCGCCTCCTTCGTGGCCGCGATCCCGGTCACCGCGGCACTGCGCGGCCTGCCCCGGCGGCCGGTGCTGTGCGGTGCGCTGCTGGGGTTCGCCGTCAGCGACACGCTGGTCGCGCTGTCCTCGTCGTACCCGCTCACCGTCGCGGCCCGGCTGCTGGCGGGGGCGACGGGCGGCACGCTCTGGGCGATGCTCGCCGGTTACGCGGCCCGCATGGTGCCCGTCGAGCGGCGCGGCCGGGCCATCGCGGTGGTGCTGGCCGGGATCACCCTGGCGCTGGCGCTGGGGGTGCCCGCCGGCACCGCGCTGGCGGGCGTGGTGGGCTGGCGGGCGGCCTTCGGCGCGCCTGCCCTGCTCGCCGTGCTGCTGGTGGGCTGGGTACGGCTCCGGGTGCCCGGCTTCCCCGGCGAGCCGCGGCACGAGCGCGTGCCGCTGGTGCGGGTCGCGGTACGCCCCGGCATCCGCCCCGTGCTGTCGGTGACGCTGTTCCTGCTGCTGGGGCACCAGGTGATGTACACCTACGTCGGCCCGTTCGCCGCGCATGCCGGGTACGGCCGTACGGACGTGCTGCTCGCGGTGTTCGGCACCGCCACGGTGGGCGGGATCTGGCTCACCGGCGTCCTGATCGACCGGTACCCGCGGCGCACGCTGCTGGCCGCTCTCGCGCTGGTCGCGGGCGTGCTGCTGGTCCTGGGCCTGGCGGCCGGGGCGCGCGGGCCGCTGGTCGCCGCGGTCGCGCTGTGGGGCGTGGCCTTCGGCGGGGCGCCCACGCTGATCCAGACCGCGCTGGTCGACGCGTCGGGGCCCGCGGACGCCGATGCGGCGACCTCGTTGCAGACCACGGTGTACAACGCGGGCATCGCCGCCGGTTCGTTCACCGGCGGCCTGACGCTGGAGTCGCTGGGCGCCGGAGCGCTGCCGTGGACCGCGCTGGTGCCGGTCCTGCTGGCACTCGCGACGGTCTCGGCGGGCCGTCGGCACGCCTTCCCACCCGGCCGACGCTCCGTGGCCCCGGAGGCGAGGGACCCGGCCGGGCCGCCTCCGGTGACCGAGATCCGCCCGGCCGGAGAGCACGCGGCGCGGGGGCGAGCCGATGACGCAAGACGCTGAGCCCGGACATCCGCACCGCCGCGTGCAGCCGACGGCGCGAAGGCACCGGGCACCGGGCACCGGGCACCTGTGACGAGCCCATCGGGTTCGCCCTGGTGTCCGGGGCGGCAGGGTACGGACGCAGGACCGTGACCCGGGCGACGGGCTGCCGGCGGGGGCCGTTGCGGGCATCGGGGGTTCGAGGCGGCCCGTTGGGCGGTCGAGTGGGCCACCTGACTTGTCTGCGGATCAGCCGAGTTCGAGTGTGGTGACGCCGAACACCCGCTCCCTGGCGTACGCGCGAACCGGGCCGGTGTACATGCGGGCGGTCTCGAACGAGGGGCGCAGGCCCGCCGTTTCGGCCAGGGTGACACCGGCCGCGTTGGGCTCGGGCACGTCGATCGCCACCTCGCGGCCGGCCACGCCCGCGGTGAGCGCGGAGAACAGCGCCCGGGCGTCCTCGGCGGTGTCCGCGAAAAGGGGGCCGATGCGCAGGGTGTCGTGGCCGGGGCGGAGCACGCCGTAGCCGGTGAGGCGCCCGCCGTCCTCGCGGACGAGGGCTCGGTGGCCGGGTCCGGTGAGCCACTCGGCGAGGAACCGGGGGCGGTCGGCGGGGTGGCAGGCGCTGTCGTAGGCGGTGAGAGCGGCCAGGTCGGCGGGGCCGGCCGGGCGGACGCCGGCGGGGGTCCCGCTCTCGGGGGCGGTGCCGGTGAACCGGACGGTGCGGTGGGCGAGCCGGAAGCCGGACTGCCGGTAGTTGTCCTGCTGGGCGACGACCCCGTCCAGACCGACGGTCCGGGTGCCGGCGTGGGCCAGGGCGGTCTTCCAGGTGGTGAGGCCGTGTCCGTGGCCGCGCAGGTCCGGGCGGACCAGGTAGCAGCCGAGGAAGGCGAAGTCGGGGCCGTGGTTGACGACGGAGACGGCGGACACCGGCTCCCCGTCGATCCGGCCCAGGAAGAACCCCTCGGGGTCCTGGGCGAAGAACGCGGGCCCGTCGGACAGTCCCGGATTCCAGCCCTCCGCCGCCGCCCACCCGCTGATCACCGGCCAGTCGGCGAGGGTGGCCTGCGAGACGACGAGGTCGTGGGGGGCCGCAGAGGTCATCGGTGCGCTCCGTCTTCCGTCGGGGTCCATGTCGCGGGGCGCGCCCTCGGCCGGGCCGCCCGAAGCATCCTCGCGGATCAACGCGGGCCGCGCCATGGGGAGATCGGCCGATGCACACGGCGCCTGGCGGTATGCGGTTCTCGAGGGAGTTGACGGGACGTCACGAACCCCGCGACCGGCCGGTCGGATTCGGCCCGGTCCCGGTCGGACCCGTCGGCCATCGGCTATCGGCCATCGGCTATCGGCGGAGCCAGGATCTGCCGCCGGAACCGGTGAGCGGAGTCGGGTCACATTGCGGGCCAGGAGACGGACCGGCGGACCGGCGCTCGGCGGCCCCGGACCACGTGCCTCTCCCCCGGCGGAACGGCCCTGGCGGAACGGCCCCGCCGGGCACGGCCCGCTCGGCCCCACCGGGCCATGTCCGGTGGGGCCGGGCAGGGCCGGGTCAGCCGTCGCGGCCGGGACGGAAGCGGCGGTACAGCCCGGCGCCCGCCACCAGCAGCGCGGCACTGCCGGCGACGGCGGGGACCGTGAGGTCCGCGCCCGTGTGCGCGAGTGCGGCCGTCGCCGGACGCACGGCGTGCGAGGCGGCGTGCGGAGCGGCGTGGGACCGGGCGGGGGCCTGGGGCTTCGGAGCCCGGGGTCTCGGGGCCGGGGTGCGCGGGAGCTGCGGCTGGTCGCCGGGGCCGTTGACCGACTGGTTGCCGGTGGCCGGGTTCCCCAGGCCGATCACGTTGACGCTGTTCCCGGTGACGTTCACCGGGAGGTCGACCGGGAGCTGGATGCCGTTGCCCGAGATCACCCCGGGCGAGTCCGCGGCACCGCCGTGGGCGGACGCACCGCCCGGCGTCGCCGGTCCGCTCTTCCCCGCGCCGTCGGCCGTGGCCCCGCCCCTGTTGGCGCAGGCGTTGCCCGCGGCCGGGTTGAGCAGCCCCACCACGTTGACCGTGTTGCCGCAGACGTTCACCGGTACGTGCACCGGGAGCTGGATGCCGTTGCCGGAGACCAGCCCGGGCGAGCCGGCCGCCGTACCGCCGGCGCCGGCTCCGTCGGCCGCGAAGGCGGCGGACACCGGGAGCGCCACAGCCATCGCGCCGGACGCGGCGACGACGGCGATCACACCGTTTCGGGTAGCCCGTCTCATGGGTTTCCTGCCTTCCAGACTTCGTCGCGGGCACTCACCCGCCCCTCGTAGAACGGCGGAGAAGCGATCCGAGTTATGGCTAATCGGTCTTTCACCCCATCGAGCGGCACTGTTATCGAACTGCATGTAAAGCCACTGAATGATCATCAACGGGACACAGCGGGTGCGAAGGATACGACAGCGGGGGCTGTCCCGCTCGCCCGCAGGCGGGTCGTCCGAGGGCCGCTTATGGTGATCCGAAGGCGCCGTCCCCGGTCCGCGACGGGCGCCCTGGGAGGCTATCGATGCTGGCCATGCTGTCCACACGGCCCGCCGTGCGGCGCTGCGCGGGTGCCTCGGCGCTCGCCCTGGCACTGCTCGGAGCCGGGCTGCCCGCGGCTGCCGCCGACCGGCCGCAGCCCGACCTGTCCCGGTTCTACCGGCAGCAGCCGGTCTGGTCCGCCTGCCAGGGCCCGGACATGCCGAAAGACCTGCAGTGCGGGAAGGTCACCGTCCCGCTCGACTACGCGCGGCCCGGCGAAGGCACCATCGACGTGGCGCTGGCCCGCTACCGCGCCACCGGGCCGTCACGGGGCTCGGTGCTGCTGAACTTCGGTGGGCCGGGCGGGGCCGGCATACCCGAGCTGGCCTCCGACGGCAGACAGTTCATGGACCTGACCAACGGCTATGACGTCGTCACCTTCGATCCGCGCGGCGTCGGCCGCTCCTCCCCCGTCAGCTGCGGCGAGGGCACCGACGACGCCTCCGCCGCGATGGGGGAGAACACCGACGCCGCCCATCCGCAGGCACTCTTCGCGCAGTTGCACCGGGCCGCGGACCAGTGCGCCCGCAACTCCGGCCCGGTGCTCCCCCACATCGGCACCGTGAACGCCTCCCGCGACCTGGACGTCATCCGCCAGGCGCTCGGCGACGACAAGCTCAACTACCTCGGCTTCTCCTACGGCACCCGGCTCGGCGCGGTGTACGCGGCGCAGTTCCCGGGCAAGGTCGGCCGGGTCGTCCTCGACGGTGTGGACACGCTCACCGAGTCACTGGCCGAGCAGGGCGTGGCGGGCGCCGAGGGACAGCAGACGGCACTGGACGACTTCCTGGACTGGTGTACGACGGACATCGGCTGTCCGTTCGGTCAGGACCGGCGCGCGGCCGGGGACGAGGTGCTCCGGCTGGTGCGCTCGCTCGACGAGAACCCGGTGCCCACGGGCCTGGGCGGCTCGCTCTCCGGCCAGGACCTGGTGGGCGCCATCGGGCAGGCCCTCTACAGCAAGGAGCTGTGGCCCTCGCTGCAGCGCGCACTGGTCTCGCTGACCGAGGACGGTGACGCCCGGCGCGTCCTGGCCTTCTCCACGGGCGGCATGGGCCTGCCCGGCGACCGGCCCGGCACGGACGGCGGCCTTGTCGACACCGAGGACGTCCCGGCGGACAACCTCGTGGCGGCGCTGATGGCGATCAACTGCGCGGACGACCCCGACCGGCCCACCGCGGCACGGCTCACCAAGGACATGGACGAGCTGCGGTCCGCGTACGACCAGGCCTCGCCGGTCTTCGGCCGCTACCGGCTCACCCAGCTGCTGATGTGTTACGGCCGCCCCAAGGGCACCGACTTCATCCGCGACCGGGTGAGGGACGTGCACTCGGCGAAGATGCTGCTGGTGGGCACGCGCGGTGACCCGGCGACGCCGTACCGGTGGACGGTGGAGACCGCCCGCCGGCTCGGCCCGTCGGCGGTGGTGCTCGACAACAAGGGCGACGGCCACACCGGGTACTCCTCGTCCACGTGCGTGCACCGCGAGGTCAATGACTTCCTGCTCTACGGCACGCTGCCCGCGAGCGGCAGTTCCTGTCCCGCGGACGCGGCCCCCGAGGGCGCCGCCCCGGGCGGCACCGACTGAAGGGTCCGCCTCCCGGCGGCCGGTGACGGAAGCGGCGCATCCGGGTAACAGCCGTGAACCGGGGCAACCTCCCTGGCGTACCGGTCGTCACACTGGGCAGGCGCCTGCCGACCGACGTATCCCGTACGCCCACGACAGGGGGAGATCCTCATGCGCATCCGCGCCGCCATCGCCGTACCCGCCGCCTCGGCCGCAGCGGCGGCCCTGCTGCTGACCGCGCCGCAGAGCCAGGCCGCCACCGGCCACGACCGGTCCGTCCGCTGTGCGGAGCGGTCGCTCTCGGTGCGGGCCAAGGCCGCGGCCGGCGACCCGACCGTACTGCGGGTCGACGTCACCAACCGCGGCGCCCGTGCCTGCGTCGTCGACCGCGTGCCCACGGTGACCTTCGGTGACCTGGACGGGGCCGCGCTGCCCGTGCCCGAGGGCGGCGCCGGCAGCTACCGGCTCGCGGCGGGCGGCACCGCCCACGCCGACGTCCGGACCATCGCCGACCCGGCGGACCCCGAGGCCCGCCGGACGGACTCCGTCACGGTGGCGGCGTCGGCGGCGCACTGGGGCCGTTCGTTCACGGCCGCGCAGCTCGGCACCGGACGGCAGGTGCTCGTCTGGGAGCCGGTGACCACGTGGTGGCAGCCGTCCGCGGCGGCCGCCGACCGAGCCGTCGGTCTCCGCTGACCACCGGCCGCATGCTGGCAGCCGTCCGCGGCGGCCACGGACCGGGCCACCGCTCTCCGCCGACCACCGGCCGCATGGTGGCAGCCGTCCGCGGCGGCCACGGACCGGACCGGCGGTTTCGGCTGAGCCGCCGGCCCGGGCCGGCGGCTCAGCTGAGCACCAGCTCCGGCGAGTAGAGGTCCAGCCACCGGGCGAGGTCGAGGGTGCGTTCCAGGCCGCGCCGGGCCGCGGCGGTGCTGACCGGCTCGGTGCGCTCGGCGGCCTGGCGGACCCGGTCCCGGTCGACGAGGTCGAAGACGGGGTGGGAGGGCCGGGCCAGCACCTCCTTGACCTGCTCCTGGAGCGCGCGGGCGTACTGCGGGTCCTGCGTGGACGGATACGGGCTCTTCACCCGGTCGTACACCGAGCGCGGCAGGACGTCCGCCGCGGCCTCCCGGAGCAGGCTCTTCTCCCGGCCGTCGAAGGACTTCAGGGCCCAGGGCGTGTTGTAGACGTACTCGACCAGGCGGTGGTCGCAGAACGGCACCCGGACCTCCAGGCCGACGGCCATGCTCATCCGGTCCTTGCGGTCCAGCAGCATGCGCACGAAGCGGGTCAGGTGCAGATGGCTGATCTGACGCATCCGGTACTCGAAGTCGCTCTCGCCGGCCAGCCGGTCGATGCCGGCGACCGCGGTGCGGTAACCGTCGGCGACATAGCTCTCCAGATCCAGGGACTTGGCGACGTCGGCGCGCAGCACGTCGGCGTCGTCGCCGAAGTGCCGGCCCATGGTGGTCAGCCAGGGGAAGTTGTCGGCGCGGCGCGCCTCCTCGTCGAAGAACTGCAGGTAGCCGCCGAAGACCTCGTCGGCGGACTCGCCGGAGAGGGCCACCGTGGACTTCTCCCGGATGGCGCGGAAGAGCAGCAGCAGCGAGCTGTCCATGTCGCCGAGGCCGGAGGGCAGGTCGCGGGCCCGGATCACCTGGTCGCGCACGGCGGGGTCGGCGAGCGCGTCGGAGCCGAGCACGATGTCCTGGTGGTCGGTGCCGGCGAGCCGGGCCACGTCGTGCACGAAGGGCGTGTCGGGGGTGCCGCGCAGTTCGTCGGCGACGAAGTGCTCGGTCTGGCCGATGAAGTCGACGGCGAAGCTGCGCACCTTCTCGCCCTGCTCGGCGAGTTGCCGGGCGGCGATCGCGGTCATGGCGGAGGAGTCGAGCCCGCCGGAGAGCAGGGTGCAGCGCGGCACGTCGGCGACCAACTGCCGGCGCACGATGTCGTCGAGGAGCGAGCGTACGGTGCCGATCGTGGTGTCGCGGTCGTCGGTGTGCGGGCGGGTCTCCAGGCGCCAGTACACGCGGGTGGACAGGCCGGAGCGGTCGACGGTGACGACGGTGCCGGGCTCCACCTCGCGCATGCCGTCCCAGACGGCGTGTCCCGGCGTCTTGACCATCACGAACAGCTCGCGCAGACCGTCCGCGGCGACGCGGGGGCGGGCCAGCGGGTTGGTGAGGATCGCCTTGGGCTCGGAGCCGAACAGGACGCCGTCGGCGGTGGGGTAGTAGTAGAACGGCTTGATGCCCATACGGTCGCGGATCATCACCAGCTTGTCGCGCCGGCCGTCCCAGACGGCGAACGCGTACATGCCGTTGAGCCGTTCGGCCACCGCGTCACCCCACTCCACATAGCCGTGCAGCACGACCTCGGTGTCGGAGTCGGTGGTGAACCGGTGGCCCCGGTCGGTCAGTTCGCGGCGCAGCTCGGTGAAGTTGTAGGCCTCGCCGGAGTACACCAGCGCGACGGTGCCCTCGGGGGTGGCCAGGGACATGGGCTGACGGCCGCCGGGGAGGTCGATGATGGCGAGCCGGCGGTGTCCGAGGGCGGCCGGGCCTTCGCTCCAGGTGCCGCGGTCGTCCGGGCCCCGGCAGGCCATCGTCTCGGTCATCGCATGCAATGTGGGGTCCTCGGCCGTCAGATCACGGTCGAAGGAGACCCACCCGGTGATGCCGCACATGCGCTACCTCCTGCCTCAGGCTGCCGACGGACCCGGCCTCACCTGCGTTTTCTCGGTGGGCGGAAGACGACCGGCAAACCAGTTGTATCGAGCACCTATATGACGAGCGTCCGTCAGGCACCCGGCCGAGTCAACGCGGCCGTAACACGGCGGGACCGGCCGACCCATGGTTTCAGCCGTGTTTTGCCTCAGCAAAATACGTGGAGGGGCCTCTTACCGCGGTCGTGGCGACAGGAACCGGCCACGGGCAAAGACTTCCCCAAGCGCATCGCGCCTCATGGCTTCGCAGTCAGAAACGAGTCCAGCGCGCTGGTCAGTTCGGCGGGCTTCTCCAGCGGCAGCTCGTGGCCCGCGTCCAGGATGCGGACGACCGCGTCGGGACAGGCGCCGGCCATCCGGAGCATCTGCCGCACCGGGAGCTGCACGTCGTGGTAGCCGTGCACCATCAGCGTCGGCACGGAGATCTCGCCGGCCCGGTCCAGGACGTCGAAGGCCCGCATAGCGCCGTACAGCGTCATGACGACCTCCCGCGGGGTGGCGGCGGAGGCACGGATGTGGGCCCTGATCTCCTCGCGCGGATAGCCGGGCGCGAAGGCCCGCCGGATGTTGGCGGCCACGAACAGCCGGTACGGCACCAGCATGGAGGCCGCCATGAGCAGACCCCGGCCACGGCTGTAGGTCATCCGGCCGATCGAACCCACCAGCACCATGCGCTCCACGCGCGCGGGGTGCGCGAGGGCGATGGTCTGCGCGATCATCCCGCCCATCGAGTGGCCGACCAGCGCACAGCGCTCCACCCCGATGTGGTCGAGCAGCGCGAGGACGTCCCGCGCCGGCTCCTCGATCGTCCGCGCCCCGGCCCCCGTACTCTCCCCGTGCCCGCGCAGGTCCAGCCGGACCACCCGGCGCCGGGCGGAGAAGTGCGCCGTCTGGTGGTCCCAGCGGCGCCGGTTCGCGGTCCAGCCGTGCACGAAGACCAGGGGTACCTCCGCTGAGTCGCGCGGGCCCTCGTCGTCGTACACCAGCGTCGCTCCGCCGACGTCGAGTTGTGGCATGAGGGCCTCCTGGGGTGCGGCACGGTCCGGTTACTGACGGGTACGGTATCCCGCCGCAGGGTCCCGCGTCGCCGGTGCCCGCCGGACCCCCGGCGGCGAACGGACCGCGCCGTCACCTGGGTCCGGATTACCCCGAATGCCGTAAAGGTGATTCCGCCCTATCGTGCTGTCATGGAGCACGCACTCAGTCCCGTGGCCCTTGCCGAACTGCGGCGCCCGCGCCCTTACCCGGCGGTCTCCGTGCTGACCCCGACGCACCGTCGGGAACGTGGAAGCGGCCAGGACCCGGTCCGGCTGCGCAATGTGGTGACCGAGGCACGCAGACGCCTCGACTCCGACCCCGCCGTCACCCGCGGGCGGCGTGCCGACGTCGTGGCCCAGCTCGACCGGGCCCTGGCCGAGGTGGACCTGACGCACGCCGAGGACGGCCTGGTGATCTTCGCCGCGCCGGGCGAGCACCAGGTGTGGTCGCTGGCCCGGACCGTCCCCGAGCGGGTGGTGCTGTCGGACACCTTCCTCACCCGCAATCTGGTCGCGGCCCAGGCCGCCGAGCGCCGCTTCTGGGTGCTGTCGGTCTCCGCGGACCGCGTCACCCTGTGGAGCGGCGGCGAGGACCGCGTGGCGCAGGACCGCTCGGGCGGCTTCCCGCTGGAGCGCAGACAGGAGAACTTCGACGCGGAGCGCCAGATGCGGATCGGTGACCTGCCGAGCGCCTTCCGTGACGAGGACACCCGCCGGTTCCTGCGCGAGGCGGACGCCGTCATGAACGGGGTCCTGCGCGACGAGCCCCGGCCGCTGTACGTCACCGGTGAGCGCGCCGCGCTGTCTTTGCTGGACGAGGCCGGCACCGTCGCCCGGGCCGCCGTCCACGTCCCGCACGGCGGCCTCGCGCACGCCGGCCCCGACGCCGTCTGGCAGGCGCTGCGGCCGGTGCTGGAGGCGGAGTCCCGCAAAGGAACCACGGCCGTGGTGCGGGAGCTGACCTCGGCGCGCGGCCACCGGACGTTCGCGGCCGGCCTGGACGAGCTGTGGCAGAGCGCGCGCGAGGGCCGGGTCCGGCTGCTGGCCGTGGAGGAGAACTTCCGGGCCACCGTCCGCGACCTCGGCGAGCACCTCGTGCCGGCCGAACCCGGCGATCTGGACGCCCGCGACGACATCGTGGACGAGATCGTCGAGCAGTGTCTGGAGACCGGCGCCGACGTGCGTTTCGTGCCCGACGGCGCCCTGGGCGACGCGGACGGCATCGCGGGCGTGCTGCGCTACTGACCCGGTAGCACCGACCCGGCGGGACCGCTCCCCCGTCGGCGTACGCTTCGGCGTACGGCGTAAGGGAGCGCGCGCATGGGTGACCTGCTGGGTGTGGCGGTACTGGGTGCCGGACACATGGGAGCCGACCACATACGACGCCTTGACCGGGTGGTGAGCGGCGCCAGGGTCGCCGCCGTGGCCGATCCGGAGGTCGAGCGCGCGAAGGAGGCGGCGGCCGGCCTGGACGGCGTGACCGTGCACGGCGACCCGGTGGCGGCGCTCGACGCGCCCGGCGTCTCGGCGGTCCTGGTCGCCTCCCCCGGCCCCGCGCACGAGGAGGCGCTGCTCGCGGCGTTCCACCGGGGCCTGCCCGTGCTGTGCGAGAAGCCCATGGTGCCGGACTCCACCGGAGCCCTGCGGGTCATGGAGGCGGAGGCGCGGCTCGGCCGCCGGCTGGCGCAGATCGGTTTCATGCGCCGCTACGACGCCGAGTACCGGCGGCTGAAGGCCCTGCTGGACGGGGGCGGCCTGGGCCGGCCCCTGATGCTGCACTGCACCCACCGCAACGTCTCCTCCCTCGGCCACTTCACCAGCGCCATGCTGGTCAACAGCTCGGTCTCGCACGAGATCGACGCGGCCCGCTGGCTGCTCGGGCAGGAACTGACGGCGGTCACCGTGCTGCGCCCCGCACCGTCCGCGGGCGCCCCCGAGGGGCTGCTCGATCCGCAGTTCGTCCTGTTCGAGACCGACGGCGGCGCGCTGGTCGACGTCGAGGTCTTCGTGAACTGCGGCTTCGGCTACCAGGTGCGGTGCGAGGCCGTGTGCGAGAAGGGCAGCGCGCGGATCGGCGACGAGCACACCATGGTGGTCACCACAGCGGGCGGCGCGCGCGAGGAGGTGGCACAGGACTACCTCGTCCGCTTCGCCGATGCCTACGACCGCGAGGTGCGGACCTGGGTCGACGCCACCCGGCGGGGCGAGGTCACCGGCCCGAGCGTCTGGGACGGCTACGCGGCGTCCGTCGTCGCCGAGGCGGGGGTCCGGGCGCTGGAGACCGGGGGCCGGGTGGCCGTGGATCTCGCCCCGCGCCCGGACCTGTACGCCCGGTTCAGCCGCTGACGCTGTCGGCGCCCGTCTCCAGGTGTCCGGTGAACCGGCGCGACCAGGTCGCGTCGGAGTCGACGGTCACCGTGAAGTCGTACCAGCCGTTCTGGTAGGCGACGGCGTTGAAGTAGTCCTCCGTCGACCCGCCCGCGGCGACGGTGTAGGCCCAGGGACCGTCGGTGCGGTAGTGCTCGGAAGTGATCGTGAACTTCACCGGTGAGGTGCCCGCGTTGGTCATCTTGAAGTAGACGGCGAGCTTGCCGGTGCCGGGCTCCACGGCGTAACGGCTGCTCACCTCGGCGGTCTTGCCGGCCTTCGAGGCGTCCCCGCGGAAGCGGCGCAGGAAGCGGTTGGGGCCGACCATGGTCAGGTCGTACTTGCCGCCGCCGTAGCCGAGGCCGATGTTGAAGGAGTCGGCGGCGGTACCGCCCGCGTCGACCGTGTACTGCCAGGGCGTGGTGTCCCGGTAGGCATTGGGGTGGATGGAGAAGTGCGCCGCCCGGGATGCCGGGGCGCCCTGGTTGGCCATGGTGAACCAGGCGAGGATCTTGCCGGCGGTACCGAACTCCAGCCGGTCCAGGTAGCCGTTCGGCTGGTACGGCAGCGCGCGGGCCGGGCGGGTGCCGGCTTCCTGGGCGGGCAGGGCGTTGTCCGTCGGCACCGGGTTGGGCAGCGGGCCGCAGGTGCCGATGCCGATGACGCCGGTCCGGGGCAGGGAGACCGGGCCGTAGACCGGGTGGGCGAAGTCGAAGACGCCGGTCAGGTCGCCGCTCACCCCGCGCCGCCAGTCGCTGATGTGGGGGCACTTGGCGGGCGTGCCGAGGGCCGCCGTCCAGGTCTCCAGGAAGCGCAGGACCGAGGTGTGCTCGAAGACCTCGGAGGAGACCCAGCCGCCCCGCGTCCAGGGCGAGACGACGATCATCGGCACGCGGAAGCCGAAGCCGTACGGCACGCCGTTGAGGAACTCCCCGGCGGTTCCGGCGGGCGGGGCCGGCGGGGGCACGTGGTCGAAGAAGCCGTCGTTCTCGTCGTAGTTGAGGAACAGCACCGTGGAGTCGAAGACGTCCTGGTCGGCGGCGAGGGCCTGGTAGACGAGGTCGACGAAGTGGGCGCCGTCACCGGGCGGGGCGTAGGGGTGCTCGGAGAAGGCCTGGTCGGGGACGACCCAGGAGACCTGCGGGAGGGTGCCCGCGAGGACGTCGGCCTTGATGGCGGCGGCGATGTCGTCGGGGGTCGAGCCGGTCGCCCTCGCCACCGAGGACATGCCCCGGTCGTACAGCGGGTCACCCGGCTTGGCGCTCGTGAAGTTCTTGAAGTAGGCGCAGCCGTTGTCGCCGTAGTTGTCCGCCGCGTTCTGGTAGACCTTCCAGGTCACCCCGGCCGCCTGCAGCGCCTCGGCGTAGGTCTGCCAGGTCAGGCCGGACTCGTCGCCGCCGTCGTAGCTGGCGGCGTCGACCTTGCCGCTCCACAGGTAGGTGCGGTTGGGGCCGGTGGCGCTGAGCGTGGAGCAGAAGTAGGCGTCGCAGATGGTGTAGTTGTCCGCGAGGGCGTAGTGGAACGGGATGTCGGAGCGGTCCAGATAGCCGAGCGAGCGGACGTTGCCGACGCCCGCGACCCAGTTGTCCAGGCGGCCCTTGTTCCAGGCGGAGTGCTGCGAGGACCAGGAGTGGGGCAGGTCGCCGCTGCACTGGGCGAGGGTCTCGCCGTCCTTGCCGCCCGCGGCCGGGGTCGCGCTGAGCTTCCACGGGTACTGGCGTCCGGTGCCGCTCGGCTGGTTGAAGACCGGGTGGCCGCCGCTCAGGGTGATGCCGCTGCGGTCGTCGAAGCCGCGGACGCCCCTGAGCCGGCCGAAGTAGTGGTCGAAGCTGCGGTTCTCCTGCATGAGGATCACCACGTGCCGGACGTCCCTGATCGTGCCGGTGGCCGTGGCCGCCACGGCGGAGGCGGTGCGCGCGCCGAGGTTCAGCGCCGCACCCGCCGCCATGGAGGCGCCGAGCCCCACGAAGTCTCTCCGGGTGATCGGTGTCATTCGCCCCGCCCTCGCTCCCGGTGTGCCCCAGCGGCACACCGCGGGCCAGGGTGCATGCGGTGATCGTCAGGGTCCATACCCGTGCGGTGAGGCAAGGATGAACAGAAGCCGAAGACGCGTCGGTAGCGCCCCTCCGGTGTCCCGGCCGCGGCTCACACGCCGCCGAACAGGGCGCTCAGTCCCCGCTCCACCACCGCCGACACGTCCTCCCGGCCGCACGCCACCATCCCGTAGGTGCGCACCAGGAAGCGCCGCAGCGCCGTGGCCTGGAACAGCATCAGGGCCATGCCGTGCGGGGAGTGCAACTCCAGCACCACCCGGGTGCGCCCGTACGGCCATATCTGCACGTCCCCGTGGCCGGCCGGGGCCCGCAGCCCCTGGTCGAGCAGGGAGCGCGCGAAGGTCCAGGTGATCTCCTCACCGTGCAGGGCGGCCTCGGCCGGGAAGTCCAGGAAGACGGCGAGCGGGTCGTTCGCGGTGTAGCGCAGGACGGCCCGCACCGGGACCTCCCGGTCCTCCCCCGTGACGAGCCTGGCCTGGGTGGGCTGTTCGATGGTGGTGTCCATGCCCATAAGGAGTCTGCGAGGGTCTGTCGCATGCCGCGAATTCCGGTCAGAGTTGGGCGGGTACCGGCCGCTCCCCGGATCCTTGAACAGACATGCGTCGAACATGCGCCTGAGCACCGGAGCGAGAGGGCCTGCCTGACTCAACCCGCGTAAGAAATCTACGACTTGACGGCTGCGGCGGGTACGTCATTCGTACCCGCGGATTCCTCTGAGTGGACTCTGGCATATGTCAGAAGCACCACCGTATCGTGTGTTGCCAAATCCCTTACAGCGCATCGCGGGCTGTGCGAAAGTCGTCATGGTCCCCCCGCCGTCCCCCGCCGTACTCTCCCCCCATTCGGAGCGCGTCATGCCGTCCCCAGTCTCCGCGGACCGCCCAGCCGCCCAGCCGCCCGGGCGCGGCTCGGTCGAAGCGCTGATCACGCAGGCGCGGCGGCTCAAGGGTGACGTGGACGCCGTACGGCGGGACACCCGGAGCGCCGGTTCGGATCCCCAGGAGCGCTGGCAGCGAGCCCTGTACGACCTGGCCCTGCACCAACTGGGCGACATCGACGCCCACTTGGCCCAGCTGCGGGACGGCCCACCTCCCGCTCCGGCGGACCGGTCCGCCGCACCGCCCGCCGGCCGGCCCGAACCGGCCGCCGCCCAGGGCGGTTCGCTGCTCAGCCGCGTCGGCAGCGCCGAGTGGCACCTGCTGACGGACGAGGCCATCTGGTCCGCGGAGCTGTACCAGATCCTCGGCGTCGACCCGGCCGGCCCCGCCCTCACCCTGGACGAACTGCCCGGTCTGGTCCTGGAGGAGGACCGGCCCGGGCTCACCGCGATGGTGACGGACTGCCTGGTCGACGCCAGGCCGATCGACGGCGAGTTCCGCGTCGTGCGGCCCGACGGCTCCACGCGGACCGTGCACATGATGGGCGAACCCGTGCTCGGCGCCGACGGCGGCACGGCCTCCATGTGGGCCGTGCTGCGCGACGTCAGCGAACTGCGCCGCTGCCGGCGGACGGTGCACGAGACCCGTGACTCGCTGCACCGCCACCGCCGGGAGGAGCAGACCGAGCACCGGATCGCGGCAGAGCTGCAGGAAGCCGTGCTACCGCCGTGGCGCGGCTCCCTGCGGCTCCCGCATCAGGGGCCGGCACCCCTGGACCTGGCCGCGCATCGGCTCGCGGCCGCGACCGCCCCCCTGATCAGCGGGGACTGGTACGACGCGCTGGAGCTGTCCGACGGCCACACCCTGCTCAGCGTGGGCGACCTCACCGGACAGGGCGTGACCGTCGCCTCCGGCATGGCGACGCTGCTCGGCGCCGTCCGTGGCATGGCGATGGCCGGCACGGAGCCCGGCCGGCTGCTCACCCTGCTCAACCAGTTACTCGACACGGCCGTGCAGCCCGCCCTCGGCAGCGCCGTCTGCTGCCGTTACCGGCCCGAGACCCGCACCCTGCTCTGGGCGCAGGCGGGACACCCCGCCCCGCTGCTGTTCCGCGACGGGACGGGGTGCGTGCTGAACACACCGGACGGCGTGCTCCTCGGCGCTTCCTCGGGCGCCGTCTACGGACAGTCGGTCGTCGCCCTGCACCCGGGCGACCTGCTCCTGCTGCACACCGACGGGCTGGTGTCGGGCCACGGCAGGACGGCGGCCGTGGACCGGCTGCTCGGCCTCGCCCCCCGGCTCTGCGCGGCGCACACCGCGCAGGACTGTGTGCGGACGGTCGTCGAGGAGTTCGGCGGAGCCGGGCGCGAGGACGACACGTGCGTGCTCGTCGCCAAGGTCACCGCCTGAACCGGCCTGTCGGCCGGACGACGCACAGGCACCTGCGCCCGCGAGTGCTGCCCTCCCCTTGCTATGCCTGTGCGTTGCTGCCCTCTCCCTTGGCCCTCGGCTTGGGCAGGACCAGCTTGATCTCCTCCCGCAGCTGGTGGATCTTCGGGTAGCCGGCGTACTCGGCGGTCAGCCGGTACATCTGCCGCAGCCGGTCCCAGGTGCGGCGGGAGGAGTTCGAGCCCATCGACATCAGCGCCAGCCGTGCGTAGCGGTCGGCCTGTTCGGGGTCGTCGGCGATGAAGCAGGCCGAGGCCATGGAGAGATGGTCGAAGATCTTCGACCGCTCCCGTCCGTCGACGCGCAGGGCGAGAGCCTTCTCCGCGTAGTGCTGGGCGTGCGCGGCCGCACCGGGGTCGAACTCGGCCAGCGTGCGATAGGCGAGCGCCTGCATGCCGTACAGATCCTCGTCCTTGAAGGTCTGCATCCAGTCCGGCTGCTCCACGTCCTGCCGGTCGGCGACGAACAGGTCCTCCGCCTGGCCGAGCGTGCGGCGCATCGCCTGGCCCTTGCCCATCGACGCCTGTGCCCAGGCCTCGATGGTGTGGAACATCGCCTTGGTGCGCGGCTGGAGCCGGTCGCCGGCGCCGGACTGGGCGAGCTTCATCAGGTCCAGGGCGTCGCCCGGCCGGCCGAGGTGCACCATCTGGCGGGCCGCCCGGGACAGGGCCTCACCGGCGCGCGGCCGGTCCCCGCCCTCCCGGGCGGCATGGGCGGCGATGACGAAGTACTTCTGCGCCGTGGGCTCCAGGCCGACGTCGTGCGACATCCAGCCCGCGAGGACGGCGAGGTTGGCGGCGACGCCCCACAGGCGCCGCTGGAGGTGGGGTGGGTGGTTGTAGGCGAGCATGCCGCCCACTTCGTTGAGCTGGCCCACGACCGCCTTGCGCTGCAGCCCGCCGCCACGGGCCGCGTCCCAGGCGCGGAACACCTCGACCGAGCGCTCCAGTTCCTCGATCTCCTGTGACCCGATGGGTGCCGCCTCGTACCGGTCGAACCCGGCGGGGTCGGCGTGCAACGGGTCGTCGAGGAGAGGGGCGTCGGCCTTCAGGGCCGGGTCGGTGTGCAGCCAGTCGTACATGGCGCTGCTGAGTGTGGATCCCGCGGCGAGCGCGGCACCCGCGCCCACCAAGCCGCGTCGGTTGAGCATGAGGTCCATTCCCGTGAATTCGGTGAGGACCGCGGCGGTCCGCTCGGGCGGCCACGGCACACCGTCGGGATGTTCCTCGATCCCGTCGCTCTGCCGCTTCCCCGCACGCCCGTGCCGCACCAGACCAAGGTCCTCGATGGTCACGACACGGCCGAGACGCTCGGTGAACAGAGCCGCCAGCACCCGCGGCACGGGATCGCGCGGGATCTCTCCCGTGTCGATCCACCGCCGCACCCGGGAGGTGTCGGTCGACAGCTGGGGGTGGCCCATGGCCGCCGCCTGCCGGTTGACCAGTCTCGCGAGTTCGCCCTTCGACCAGCCGGCCAGGCCGAACAGGTCCGCAAGGCGGGTGTTGGGTTGTCCGCTCACGTCAAGCCCCCAGGTTCTCGGCTGAGTTGACAGTAGCCCGGTGCAGGTTGCCGGGCGACTATTCGCCACGGTTCGCCAGGGTCCGCCAGATGGTGTGCCACCGGCGATCGGGTGTCAGGTAGGAACGAGCCACCCCGACCCGGTCGCCAGCTCCATATGGCGGCCCCATAGCGGCATATGACGGGCACATTCCCCAGGGTGTGCCCGGGCGGCCGGGACGGGTGGGCGCACGCTCCCGAAACCACGCTCACGGGTCACCGGCCCGCGAGCACGGGTTCGGAACGCGGACGTACAGGCAGGCACAGCAGGCACACGAAGGGATCTGTATCTCCCATGTACGCAGCATCGTCCTCCGTGTCCGCTCCGCCCCGGCCGCTGCGCTCCCGCCCCGCGGGCGGCGGGCCGTACCTCGACCCGGCGGCGCGGCCGGGCAGCCCCGTGCTGGGCGCGGGCCGGCCCCGGCGGATCCCGGGCCAGACAGGGCCCCAACCGCTCAGCGGGAGGCTCGACCTGTCCGGCCCCCAGGGCGCGCAGCTACGCACCGCGCTGGCCTCGGTGCACCGGATCTGCCCGGAGTTCGCTCCGGTGCAGGTGCTGCGGCGCAGCGGACGGTCCGTCCTCCTGGTGGGGACGACGGGGCGCAGCACGGCCGTCGCCAAGTGCCTCCTGGACCACTCGCCGGCCTGGGCGGAGCGGAGCCGTCAGGAAATAGCCGCATACCGCTCGTTCGTCCGGCACCGGCCGCCGGTCCGGGTGCCGAGGCTGATCGCGGCGGACCCGGACAACTGCACCCTGGTGATCGAACGGATGCCGGGCCGGACGGCGTCGTTCCAGCGGCATCCGGTGGAGGCACCGCCGCGCGCGGACATCCGGGCCGCGCTCGGCGCGATCTGCCGGGTGAACGCCTGGCGGCCCCCGCCGGGTACGTTCGACATGCCGCTGGACTACGCGGCCCGGATCTCCCGGTACCACGAGCTGGGCCTGCTCACCGACCGGGACCTCGGCGACCTGCAGAAGCTGCTGCACGGCATCGCCCACGAGGTCGGCCGGCACGCCATGCTCCAGTTCTGCCACGGCGACGCCCTGCTCTCGAACATCCTGCTCTCACCGGCCGGTCCAGTGCTGGTGGACTGGGAGCACGCGGGCTGGTACCTGCCGGGGTACGACCTGGCGACGATGTGGCTGGTCCTCGGGGACGCGCCGGTGGCCCGGCGGCAGATCAGCCAGATCGCCCAGTCGGCGGGCCCGGCCTCCCGGGACGCCTTCCTGGTGAACCTGATGCTCCTGCTGACCCGGGAGATCCGCACGTACGAGACGGCCGTGCAGCGTTCGATGCACGACACGGCCCCGGCGGCACCGGGTGCGCCCCACCCCGGTGCTGCGCCGTCCGGCGAGGAACAGCGCCTGCTGCTCAGGCGGCTGCACGACGACTGTCAGATGGCCCGCAGGGCCGTCCGCGCGGCGGTCGGCACTCGCTGACGGGGACGACGGCTCCGCGGTGCGCCCTGAGCGGCGGCGCACCGCGGACCCTCGTGTCCGGGCCCGTTCCGGCGGGCGCCCGGGCAGGGCCACTGGTGTACGCCAGTGACGCCTCGCAGGCCCGCGCTCCACCGCCCCGAAACTCGCCGGAAACCCTCCGTGACGTGGTAAATCCCTGCCCCGACCGCATTATTGACGGATCGTCGGCAAGCCGGTACCACTGAGCCAGCTCGGCGCCGCGCGCCCCGCCACGCTCCACCCGTCACAGGAGGCCGCATTGCGAGGATCCGCCACCGACCCCACGTCCACCTCCGGCCCCAGACGCCTGCGGCGCAGCGCCGCCGTCCCGCTCGCCTCCGCGGCCCTGCTGCTGCCGTTGCTCGGCGCGGCCCCCGCCCACACCGCCACAGCGCCCTCCGAGAGCCGACTGCAGCACGCGTTCGCCACCGCGGCGGCCGACTACCACGTGCCGCAGAGCGTCCTGCTGGCCGTCTCCTACCTGCAGTCCCGCTGGGACCGGCACGGCGGCGCGCCGAGCGTGACCGGCGGCTACGGGCCGATGCACCTCACCGACGCCCGCACGGCCCTCGCCACCACGGAGCACTTCGCCGAGGGTACGGAGGACGCCCGGGGCGACACCGCCCGCGCCGCGCTGCACCCGACCGTCGGAGCGCCGGCCGAGTCCGCGGTCCCGGCCCGCCTCAGGACGCTGCCGAAGGCGGCGGAGCTGACGGGCGTCCCGGCCGAGGAGCTGCGCACGGACCCGGCGGCGAACGTGGCCGGCGGCGCCGCTCTGCTCGCCGCCGCGCAGAAGGAGCTGGGCGAGCCGCCGACTGCCGATCCGGCCGACTGGTACGGCGCGGTGGCCCGGTTCTCCGGTGCCGACGACACGGCGACCGCCGCCGCGTACGCCGACGACGTGTTCGACGTGCTGCGCTCGGGCGAGGAACGCACCACGGACGACGGCCAGCTGGTGACCCTGGCCGCTCAGCCGCGGCTGACCGCCCACACCGCCCAGCTGGAGCGGGCCGGTCTGCGCACGCTGCCCACGGACGGCACCGAGTGCCCGAGGTCGGTGTCCTGCGAGTCGGTGCCGGCGCCCTACGCGGAGTTCGGGGACAACGACTACGGCAACCACGACCTCGGCGACCGCCCGGCGTCCCAGCGCATCAAGTACATCGTCATCCATGACACGGAGGGCACCTGGGACGGGGTCCTGCATCTGGTCCAGGACCCCACCTACGTGTCCTGGCACTACACCGTCCGCTCGACCGACGGTCTGATCGCCCAGCACGTCCAGACGAAGGACGTGGCGTGGCACGCCGGCAACTGGGACGTCAACGCGCGGTCCATCGGCATCGAGCACGAGGGTTTCCTCGCCCAGCCGGACGCCTGGTACACGGAGGCGATGTACCGCTCCTCGGCGCGGCTCGTGCGGTACCTGGCCGGGAAGTACGACATCCCGCTGGACCGGCGGCACATCCTGGGCCACGACAACGTACCCGGGCCGACCGCCTCCACCATCCCGGGCATGCACACGGACCCCGGCCCCTACTGGGACTGGCGGCACTACTTCCAGCTCTTGGGCCACCCGTTCCGGCGCACCGGCGGCAAACACGCCGGACTGGTGACGATCCTGCCCGACTATTCCTCGAACCAGCCCGTGTACACCGGCTGCACGGCCAAGGGCGAGCCCTGCACGGCGCACGGCTCCAGCGAGGTGCGGCTGTACTCGGACCACGACGTCAGCGCGCCGCTGATCAAGGACATCGGTCTGCGGACGGACCCGACCGACGGGGTGAACGATCTGTCCTCGCGGGTCTCCACCGGCCAGCAGTACGCGGTGGCCGACCGCTGGGGCGACTGGACCGCGATCTGGTACCTGGGGCAGAAGGCCTGGTTCCTGGACCCCCGCGAGGAGCCCACGGCGGTGCCGGCGAAGGGCCTGGTGGTGACCCCGCGGGACGGCCTGGCGAGCGTCCCGGTGTACGGCCGCGCCTACCCGGAGAAGGAGGCCTACCCGGCGGAGGTCCCCGCCCAGTCGGTGGTGCCGCTGCCCTACACGATCCCGGCCGGGCAGAAGTACGTGGTCGGTGACGTGATGCCGGGCGAGTACTACTACGCGGTCACCTTCACCACCGACTCACACCGGGTCGTGGTGGGCAAGGACCTGTACTACGAGATCCAGTACGGCCACCGGGTCGCGTTCGTCCGGGCCGCGGACGTGACGCTCGAACGCTCGGCCCGCTGACACCGGCCCCCGGACGGTCGTCCCGCCGGCACCGGCGGTGTCTGTCAGCCCTGCTGGAAAAGCTCCGCCGGGAGCGGCTTCAGCAGGGCGTACAGGTCGTCGGTGATGGGGCGGTCCCAGGCGGCGATGGTGACGAGGACACCGTCGCTGCGGTCGAACTGGACACAGGAGATCCGGCTCTCGGAGAGCTTCAGCCGCCGCACGATGAGGAGGTTGTCGCCCTGGAGCACCGGCGTGTCCTCGGTGCCGACGACGGTGATCTCCTCGTCGTTCTCCAGCGCCAGCAGCAACTGGCCCACCTCGAAGGGGATCTCCCCGTCGGCGACCTCACGGGCCGGGGAGCCCTCCGGGAGATTGCCGATGATCATGGCGGGGCCGCGTCCGCCGAACAGGTCGTAGCGCAGGAAGACGCCCTGGCAGGTGCCGTCGGGGGCGGGCAGCAGGCCCGCGCCGAGGTTGCCCGGCCAGTCGCCCGGGTCCATGGCCAGGACGTCGAAGTCGGGTCCGGCAGGGGTCGCGCTGCGGCGGCGGAGGAACGACATGCGGCCATGGTACGTGCCCGTGCTGCGCGGGGTGGTCCACGGGCGCCCGGGAGAGCGTTCACCTCAGGGGGCAGCTGGTGCGCAGGGTCGCCGGGTCCGCGCCGGCCGGGCGGGCGACGGTGTGGTCCGCGGGCGGGCGGCCCTGACCGGCGATCCAGCGTTCCAGGGCCCTGAACGCGGAGCGGTGGCAGGGCACCATCGGGCGGAGCCGGTCGGGGAAGACGTCCACCAGGGAGTCGGTGTGGGTGCCGTCCTCGATGCGGTAGTAGCGCAGCAGGGCGCCGCGGCCCGCCCGGTGGACCATGCGGGCGTAGACGTCGGAGTCCTCACTGATGGGCAGCAGCACGTCGAGGGTGCCCTGACGGGTGATCAGGGGTTTGCCGATGCGTCCGGTGAGGGCGATGCGGCCGACCGCCCGGTGGACGGCGGCGGGCCGGGCCGGGTAGGCGTAGTCGCCGTCGCAGGCGGGCGTGCCGGAGGCGCAGAAGGGGGTGCCCGCCTCGGTGTTCCCGTCGTAGCCCGGGTCGAGTTCCTCGCGGTAGACGCGCTGGGTGAGGTCCCAGTAGACCTGGTGGTGGTACGGCCACAGGAACTCGGAGCCGGCCGGGAAGCCGGCCCGGTGCAGCGCCGCCGCGGCCTCGGCGGCTCCGGGGCCGCCGGCGGCGTAGACGGGGTAGTGGCGCAGCGCGGTCGGCAGGAAGGTGAGCGGGTTGGGGCCGTCGGAGCGCCAGAGGGTGCCCTCCCAGTCGACCCCGCCGTCGTAGAGCTCCGGGTGGTGCTCCAGCTGCCAGCGGACCAGGTAGCCGCCGTTGGACAGACCGGTGGCGAGGGTGCGGGCCGGAGGACGGTGGTAGCGCTGGGTGACCACGGTGCGGGTGGCGCGGGTGAGCTGGGTGAGACGGGTGTTCCATTCGGCGATGGCGTCGCCGGGCCGGCGGCCGTCGCGGAAGAAGGCGGTACCGGTGTTGCCCTTGTCGGTGGCGGCGTAGGCGTAGCCGCGGGCGAGCACCCAGTCGGCGATGGCGCGGTCGTTGGCGTACTGCTCGCGGTTGCCGGGGGTGCCGGTGACCACCAGGCCGCCGTTCCAGTGGTCGGGCAGGCGGATGACGAACTGGGAGTCGTGATGCCAGCCGTGGTCGGTGTTGGTGGTGGAGGTGTCGGGGAAGTAGCCGTCGATCTGGATTCCGGGCACATGGCCGGGGGTGGGCAGGTCCTCGGGGGTGAGCCCCGCGTAGTCGGCCGGGTCGGTGTGGCCGGAGGCCACGGTCCCGGCGGTGGTCAGCTCGTCCAGGCAGTCGGCCTGCTGGCGGGCGGCGCCCGGCACGTGCAGCCGGGCGCGGCCGGCGCAGTGGGCGTCCGGTGCCCCGGGTCCGGCGGGTGCCGCCGTGGCCGGGGTGACCAGGAGGGAACAGACGGCGGTGAGCGACAGTGCGCCGAGAAAGGTGCGCCGGGCAGTGCGGCCGGGCGGTGACGTGGGGCGGGGCGGGCGGTGGGGAAGCATCCGGTTCCTCCGGCGGGTAGCGGGTCGCGCTGGAGGTTAGGGGTGGGGTGGTGGTTGCGAATATGTGCGGGGCCGCCATGATGACTCCCGGTTCGCGGGTGTCGCCCACCATGGCGGCCTCGAATGATCTTTGGCCGCTCCTGGGAGGGTCAGGGGCAGCCGGTGTCGGCGAGGACGAAGTGGCCCGTGGGCGACTCCTTGAGGGTGTGGGTGACGAACGTGTTGTACAGGCCCATGTTCTGGCCCGAGCCCTTGGCGTAGGTGTAGCCGCCGCTGGTGGTGGCCCGTCCCGCCTGTACGTGGGCGTAGTTGCTGCCCGTCCAGCAGGCCGCCGTGCCGCCGCCCGGGTCGGAGCCGCCTGGGCCGGTGGTGTCCAGGCCGAAGAACCGGGCGATCCAGCGGCTGGAGCAGATCGAGGCGGGGAAGTACGGGGCACCGGTGCTCCCGCACTGCTCGGCGCCGGTGCCGGGGTCGACCGGGGTGCCGTGGCCGATGCCCGGGACGCGGTCGACCTCGACGGCGACCGTGCCGTCGGCCGCCAGGTACTGGTCCTGCCTGGTGGCGTCGGGACCGATGGTGTTCGTCCGCGTGGGGGTCTGGGACAGACCGTGCAGTGCCGTCCACTGGTCGCGCAGTTCGGAGGCGTTGCGCGGTACGACGGTGGTGTCCTGGTCGCCGTACCAGACCGCCGTCCGCGGATACGGCCCGGTGTACGACGGGTAGGCGTCCCGCACCCGCTGGGCCCAGTCGGCCGGGCTCAGGTCCACACCGGGGTTCATGCAGAGGTAGGGGCTGTTGTCCCGGGTGCAGTCGTAGGGCAGGCCGGCGACGACGGCGCCCGCGGAGAAGACGTCGGGGTAGGCGGCGAGCATGACCGCGGTCATCGCGCCGCCGGCGGACAGGCCGGTGACGTAGACGCGCTGCGGATCGGCGCCGTAGGCGGTGACGGCGTGGCTCACCATCTGCCGCACGGACAGGGCCTCGCCCTGGCCGCGCCGGTTGTCGCCGGCCTGGAACCAGTTGAAGCACCTGTTCGGGTTGTTGGCGGTTCCGGTCTCGGCGAACACCAGCAGGAAGCCGTCCTGCTCGGCGAGCCGGGGCAGCCCCGAGTTGTCGGCGTAGACCTGGGCGCTCTGCGTGCAGCCGTGCAGGGCCACCACCACCGGTGGGTGGGCCGGCAGGGTGGCGGGCCGGTACACGTACATGGTGAGCGCGCCCGGGTCGGTGCCGAAGTCGCTCACCGCGGTGAGGGTGACGGAGGCGCGGGCGGCGGGCGCGGGGCCGGTGAGCACGGTGCCGAGGACGACGGCGACGACGGCGAGCAGGCGGGTCAGGAGGCGGGGCATCGGGCGGCGCGGCAGACCTGCGGGTGGGGGCCCTGCGGTTGCCGTGCTGGACAGGGGCTGTGGCATGGCGGCTCCTTCGGTGGACACACGGGCCCCGGCCGCTCCGACGGAGGCGGTGCCGGGGGTGGCGGAACCATAGGTTCGGGTGTGTCCGGGCACCATGGCGCCGTGCACCACAGCCGTCGGGGCGTCAGTCGGCACCCGGCGGATTGCGGAGCGCGGTGCGCTCTGCTACGCCCGACGCGGCCGGTCTCATTCCTCCGGCGGGGCCGGTGGCACCACCGCGACGGGGCTCGCCGCGTGCAGCAGCACGGCCTGGGTGACCGAGCCCATCATGCGGGCCGGCGCGAGCAGCCGCCGCCGGTGCCGGCCGACGACGACCAGCTCGGCTTCCCTGGAGGCGGCGACCAGGTGTCCGGCCGCGTCCCCGGGCAGCGCCTCGGCGTCGGCGCGGACCTCGGGGTGCCGTGTGCGGTGGGGGGCGAGGAAGCCCTCGGCGAGGGTGCGGGTCTCGTCCGCCACGGCCTCCTGGCCGACCGGCGGCGGCACCGCCTGACCGGGGGCGGACCAGGTCTGCACCGGCCACGGGTAGGCGGCGATCACCTGGAGCCGGGCGCCGCGCAGGGCGGCCTCGGCGAAGGCGAAGGCGAGGACGTTCTCGTCGGGGCTGTCGGCGTGCAGACCGACGACCACCCGGGGGCCTGGCTCGGCCGGCCCCTGCCCGTGGGCCTCCCGGCCCGGCCGGGGCACGACGACCACCGGGCACTCGGCGTCCCGGGCCGCCGCGAGGCCGTTGGAGCCGAGCAGCAGGCTGGCGAAGCCGCCGCGGCCCCGGGAGCCGAGCACCAACAGCTGGGCGTCGCTGCCCAGTCCGGGCAGGACGGCACCCGGAACGCCCTCCACGGCGATGTACTCCACGGCCGGTTCCGCGGAGCGGTCCCCGACCCCGGCGCGGTCCCCGATCCGGGTGCGCACCTCGTCGAGCACCGGGTCGCCCTCCGCCTCGGGCGGTGCGGCGACCAGGACGTCGGCCTGTCCCCAGGCCGCGTACTGCCGTACGTGCACCACGCGCAGTGGTGCCGCACGGCGGCGGGCGGCGTCCAGGGCCCAGTCCAGGGCACGCAGGCTGTCCGCGGATCCGTCGACCGCGGCGACGACCGGCGCAGCGCTCATCCTTCCTCACCTCCGGAACACGACCTTCCCCTTGCTCGGGCCAGCCTCGCTCAGGTCTGGGCCCCGGCAGGGCGCTGTTGATCGCGTGTCCGGAAATCCGGCCGTGACACCCCTCGCTCAGGTCAGGTCGAACTCGCCTTCCCTCGCTCCGGAGACGAAGGCGCCCCACTCAGCGGGGGTGAAGATCAGGGACGGGCTCTCCGGACGGCCGCTGTTGCGCATCGCGATGAAGCCCTCGACAAAGGCGATCTGGACATCCCCCAGACCTCGGCTGCTGGACTGCCAGTCGGCCCTGCTGAGATCCAGCTCCGGCTTGTCCCAGCCCTTGAACGGCTGCTGCTGGATGGTGCTCTCGGCCACGTCCGTGCTCCTCCCGGTTCGTCGTCCGCGGTCAGCCTAGCGACCGGTCACGACCACCGACAGGCCATGTGGGAGGGACCCTTCAGGAATCGGGGGGCTCGGATCCCACGAGCCACATGGAGAAGAACTGCGAACCGCCGCCGTACGCGTGACCGAGCACCCTGCGGGCCCCGTCCACCTGGTGCTCCCCGGCCTGGCCGCGCACCTGCAGGGCCGCCTCGGCGAAGCGGATCATGCCGGAGGCGCCGATGGGGTTGGTGGAGAGCACCCCGCCCGACATGTTGACGGGAAGGTCCCCGTCGAGTTCCGTGACACCGGATTCGGTGAGCTTCCAGCCCTCGCCCTGCGCGGCGAAACCCAGGTTCTCCAGCCACATGGGCTCGTACCAGGAGAACGGCACGTACATCTCGACGGCGTCGATGTCCCGGCGCGGGTCGGCGATGCCGGCCTGCCGGTAGACGTCGGCGGCACAGTCCTTGCCGGCCTGCGGGGAGACGAAGTCCTTGCCCGCGAAGAGGGTCGGCTCGCTGCGCATGGCGCCTCCGAGCAGCCAGGCGGGCGGCCGGGGCGCGCGGGCGGCTCCGGCGCGGTCGGTGAGGACCATCGCGCAGGCGCCGTCGGAGGAGGGGCAGGTCTCGGAGTAGCGGATGGGGTCCCACAGCATGGGCGAGGCCTGGACCTTCTCCAGGGTGATGTCGTGCTCGTGGAGGTGGGCCCAGGGGTTCTTCAGGGCGTTGCGCCGGTCCTTGTAGGCGACGAGGGAACCGATGGTGTCGGGGGCGCCGCTGCGCCGCATGTAGGCGCGTACATGGGGGGCGAAGAAGCCGCCCGCTCCGGCGAGCAGGGGCTGCTGGAAGGGGATGGGCAGGGACAGGCCCCACATGGCGTTGGACTCGGACTGCTTTTCGAAGGCGAGGGTGAGGACCGTGCCGTGGACGCGGGCGGCGACGAGGTTCGCGGCGACGAGTGCGGTGGACCCGCCGACGGAGCCGGCGGTGTGCACCCGCAGCATGGGCTTGCCGACGGCGCCGAGCGCGTCGGCGAGGTACAGCTCGGGCATCATCACGCCCTCGAAGAAGTCGGGCGCCTTGCCGATGACGACGGCGTCGATGTCGGACCAGGTCAGCTCGGCGTCCTGGAGGGCGCGCAGGGCGGCCTCCCGGACGAGTCCGGCGATCGACACGTCCCGGCGGGCGGCCACGTGCTTGGTCTGGCCGATCCCGGTGACGGCCACGGGCTCCTTGCTCATCGTGGATCCCCTTCGAGTACGGCGACCAGGTTCTGCTGCAGGCAGGGGCCGGAGGTGGCGTGGGCGAGGGCGCGGTCGGAGGCGCCGCGGTGGATGCGGGCGGCGGCCTCGCCGATGCGGATGAGTCCGGCGGCCATGACCGGGTTGGCGGCGAGGGCGCCGCCCGAGGGGTTGACGCACACGCTGTCGTCGAGGCCGAGGGCCCTGCGCAGGACCACCTCCTGCGAGCTGAAGGGCGCGTGCAGTTCGGCGGTGTCGACGGGCCGTTCGAAGGCGCCCGCCTCGCGGGCGGCGAGCCGGGCGGAGGGCGAGTCGGTGAGGTCGCGCACGCCGAGGCCGTGGGCCTCGATGCGGTGGTCGATGCCCCGGATCCAGGCGGGCCTCGCGCACAGCTCCCGGGCCTTTGCCCCGGCCGCGAGGATCACGGCGGCGGCGCCGTCGCCGACGGGCGGGCAGTCCCCGGTGCGCAGCGGCCTTACGACGTGCTCCCCTTGGGGCACCTGGCCCTTGAGCTGGGCGTGGGGGTTGGCGGCGGCGTCGGCCCGGCTGCGGGCGCCGACCGCGGCGAGCGCGGGTTCGTCGGTGTGCCCGGCGTCGATGAGGGCCTGCGCCTGAAGGGCGGCGAGGGCGACCGCGTCGGGCCACAGCGGGGCGACGTAGTACGGGTCGAGCTGCCGGGTGAGGACGTCCCGGACGGAGCCCGGCGAGCACTTGCCGTAGGAGTAGACGAGCGCGGTGTCGGCGTCTCCCGTGAGCAGCTTGGTCCATGCCTCGTACAGCGCCCAGGCGCCGTCCATCTCGACGTGCGACTCGGAGATGGGCGGCCAGGCGCCGACGCCGTCGAGGGCGAGCGTGAAGGAGAAGGCACGCCCGGCGAGGTAGTCGCTGGAGCCGGAGCAGGTGAAGCCGATGTCGGCGGTCCGGAGTCCCGTCTGTGCCAGCACCTCGTGCAGCACCGGCATGAGCATCTCCACCTCGGAGGACTCCTCGGTGGAGCGCCGGTGGTCGCTCTGGGCGAAGGCGACGACGGCGATGTCCCGGGGGCCGGGCGCTTCCTGGCTGGTCACAGCAGCTCCTTGTACGTCTCGTAGTCCGCGTCGGGTTCGCCGGTGGGCCGGTAGTGGTCGGGGTAGCGGGCGCCCTCGGTCCACACCGGTTCCACCCGCAGGCCCATGCGGACCTGGTCGTAGGGGATGCCGCCGATGCGCGCGTGCAGGGCGAGGTCGGCGCCGTCCAGGGCGATGTGCGCGTAGACGTACGGCACCTCGATGTCGAGGTTCTTCGCCTTGATGTTGACGATGCAGTAGGTGGTGACCGTGCCTCGGGGCCCCACTTCTACCCGTTCGGCTGTGGCCACGCCACATGTGGGGCACGCACCCCTGGGCGGGACGTACACCTTGCGGCACGTCGGGCAGCGCTCGCCGACGGTACGCCTGGTGGAGAGGGCGTCGATGTAGGCGGACTGGGCGCGCCCGGGCGAGTAGGTGTAGTCGAGGCGGGCGGACGCGACGATGCCGGTGAGCGGGTGGTCGAACCTTCCGCTGTGGCCGGCCGGTTCGAGGGCCTCGCCGTCGTACGGCTCGAAGCAGGCGATGTCGGTGATGGCGCCGGTGCGCTCGGCTGCCCAGCGGACGCGCACCCGCATGCCGGTGCGGACGGCGTCGGGGCCGGGGGCGTCGAGGGCGTGCAGCAGGGCGGTGTCGGCGCCGTCGAGCCGGACCAGCACCCAGGCGAAGGGGGTGGACAGGGGCTGGCCGCGGCGCGGGGCGTGGTTCCAGGCCCAGGTGGTGACCGTGCCGGTGGGGGCGACCTCCACCAGCTCACCGATCTCCTCGGCGGTGACGGGGTCGTACTCGACGGGCGGGACGAGGGTGCGGCCGTCGGTGGTCCGGACCCCGAGGACGACGCGTTCGCGCAGGCCGGTGAGGAAGGCGCTCTGCACAGGGCCGAGGGAGCGGGTGAAGGGGAACTCGACGACCAGGGGGGCTTTGAGGACTTCGGGCATCGGGGAGGTGCCTCCTTCGGGCGAGGTCGGTGGGGTCGCGTCCCACCGGGGCGCGGGGCGGTGACGGGTGCGGCGGCGCCGCGACGGGGCTCCTCCGGGTTCGGGTGACGTCGGGAACAGGGGGGAGCGACCGGCCGCGCGCGGCCTGCGGTGTCCGGACCGCACCTGCGGCAGAGCGTCAGGCGCGCTTGTAGACGGGGGGCCGCTTCTCCGCGAAGGCGCGGGCTCCCTCCTTGGCGTCGGCGGTGTCGAAGACCGGCCAGCCCCGCTTGAGTTCGGCGGCGAGTCCGTCGGTCTCGGTCAGCTCGGCGGTCTCGTACACGGACGCCTTGACGGCCTCCACGGCGAGCGGCCCGCAGGCGTTGACCTGTTCGGCGATCTCCAGGGCCTTGGCGAGGGCGGTGCCGTCGGGGACGACGTGCCCGATCAGGCCGATGCCGGCGGCTTCCCGGGCGGTGTAGGGGCGTCCGGTGAGCAGCATCTCCAGTGCGTGGGTGCGGGGGATCTGGCGCTGGAGGCGGACGGTGGAGCCGCCGATGGGGAACAGTCCTCGCCTCACCTCGAACAGACCGAAGGTCGCGGACTCGCCCGCGACCCGGATGTCGGTGCCCTGGAGGATCTCGGTGCCGCCTGCCACGCAGTGGCCCTCGACGGCGGCGATCACCGGTTTGCGCGGGCGATGGTGGCGCAGCATCGCCTTCCAGTGCAGGTCGGGATCGGCCTTCAGCCGGTCACGGTGGTGCTGTCCCCGCATGCCGTCGCCGGCCAGCGCCTTGAGGTCCATGCCGGCGCAGAACGCCCCGCCGGCCCCGGTGAGCACGATGGAGCGGACGGCGTCGTCCGCGTCGGCCTCGATCCAGCCGTCGTACAGTCCGACGAGCATCGGCAGCGAGAGCGCGTTCTTGGCGTCGGGCCGGTTGAGCGTGAGCACCAGTGTGGCGCCCTCTCGCCGTACGGTGAGGTGTTCCGTCCCACCCATGGCCATCTCCCCTCGGTCGGAACGAGAACAGGTTGCAGGAGGCGGGTGGGCACTTCAAGGGCTTTCTGACAGATAGTCAGATTTCTTTGGCGCGGGCCCTTCCCAGTTTCCGCGGGCTTTGCTCTGATGACCGGCGGGCCGACGGATGCGCCTGTCGTCGCCAGGGCTGCCCGGGTCAGGAGGATGCGGTGGAGTACAACCTTGCCGACCTGTTCGAGTCGGTCGTCGACGTGGTTCCGGGCCGCGAGGCGCTCGTGTACCTCGACCACCCCGGCACGGGCGCGGAGCGCAGGCTGACGTACGCGGAGCTGGACGCCGCCGCCAACCGCGTCGCGCACCATCTGGCCGACAGCGGTGTACGAGCCGGTGAGCACCTCGGGCTCCACCTGTACAACGGGGTCGAGTACCTCCAGACGGTGCTGGCCTGCCTGAAGGCCAGGATCGTCCCGGTGAACGTCAACTATCGTTACGTCAAGGAGGAGTTGGCGTACCTCTACCGGGACGCGGAGCTGGCCGCGCTGGTCTTCGACGCGGAGTTCGAGGACCGGGTGGCGGGGGCGCTGCCCCGGGCGCCGAAGCTGCGGCATCTGCTGCGGGTGGGCGAGGGGACGCGGCGGGTGCCGGCGGCGGTGCCGTTCGCCGCGGCCGAGGCGTCCGGATCGCCCGAGCGGGACTTCCCGCCGCGCTCGGGGGACGACCAGTTCATCGTCTACACCGGCGGTACGACGGGCATGCCCAAGGGGGTGATGTGGCGGCAGGAGGATCTGTTCTTCGCCGGGCTGGGCGGCGGGGCGCCGACCGGGGAGCCGGTGAAGACGCCGCAGGAGCTGGCCGAACGGGTCGCCGCGAGCGGCTACGGGATCACCTTCTTCCCCACTCCCCCGCTGATGCACGGCACCTCGACGCTGACCGCGTTCATCGGTTTCAACTTCGGCCAACGGATCGTGCTGCACCGCAAGTTCGTGGCGGAGGAAGTGCTGCGGACGGTCGAGCGGGAGCGGGTCACCAGTATGTCGGTGGTCGGTGACGCGATGCTCCGGCCGCTGATCGACGCGCTCCGCGGGCCGCTGAAGGGCACCGACTGCTCGGCCCTGTTCAGCGTCTCCTCGTCGGGCGCGATCATGTCGGAGACGGTGCGCCGGCAGTTCCGCGAGCTGGTGCCGAACGCGCTGCTGCTGAACAACTTCGGCTCCTCGGAGTCCGGCTTCAACGGCACAGCGACCGAGGACTCGGGGCCGGAGCGCGGCTTCCGCATCCGGGTCAACTCCCGCACGCGGGTGGTGGATCCGGTCACGTACGAGCCGGTCGCGGCCGGCGAGGTCGGCCGGGTCGCGCAGTGCGGCCATGTGCCGCTCGGCTACTACAACGACCCGGCGAAGACCGCCGAGACGTTCTTCGAGAAGGACGGGCAGCGCTGGGTACTGCTGGGCGACATGGCGACGGTGGACACGGACGGCGTGGTCACCGTCCTGGGCCGGGGCTCGCAGTGCATCAACACCGGCGGCGAGAAGGTGTACCCGGAGGAGGTCGAAGAGGCCCTCAAGGCGCATCCGGACGTGTACGACGCGCTGGTCGCCGGCGTGCCGGACGCCCGGTGGGGCAGCCATGTGGCGGCCGTGGTGCAGCTGCGCGCGGGGGCGCCGCGCCCGTCACTGGCCGACATCCAGAGCCACTGCCGTACCCGGCTGGCCGGATACAAGGTCCCGCGGCAGCTGGTGATCACGGACACCATCCAGCGCTCCCCGAGCGGCAAGGCCGACTACCGGTGGGCGCGGGAGGTGGCGGCGGGCGAGCGGGCGTAGCGGCGGGGGGATCCGCGCGGCCCGCTGCCGGGCGGACGCGCGTCAGCGGTCGAGGAAGGCGAGCATGCTGCCGAGGAACCGCTCCGGGTCGTCCAGCCAGGGGTAGTGGGCGGCACCGGGCTGGACAGCGCACTCGGCGTTCGGGAAGGCCTCGGCGGTGCGGCGGGCGAGGGCCGGGCGCGGACCGCCGTCGGCCTCGCCGGCGTACACGAGGACGGGAGCGGTCAGCGCGGCCAGGGCGGTCCGGGTCTCCACGGGGGTGAAGGCAGCGTCCAGGAAGTAGCGGTCGCACGCCGTCTCGTTGGTCTGCTCCGCATCGGCGGCGGCGTGCGCCCGGGCGGTGTCGTCCCAGCGGCCGTAGAAGAACGGCAGGAACACGTCGTCGAAGTCCGTCTCGCCCGCCAGCCAGGCCCGGAAGGCGGGGAACGCCTGCGCGAACCACGGCTCGCCCGCGCGCAGGCGGGCCGCGGCCAGCCGGTCCTCGGGGGTGGCCCGCAGGCCCAGGGCGGACGGGTTGGGGGTGAGCAGCACCAGCCGTCGTATCCGCCGGGGGTACCGGGCCGCGTAGAGCATCGCCAGGGCGGCACCCGCCGAGTGCGCGAGCAGATCCATGTGCTCCAGGCCCATGTGGATCCGCCATACCTCCACGTCCTCGACCATCCGGTCGCAGCGGTACGTCGCCGGGTCCGCGGGCACCGCGGAGTCACCGGTGCCGCGCAGATCGAGCAGGGCCAGCCGGCGGTGCGCGGTCAGCCCGCCGAGGTCCCCGAGGTAGGCCGAGGCGCGCATGGGGCCGCCGGGAAGGACGGCGAGGGTCCGTCCGGCACCGCGCAGGTGGTAGGCGAGCCGGGTCCCGTCGGCCGCGGTGAAGGTCGGCATGGGGTGATCATGCTGGCCGGCGCGGCCCGACCGCAACGCCCTTCGGTGCGCTCGCACCGCGCGAAAATCCCGCAGACCTCTTGCCCGGAGGCTCGGTGGCCTGAATTACTGGCCCCGGAACACCTCGACCGAATGATCGGTCGTCCGGAATGTACGGGTGGCAAGGGAGACGTCCCGATGGCGGATGTGAGGGACCTGCTCGACGCGGGTGAACGGCTCGGACCTCGGGAGCTGCGGGCGGTGCAGCTGGAGCGGCTGCGCGCCTCGCTGCGGCACGCGTACGAGCACGTGCCGTTCTACCGCGAGTCCTTCGACAAGGCCGGCGTCCGCCCGGAGGACTGCCGTTCGCTCGGCGACCTGGCCCGCTTCCCCTTCACGACCAAGGCCGACCTCCGGGCGAACTACCCGTACGGCATGTTCGCCGTGCCCCGCGAGCGGATCCGCCGGCTGCACGCCTCCAGCGGGACCACGGGCCGCCCCACGGTGGTCGGCTACACGGACAACGACCTTTCCCTGTGGGCCGACATGGTGGCCCGGTCGATCCGGGCGGCTGGCGGCCGGCCGGGCGACATCGTGCATGTGGCGTACGGCTATGGGCTGTTCACCGGTGGTCTGGGCGCCCACTATGGTGCCGAGCGCCTGGGCTGTACGGTCGTCCCGGCGTCCGGCGGTATGACGGCCCGCCAGGTGCAGCTCATCCAGGATCTGGAACCCACCGTCATCATGGTGACCCCCTCCTACATGCTCACGCTGCTGGACGAGTTCGAACGCCAGGGCGTGGACCCGCGGACCACCTCGCTGCGGGTGGGCGTCTTCGGCGCCGAGCCCTGGACCGAGGAGATGCGGCGGGAGATCGAGGAACGGTTCGCGATCGACGCCGTCGACATCTACGGACTGTCGGAGGTGATCGGTCCGGGTGTCGCCCAGGAGTGCGCGGAGACCAAGGACGGCCTCCATGTGTGGGAGGACCACTTCTACCCGGAGATCGTGGATCCGATCACGGGCGAGGTTTTGCCGGAGGGCGAGCGGGGCGAGCTGGTGTTCACCTCGCTGACCAAGGAGGCCATGCCGGTCGTCCGGTACCGGACGCGGGACCTCACCCGGCTGCTGCCCGGGACGGCCCGGGCGTTCCGCCGGATGGAGAAGATCACCGGGCGCAGCGACGACATGGTGATCCTGCGGGGGGTCAACCTCTTCCCGACCCAGATCGAGGAGATCGTGCTGCGCACGCCGGGGGTGGCGCCGCACTTCCAGCTGCGCCTCACCCGCCAGGGCCGCCTCGACGCGCTGACCGTCCGGGTCGAGGCCCGCCGGGACGCGCTGCCGGAGGTGCGGGAGGCGGCGGCCCGGGCCATCGTCGCGGGGGTCAAGGACGGCATCGGGGTCTCGGTCGACGTGGAGATCGTGGAGCCGGAGTCGCTGGAGCGGTCGGTGGGCAAGATCCGCCGGATCGTGGACCTGCGTCCGCGCACCGCCGGCTGACCCCCGGCCGGCCGAGTGCCCGTCGCGACCTGGCCGGACCGGCACCGGGCGCCGCCGGGGGACCTCCCGGTGGCGCGCCGCGGGCGCAGCTGGGTGACCTTCCGATGGCGCGCCGCGATTCCGGTCCGCCGCCGTCCGCGGTCCGCCGTCCGCGGTCCCGCTGGTCAGCGGGTGCCCCCCGGCACCCCCGACGGCACGGTCTTCGAGGCCCCGGCGACACGGTCTCCTGCACACCGGGCGAGGAGCACTGGCACGGCGCGGCTCCCCACCACTTCATGCAGCAGCTGGCCATGTGGGAGTCCTCGACGGTCTCCGCGACGAGCCACCGAGCCGTCGCGTGCGGGAGGTGCGACCACGAGACCGGACCGGGGGACGCCGCGAGCCCCGGCTAGCCGCTGAAGCGGTCGCGCAGCTCGCGCTTGAGGATCTTGCCGCTGGCGTTGCGCGGCAGCTCGGTCACGAACAGCACCCGTTTGGGCGCCTTGAAGGGCGCGAGCCTCTCCCTCACATGTGCCACGAGCTGCTCCTCCGTCACCTCGGCGCGCGGGACGACGACCGCCGTGACGGCCTCGATCCACCGCTCGTCGGGCAGGCCGATCACGGCGGCCTCGGCGACCGCCTCATGGGTGTACAGGGCGTCCTCGACCTGGCGCGAAGCCACCAGCACACCGCCGGAGTTGATGACGTCCTTCACCCGGTCCACGATCGTGAGGTAGCCCTCGGCGTCCCGCACCGCGAGGTCCCCGGAGCGGAACCAGCCGTCACGGAAGGCCGCGGCGGTCTCTTCGGGCTTGTCCCAGTAGCCCTCGCACAACTGCGGTGAGCGGTACACGATTTCACCGGGCGTGCCGACGGGGACGTCCTCGCCGTCCTCGTCGACCACCCGGGCGTCGACGAACAGCACGGGACGGCCGCAGGAGTCCATCCGGCCCTGGTGCTCGTCGGGGGCGAGGACGGTGGCCAGCGGGCCGATCTCGCTCTGGCCGAAGCAGTTGTAGAAGCCGAGCCGGGGCAGCCGTGCACGCAGGCGTTCCAGAACCGGGACCGGCATGACGGACGCGCCGTAGTAGGCCTTGCGCAGTCCGGACAGATCCCGGGTCGTGAAGTCCGGGCGGCCTGCCAGAGCGATCCAGACCGTGGGCGGGGCGAACAGGCTGTCCACGCGCCCGGCCTCGATCAGGTCGAGGAGCCGGTCCCCGTCGGGCCCGTCGAGGATCAGGTTGGTGGCGCCGACCGCCAGGTAGGGCAGCAGGAAGACGTGCAGCTGCGCGGAGTGGTACAGCGGCAGGGAGTGCGCGGGGCGGTCGCCGGCGCTGAGGTCGAGGGCCGTGATCGCGCTCAGGTACTCGTGGACCAGTGAGCGGTGCGTCATCATGGCGCCCTTGGGCGAAGCGGTGGTCCCCGAGGTGTACAGCAGCTGCACCAGGTCCTCGGTCCGCGGGCCGGGGCCGTCGTACACGGGCGCCGTCGCCAGCCGGGCCAGCAGGGAGTCCTCGGCGTCGCGCAGGGGCAGGGTGGGGACGCCGTCGGGCAGCCGGCCCGCGAGGGCGGGGTCGGCGAGGACCAGGGAGCTGCCGGACTGGCCGACGAGGTAGGCGAGGTCGTCGCCGGTCAGGTTCTGGTTGACCGGTACGTGGACGAGGCCGGCCCGGGCGCAGGCCAGGAAGCCGATCAGGTACGCGTCCGAGTTGTGCCCGTAGGAGCCGACCCGGTCGCCGGCGGTGAGACCCTGGCCGAGCAGGACGCTCGCCGCACGGGAGACGGCGTCGTCGAGTTCCTCGTACGTCCATGCGCGCTCGCCGTACTCGACCGCGACCCGTGCCGGCGTGCGCCGGGCGCTGCGGCGCAGCACCCCGTCGACCGTGCTGCCCTGTGCCTGCCTCATGACTGCTGATCCTCGGTCCGCCACCGGGGCGGGTCAAGCACCCGGAGACCCCGGCGCGGGCTCGTCGGCACATCGGCACGTCAACGGCTCCATGACCAAGGGTGTTACCTTGGGGCGGCCGGTCACAGCGGTCGCGTACGGCCCTCCCAGTACGGGTCCCGCAACCGCCGTTTGTACAGCTTGCCGTTGGGGTCGCGGGGCATCTCGGTGATGAAGTCGACGGTCCTCGGGCGCTTGTACCCGGCGAGGTGGGCGGCGCAGTGGTCCAGGATCGCGGCGGCTAGTTCCGGGCCCGGTTCGTGGCCCGGGGCCGGTTCGATGACGGCCTTGACCTCCTCGCCCCAGTCGTCGTGCGGGATGCCGAAGACGGCGGCGTCGGCGACGGCGGGATGGGCGAGCAGGGCGGACTCGATCTCGGCCGGGTAGATGTTGACCCCGCCGGAGATGATCATGTCGATCTTGCGGTCGCGGAGGAAGAGGTAACCGTCCTCGTCGAGGTGGCCGAGGTCGCCGACGGTGAAGAAGTCGCCGATGCGGTTCTTCCTCGTCTTGGCCTCGTCCTTGTGGTACGCGAAGCCGCCGGTGTTCATCTTCATGTAGACGGTGCCCAGTTCACCGGGGGCCAGCCGGTTGCCGTCGTCGTCGAAGACCGCGAGTTCGCTGATGGGCCAGGCTCTGCCGACGGTGCCGGGTTTCTTCAGCCAGTCCTCGGCGGTGGCGAAGGCCCCGCCGCCCTCGCTGGCGGCGTAGTACTCCTCCACACAGTGGCCCCACCACTCGATCATCGCCCGTTTCACGTGGTCGGGGCAGGGAGCGGCCCCGTGGATGGCGTGCCGCATGGACGAGACGTCGTACCGCCGCCGTACGTCCTCGGGCAGCGCGAGCAGCCGGTGGAACTGGGTCGGGACCATATGGGTGTGGGTGCACCGGTGGGCGTCGATGAGGCGGAGCATCTCCTCGGGCGTCCACTTGTCCATCAGCACCAGCCGGTGGCCGATGTGCAGGGAGGCGCCGGCGAACTGGAGTACGGCGGTGTGGTAGAGGGGCGAGCAGACGAGGTGCACGTTGTCGTCGTGGGGCCTGATGCCGAAGATGCCGAGGAAACCGCCGAGGTAGGCGTCCTCGGGGCGCTTGCCGGGCAGCGGGCGGCGGATGCCGCGCGGACGGCCGGTGGTGCCGGAGGTGTAGTTCATGACCCAGCCCAGCTCGCGGTCCCCGGGCGCCGACCCGGGCTGCCCGTCGAGCAGTTCGGAGTACGGCCGGAAGCCCTGGACCGCGCCGACGGCGTACCGGTGGCTCGCCGGGAGCCCCGCCTCCTCGGCCGCCCGGCGGGCCGGGTCGGCGAAGCGCTCGTGGGCGATGAGCACCTTGGCGCCGGAGTCGGCGACGATCCAGGCGATCTCCGGGCCGACGAAGTGGTGGTTGACCGGGACGAGGTAGAGGCCGGCCTGGCTGGCGGCCAGGTACGCGGTGATGAACTCGGCTCCGTTGGGCAGGACGGCGGCGAAGGCGTCCCCGCGACGGAGGCCGGCCGCGCGCAGGCCGTGGACGAGGCGGTTGGCGGCGGCGTGCAGCCGCCCGGCCGTCCACTCCTCGCCGTCCGGCGCGATCATGACGGTGCGGTCGGGATCCCGGGCCGCCTGGGCCCAGAATCCGGCGGGGGGTGTACTCACTGGCCGCTCCTTCCGGCGATGCGGTTGATGCGGTCCACGGCCTCCTCGAAGCCGCGGGTGAGGTCGTCGAAGACGGCCTGGACGCTGCGTTCGCGGGTCATCCGGCCGACGATCTGGCCGACGGGGGTGCCGAGCAGCGGCTCCACCTCGTACTTCTGGATGCGGGAGACCGCGTCGGCCACCAGCAGGCCCTGCAGCGGCATGGGCAGGGTGCCGGGGCCGGCCGGGTCGTCCCAGGTGTCGGTCCACTCGGTGCGGAGCTGACGTGCGGGCTTGCCGGTCAGGGCGCGGGAGCGGACGGTGTCGCCGGACTCGGCGGCGAGCAGTTTGCGGACCAGGGCGGGCGAATGGAGGTCGGCTTCTGTGGTGGTCAGCCATATGGAGCCCAGCCACACACCTTGGGCGCCGAGACTGAGCGCGGCTGCCACCTGTGGGCCGCTGCCGATGCCCCCGGCGGCCAGGACGGGCAGCGGGTCGACGGCCGCCACGATCTCGGGGGTGAGCACCATGGTGGCGATCTCCCCGGTGTGTCCGCCGGCTTCGTAGCCCTGGGCCACGACGATGTCGATGCCCGCCTCCCGGTGCTTGCGGGCGTGCCGGGCGCTGCCGGCGAGCGCGGCGACCAGGACGTCCCGGTCATGGGCGCGTCGGACAACGTCGGCGGGCGGCGAGCCGAGGGCGTTGGCCAGCAGCCTGATCGGGTAGTCGAAGGCGACGTCGAGCTGAGTGCGGGCGACCTGCTCCATCCAGCCGGTGATGCGCCATCCGGACGCCTCGCCCTCGGCCAGTTCGGGCACGCCGTACCGGGCGAGGGTGTCCGTGACGAACTGCCGGTGGCCTTGCGGGATCATCTCCTCGACATCGGCCTCGGTGACGCCCTCCACCTTCTTCGCCGGCATGACGACGTCCAGGCCGTAGGGGCGGCCGTCGGCGTGCGCGTCCAGCCAGTCGAGGTCGCGTTTGAGGTCGTCGGGGGCGGTGTAGCGGACCGCGCCGAGCACGCCGAGGCCGCCCGCCCGGCTGATGGCCGCGGCGACCGCGGGGAACGGCGTGAAGCCGAAGACGGCGTGCTCGATTCCCAGTTTCCCGCTCAGCTCGGTCTGCATGGGCGCAGGATGCCGCAGCGGGCCGGACGACGGAAGACCTTTCCTGATGCTCCGTCAGATTTCTGCCGGTCTCACGCGCCCCGTTGACACACCCCGCCCCTGACAGGAAAGTTTCACCGGCAGGGCAAGCCCCGAAAAATACTTTCAGGCGGGAGGCCGCGATGACGCGCGACATGGCAGGCAGCCGGGCGGGCGGACTGACCCGCCGCCGGCTCGTGGTGGGCTCATTGGTCTCGGGCGGCGCCCTGGCCCTCGGCGCGCTCCCGGCGGCCCCGGCCACGGCCGCCCCCGCGTCCGGCCGCCGCCCCACCCTGCGTCACGGCTCACCCGAGCACGCCGGACTGCTCCCCGCACACCTGCGGCAACTCGTCACGGACGCCGAGGCGTTCCTCGGCCCCTCGCCCCGGCACCCCTGGTACGCGGGTGCCGTCCTGCTCGCCGGGCGCGGCGGCACCGTGGCGCTGCACGAGCCGATCGGCATGGCGGTGCGTTATGCCTCGTACGACGAGAAGACCGACACCGGCGTCGAACTCCCGCCCGACCGGCAGCTTCCGATGACCCGGGACACCGTGTTCGACCTGGCCTCCGTCTCCAAGCTGTTCACCTCCGTCCTCGCCGTGCAGCAGATCGAGCGGGGCACGCTGGACCTCGCCGGGACGGTCGCCTCGTACCTCCCCGACTTCGGCCGGGCGGGCAAGCAGGAGGTGACGATCCGGCAGCTCCTCACCCACACCTCGGGGTTCCGGGCCTGGATCCCGCTGTACGACGCGCCGACGTACGAGGGCAAACTGGAGCTGATCTGGAACGAGGCCCCGCTGCACCCGCCCGGCACCGCCTACCTGTACTCGGACCTGAACCTGATCTCCCTTCAGCTGGTGCTGGAGGAGATCACCGGCCGCACGCTGGACGCGCTGCTGCGCGACGAGATCACCGGCCCCCTCGGCCTGGACGGCACCCGCTACAACCCGCCCGCCTCCTGGAAGCCGCGGATCGCGGCCACCGAGGACGCGCGCCGTCCCTGGTCCGGGCTGGACCGCGGGCTGGTGTGGGGGGAGGTGCACGACGAGAACGCCTACAGCCTGGGCGGTGTCGCGGGCCACGCCGGGGTGTTCTCCCGCGCGTGGGACCTCGCCGTACTCGGCCGTACGCTGCTCAACGGCGGCTCCTACGGCCGGGCCCGGATCCTGCGGCCCGAGTCGGTGGACCTGATGTTCACCGACTTCAACGCGGCTTTCCCGGGCGACGAGCACGGTCTCGGCTTCGAGCTCTACCAGCACTGGTACATGGGGGCGATGGCCACCCCGCGCACGGCCGGCCACACCGGCTTCACCGGCACCTCGCTCGTGCTCGACCCGACGACCGACTCCTTCCTGATCGTGCTCGGCAACTCCGTGCACCCGGTGCGCACCTGGCGGTCCGGTTCGGCGCCCCGGGTCGCCGCCGGCAACCATCTGGCCCGGGCGGTGCCGGTCCGTCCGGCGCGGGGCCGCACGTCCTGGTTCTCGGGCATGGCGAACGCCACCGCCGCCACCCTCACCCTCCCCGGGCTGGACACCTCCCCCGGCTCGGCGCGTCTGCGCTGTGCCCTGTGGTGGGACACCGAGCCCCGGTCCGACGTGCTGGCCCTGGAGTCCTCGACGGACGACGGTGCCACCTGGCACCCGGTCCCCTTCACCACCGCCCGCGGCGGCGAGGACCCCGAAGAGCACCCGGCGGGGACGGCCACGGGCTGGTCGGGCCGCGTCTGGCACCGGGCGACCGCCGCCGTGCCGGCCGCCCCCCGGCTGGTCCTGCGCTGGCGGTACGGCACCGACGCGCTGTACGTCGGCCGCGGAGCGTACGTCGACGCCCTGCGCGTGGAGGCGGCCGGGACGGTGCTCTTCGACGGGGCACGCCCGGCGGACGCGGCCCGGCTCACGGCGGTGGGCTGGCAGCGCTCGGCCGACTGAGCCGGCCGGGCCCGGGGGCGGGCGCCCAGCGCCCGGACGCCCGGGGCCTCCGAGGCATCGGAGGCATCGGAGGCATCGGAGGCATCGGAGGCATCGGAAACGTACTGGGAGGACGGATCGCGGCGCTCAGGTCCCTTCCAGCACCGCCATCGCCGCGTTGTGCCCGGGCACCCCGCTCACCCCGCCGCCGCGCACCGCGCCCGCCCCGCACAGCAGGACGCGGTCGTGCCGTGTCTCCACCCCCCAACGGCCGCCGTCCGGCTCGGCGTACGGCCAGGACAGGGCCCGGTGGAAGATGTTGCCGCCGGGCAGCCGCAGGTCCCGTTCGAGGTCCAGCGGGGTCCTGGCCTCGATGCACGGGCGGCCGTCGGCGTCGGTGGCCAGGCAGTCGGCGAGCGGTTCGGCCAGGTGCGCGTCGAGCTGGGCGAGGGTCGCCTTCAGCAGGTCCTCGCGCACGGCGTCGTTGTCCCGGTCGAAGAGCCGGGCCGGGGTGTGCAGACCGAAGAGGGTGAGCGTCTGGTAGCCGCGCCCGGCGAGTTCGGGCCCGAGGATGCTGGGGTCGGTCAGGGAGTGGCAGTAGATCTCCGAGGGCGGCGCGGCGGGGAGTTCACCGGCGGCGGCCTGGGCGTGGGCGGTGGCCAGCTGGCGGTAGCCCTCGGCGACGTGGAAGGTGCCGGCGAACGCCTCACGCGGGTCGGCGTCGGGGTCGCGCAGCCGGGGCAGCCGTGTGAGCAGCATGTTGACCTTGAGCTGGGCGCCCTCGGCGGGTTCGGGCGCCGGGTCGCCGGTGAGGGCGGCCAGCTCCTGCGGGGAGGCGTTCACCAGGACGTGCCGGCCGGCGGCGACGCCGTGGCCGTCCCGGGTGCGGTAGGCGACCTCGGCGGTGTGTCCGTCGGTGTCGATCCGGACCGCCTCGTGGCCGGTCGCGATGACCGCGCCGGCCGCCCGGGCCGCCTCGGCGAGCGCGTCGGTCAGCGCGCCCATGCCGCCGACGGGCACGTCCCAGGCGCCGGTCCCGCCGCCGATGACGTGGTAGAGGAAGCAGCGGTTCTGGGCGAGGGAGGGGTCGTGGGCGTCGGCGAAGGTGCCGATGAGCGCGTCGGTGAGGACGACGCCCCGGACGAGGTCGTCGGTGAAGGTCCGCTCGACGAGGACGCCGAGGGGCTCCTCGAACAGGGCCCGCCAGGCCGCCTCGTCGTCGATGCGGCGGCGCAGTTCGTCCCGGGTGGGCAGCGGTTCGGTGAGCGTCGGGAAGACGCGCTGGGCGACGTGGCCCGTCATGCCGTAGAAGCGCTGCCAGGCCGTGTACTCGCGGTCGCCGCCGGTCAGCCGGGCGAACGCCGCCCGGGTGCGCTGCTCGCCGCCGCCGACCAGGAGCCCGGTGGGCCGCCCGGCCCGCTCGACCGGCGTGTACGAGGAGATGGTGCGCGAGCGGACCGTGAAGTCCAGCCCGAGGTCGCGCACGATCTTCCGGGGCAGCAGGCTGACCAGGTAGGAGTACCGGGACAGACGGGCGTCGACCCCGGCGAACGGTTGGGTGGAGACGGCCGCTCCGCCGGTGTGGTCCAGCCGTTCCAGCACCAGCACGGAGCGGCCGGCCCGGGCCAGGTAGGCGGCGGCGACCAGGCCGTTGTGGCCACCGCCGACGATGACGGCGTCGTACGCGCGGGTTCCCTCGTTCGCGGACATGGTTCTTCGTAGCATGTGGTGATCGGCCTGGGAAGGCGGCCCGGCCCCGGCCGGGCGGTCACGGCAGCCGGTGTGCGGCCGGCCGCGCCCACGGGCCGAGCCTCGCCGTCGCGCGCAGGATGTGCTTCGGCGGCAGCTGCCAGCGCACCTGCGCGGGTACCGCCCGCAGCACGGCGCCCGTGGCGCACAGTCTCCGGGTGACGACGGCGGGCGCGGGGGCCGCCCTGCCGTACAGCTCGTGGGCGTACGGCGGCAGGGAGGCGTACGCCAGCCGCGCCACCCACCGCCACAGCACCTCGCGGGCCGGTACGAGCAGCGGGTGGACCGGCGGGCGCAGCAGGAAGTCGTCGACCGTGCGGGCCTCGGGTCCCGCGGCCAGTTCGGGCCGCACCCGCGCGAAGTAGGCGGCCAGTTCGGCACGGCTCGCGGGTACGGTCCGCGGGTCGAGTCCCACCAGCCGGGCGCTCACCCGGTGTTCGGCCGTGTACCGGTCGGCCTGGGCGTCGGTGAGCGGGTATCCGGAGCGGCGCAGGACGTGCAGGTAGGAGTCGATCTCCGCGCAGTGCACCCACAGCAGCAGCCCGGGTTCGTCCACGCCGTAGCGCTCGCCGGTGTCCGGGTCGGTCGCCCGCAGCTTGCTGTGGATCTTCCGCACCCGGGCACCGGCGCGTTCGGCCGCCTCGCCGGTGCCGTACGTGGTCGTCCCGACGAAGTTCGCGGTGCGCATCAGCCGCCCCCAGGCGTCCCGCCGGAAGTCGGAGTTCTGCAGCACCCCGCGGACCGCGCGCGGGTGCAGGGCCTGGAGGTAGAGCGCGCGGACGCCGGCGACCCACATCATCGGGTCGCCGTGCATCTGCCAGGTCACGGAGTTCGGCGTGAACAGCCCGGGGTCACCCATGCCGGCAGGCTAACGCCGCACCCGCGGCATCCCCAGGCCGATCCAGGAGATGATCTCCCGCTGGATCTCGTTGTTGCCACCGCCGAAGGTGAAGATGACCGCCGAGCGGTAGCCGCGCTCCAGTTCGCCGTGCAGGACGGCGCCGGCCGAGCCCTCCTTCAGCGGGCCGGCGGCGGCGACGATCTCCATCAGCCAGGCGTAGGCGTCCCGGCGGGCCTCGGAGCCGTAGACCTTGACCGCCGAGGCGTCCTGCGGGGTGAGGGTGCCGTCCTGGACGGCGGTGACCATCTGCCAGTTGAGGAGCTTCAGCGCCTCCAGCCGGACGTGCGTGCGGGCGAGCAGCCGGCGCACCCAGGGCAGGTCGGCCACCCGGCGGCCGTCGGCGAGCTTGGTCTCCCGTGCCCAGCGCTGTACGTCGTGCAGGGCGCGGATGGCCATGGTGCCGTGGGCGGCGAGGGTGACGCGCTCGTGGTTGAGCTGGTTGGTGATCAGCCGCCAGCCCTGGTTCTCCTCGCCGACGCGGCGGGAGACGGGGACGCGGACGTTGTCGTAGTGGCTCGCGGTGGTGTCGTGGGAGGCGAGGGTGCGGATGAGCGTGCAGGAGTAGCCGGGGTCGGAGGTCGGCACCAGCAGCATGGTGATGCCCTTGTGCGGCGGGGCCTCGGGGTCGGTGCGCACGGCCAGCCACACCCAGTCCGCGGTGTCGCCGTTGGTCGTCCAGATCTTCTGCCCGTTGACGACGTACTCTCCCCCGCGCTCGCTCCCGCTCTCGCTTTCGCCGGAGCGGGAGGTGCCCCGGTCGTCGCGTACGGCCCGGGTCCGCAGGGAGGCGAGGTCGGTGCCGGCGTCGGGCTCGCTGTAGCCGATCGCGAAGTCGATCTCGCCGGAGAGGATGCGGGGCAGGAAGTAGGCCTTCTGCTCGTCGGTGCCGTACCGCATGATCGTCGGCCCGACCGTGTTCAGTGCCATCAGCGGCAGGGGTACGCCCGCCTGGGCGGCCTCGTCGAAGAAGATGAACTGCTCCATCGCCGTCGCCCCGCGCCCGCCGTACTCCTCGGGCCAGCCGACGCCGAGCCACCCGTCCGCGCCGAGCCGGCGGATGGTGGCGCGGTAGAACCGCTTCTGCTCGGCCGGGTCGGCGTACCGGGCGTAGGCGTTGTCCGGCACCAGTTCGGCGAAGTAGGCGCGCAGTTCGGTGCGCAGCCGCTGCTGCTCGGGCGTGTGGTCGAGGTGCACGGCGCCTCCAGGCTCCCCAAGGGCGGTCCTGACGGCGCACACCGTAGAACGTGTTCCAGAAATTGGGAATGCCGGGGCCGGGGCGAGTTCGGCTCACCGTCCCGGAGCGGGCGGTACGGGCGTCACTTGAGCATTTCCAGGAAGGCCGCGCAGGCGTCGGCGCAGTCCCGGCAGGTGGCCGCGGCCGACTCGGCGCCGGGGTGCTCGTCGAAGGTGCGGGCGCACTCCAGGCAGACCGAGCGGCACCAGTCGACGCGGACCCGCATCCCCTCCTCGTCCTGTCGGCTCTCCTCACACAGCGCCCGGCAGGTGGCGTCGCACACCTCGGCGCACATGATCCCCAGTCGGCGCACGCGCTCCTGGTGCTCGGTGCCGTCCGGGTCGACGAGGCTCGCCCGCACGGCGCAGGCCCTGGCGCACTCCGTGCACGCCTGGGCACAGGTGAAACGGTCCTCCAGGAACCGGTAGAGCTGCTGCTGCGAAGTCGGCGGTGTCACACCGTGCGGGTAGCCGGGGCGGGCGGTCACAAACCCCCGCCGTGAGGCCCCGCGGCCACCCAGCCCCCAGCGGGCAGCCGGTCCCGCACATCACTTCCACTCACCCACAGTGTCCTGGTTCGTCCCCTTCTGGGCGGGGTATTCCTCTCCTATGAACACCGCATCGATGCAGCTGGCCGCGGCGAGTGGCCTGATGAGCCTCTTTCTGTTCATCGTGGCCGTGGGCGTGCTCGCGCTGCTCGCCGGCGGCTTCTACATGACCTCCCGCGTCAGGTACCGCGAGTCTCCGCGCCCCCGCCCCGAGGAGCAGCCGACGATGCCGCCGGGCGGACCGGTGCACGAGGTCCGGGAGAGCAACAGGGAGGCCTCGGAGGTACCGCGGACCGCCAAGGGCGAGCGCCCGCTCACCCCGTACGAACTGACCAACATGGACACCAGGCCGGGCACCACGGAGTCGAAGGACCGCCCGCGCTGGAGCAACGGCTCCAGCGGCTCCTTCGGCGGCGGCGGACTCGGCGCCCACTGAGCCGGCCCCGCCACACGCGGCGACCAGCACCCGAGGCACCCCGGCCCGCGCCGGGCCGCCGTACGCCCCTAGGAAACGTTCCGGGTGGCGTCGAGGCGGCCGACGCGGGCCACGTTCTGCCGGTCCTCCGGGTCCTCGCTGGGCTCGGCCGCGAACCAGGCGTCGAGAATCTCCCTCAGCACCGGTTCGGAGACCAGCCTGAGGCTCAGCGCGAGCACGTTGGCGTCGTTCCAGCGGCGCGCACCGTCCGCCGTGACGGCGTCCGTGCACAGCGCCGCGCGCACGCCCGGCACCTTGTTGGCCGCGATGGACGCGCCGGTGCCGGTCCAGCAGCACACCACCGCCTGGTCGGCCGCGCCCTCGGCCACTTCCCGGGCGGCGGCCTCCGAACAGACCGCCCACTGCGCGTCGGCGCCGGGCCGCAGCGCGCCGTGCTCCCGGACGTCGTGCCCCCGGCGCCGCAGTTCCGCCAGCAGGAGGCGGGCGACGGGTTCGTCCATGTCGGAGGAGACGGAGATCCGCATACCCCGAGCGTATCGCCCGCCCGGCGACCGCCGGCCGCCCCGCACCGCGGACGGCTCCGAGGGCCGTACGGCAGGCCGTCGCGCGGGGTGGGGCGGCCCGGGGCTGTTCGGAGTGCGCGACGGGGCCTGTGGGCGGCTCAGCGTGCGGGGCGGCTCAGGGCACGGTGAAGGTGTTCGAGGGCGTCCAGCAGCACCGAGCGGTGGTACCAGCTCAGCCAGGCCGCCGTGTCCGCTGCCAGCAGGGCGAACGCCTCGGCCTGGGCGGCGGTCGGGCGGTGGCCGGCCTCGGTCCAGTGCAGGCTGATCACGCCGGTGCACGAGCCGGTCGAGGACAGCACCGGGACGCTCCGCAGGGCGCGCGCACCGGTGGTCAGCAGGGCGCACCGGCTCTCGTCGGAGAGCAGTGGATCCGTGGCGACGTCGGGGACGCTGACCTGACGGCCCCGGGTGCGGGCCGCCGCGTCGGCGTCACCGTCGCCCCGGCCCCGCACGAGGTGGTCGAGGAAGGTGTCCGCGCAGCCGTAGTGCGTCTCCAGCGTCAGGGCGTTCACGGCCGGGTCCACGAACTGCACGTATCCGGCGGGCGACTTGCCGATGGCCAGCGCCTCGTGCAGCACGGCGTCGATCATCTGCCGCCGGTAGCGGGGGTCCCGGCCGCCGCGGGCCAGGATGCGCAGCTGCGGCACCGGCAGGCACCGGCGGCCCGGGAACCACACGTCGCCGCTCGGGGGCCGTGCGACCACCACGGCCGAGACGAGGACGCGCAGCGGCACGTTGAACCGCTGCGACGCCTCGCGCAGCGCCCGGAAGGCGCTGCCGGAGTCCGGCAGGCCGTAGCGGACCATGAGCGCGCCCTGCGCCATGCCGATCACCGGCGCGGTGCGCACCCGGGCGCGCAGCGCGCGGACCTCCTTGTGCAGGTCCTCGTACGAGGGCCGCAGCGGATCCGCCATCTGTGAGCGCCAGGCCGGCAGCTCCTCCACCCGGGAGGCCGCCCGGGCCAGCTCGCGCAGCGCCTCGTCGAGCGTCGCGTACAGCTGGACGCCGGTGAGGCGGGCCAGGTGCACCGCCTCGCGCACCCCGGGCCGGGCGCGGACGATGATCAGGTCCGGGCGTCCGGTGCGTGTCCGGGTCGTCTCGCTGAGCGTGCGCAGCACGGCGGCGCCGCCGAGCTGCACGTGGGCCATGTCGAGCACGGGGCGCAGTCCGGCGCGGTCCGCCTGTTCCAGGTGGCCGCGCAGTTCGTCCGACCAGGCCTGTGCGCCGTGCGCGTCGAGGCTGCCGGACATGCGCAGCAGCAGCGCCCCTTCGGCGGGCAGTCCCTCGACGACCGAGGACTCGATGACGAGGGGAGCCGGTGCGGCCGACCGGCTGGAAGAGGAGTTCATCGCATCACCCAGACAGGACGTCCCGAAGAAGTGGCTCGGCCCCTTCCTGACCTTGGCACCACCATGCACGGTAGGTGCCCTGCCTTCAAACGCGCCGTCCACCGCGCCGGGGTGGCGACGTGGCTGGGGGCGCGGCTGGGGGGGGCGGGCGGCCGGGCTCCGACGCGGGCCGGTCCGCGGGCCGGTCCGCGGGCCGGTCCGCGGGCCGTCAGGGTGCGCGGGGCGGAGTCCGGGAGGCGTGCGGCCGGACCCCGGCGGACCGGCCGTGGTCAGGACGTCCCACACGTGCGGGCGAGGCGTACGGGGACGGCGGACGGCCCGGACCGGGCGAGGCCCCCGCTCCCCCGGTCCCACTTCGGTCAGGTGTGGCAAGGGATGAGCAGGGTGTCGTACCGCCGTGGCGGTCAGCCGACGTACCGCCGTGCGGGTGAGTCCCGGCGGGCCCGCTCCAGCACGGCGAGCCGGCGCTCCAGGTCCCGCGGGACGGGGTCGCGCTCGCGCAGTACCCAGGGCAGGCCGGCGGTGGCGTGCGCGAACGCGCGGGCGGAGGCGATGTCCCGGGGCACCGTCCGGATGAGATGTCCGGTGCGGCGCAGCGCCGGCAGCAGCGGGCGGCGCAGCCAGGTGAACCACAGCGTGTTGCGCAGCCCGAGGACCCGGCGGGCCGTGTTGTCGCGCAGCCGGGAGGCGTGGTGGTGGACGGTGAGGTCCTCCGCGTAGGCGAGCCACCAGCCCTGGCGCAGCAGGTCGCAGGCGAGCAGTTCCTCCTCGCCGCCGAGCCACAGGCCGGGGTGGAAGCCGCCGCCGGCCCGGAAGGCGTCGGTGCGCAGCGCGGTGGCGGCGGCGAGGAATGAGCCGAGGGCGGGACCGGGCAGCCAGTCGGGGCCGGGCAGCGGTGACTCGCGCAGCTCCCGTACGACGGGGTCCTCGGTGCCGCCCGGTTCGACGAGGATCCGCGCGGTGACGGCCGCCAGCCGGGGCCGGGTGTCCAGCAGGTCGGCGGCCCGGCCGAGGCTCCCGGGCTCCCACCAGGTGTCGTCGTCGCAGAAGGCGACGTACGGGGTGCGCACCCGCTGGACGGCCAGGTTGCGGCCGATGGCGCCCAGGTTGCGGCCGGGGCGCAGCAGGGTCATCTCGGGGAAGTGCCGGGCGACCGCGTCGGCGGTGCCGTCGGTGGAGGCGTTGTCCGTGACGATCACGGGCGGGCGTTCGGGCATCCGGCGCAGCAGTGCGAGGGTGCGCAGCAGTTCTTCGCGGCGGTTGTGGGTGATCACGACCACGGTCGTACGGTCGTCGGGGCCGGTCCGGGTCGTCATCGCGCGGTGTCTCCCCCCGGGTGTCCGGCGGCGTCCCGGTCGAGCAGGCGGGCGGCGTGTTCGACGCGCGGGGGCAGCGTCCGGCGGCGGGCGACGGCGGCCGGGAACCGGGCGACGGTCTCCTTGAGGGCGCGGCGCGCGCCGGGGTGCCCGGCCGCGGCGGCCAGCGCGAGGTCGGTGCCGGCGCGCAGGGCGACCGGCCAGGGGCGGCGCAGGCAGGTGGTGAGCACGTGGTTGCGCCGGACGAGGAAGGAGCGGCCGCTGCGGCCGTGGGCCTCGGGGTGGTGGCGGGCGCGCAGGGTGGGCTCGTAGGCGACGCCCCAGCCCGCGGCGGACAGGTCGTAGGCGAGCAGGGTCTCCTCGCCGCCGAAGAAGAGCAGGGGGTGGTAGCCGCCGACGTCGAGGAACGCCGTGCGGCGGACCACGCAGGCGCAGCCGAGGAAGCCGAGCACCGGGCGCCCGGGCAGGTCCGGCTCGGTCGGCAGGGGTGAGGCCGCGAGCACGGCGTTGAGGGGGTCCTCCGCGGCCTGCTCGCCGACCAGGGTGCGGGCGGCGAGCAGGCCGAGCCGGGGGTGGCGGTCGAGGAGGTCGGCGGCCCGGGCGAGGCTGCCCGGATCCCACCAGGAGTCGTCGTCGCTGAAGGCGACGTAGGGGGTGCGGGCGTACCGGACGGCCAGGTTGCGGCCGAGGGCCCCGGTGTTGCCGACGGGCCGCAGCAGGCGGGTGATGGCCGGGTGGCCGGACACGGTCCGGCGGGTGGTGTCGTGGCGGGAGTTGTCGACCACGATGACCGGCGGCCGCTCGGGCAGCGCGGCCAGCGCGTCCAGGGTGCGCAGCAGGCTGGCACTGCGGTCGCGGGTGATGACGGCGACGGTGATCCGGGGGTCCCCCGGTGCGGTGGACCGCCGGGTACGGCCGGGGGCCTGCTCAGTGGACATGCGCCACCTCCGATCCGCTCACCCGACGACGACCACGGGCACCCCGCAGCAGCGACGGACACCCCATGGGCGACAGGCCCGTGCCGGGGGCGTCGGCCATGACGGCGCCAGAGATCCAGCAGTCCCCCGGTGCGGTGGACCGCCGGATACGGCCGGGGGCCTGCTCAGTGGACATGCGCCACCTCCGATCCGCTCACCCGACG
>NZ_JBEZBT010000013.1:95528-161875 GCF_040647235.1 Streptomyces sp. NPDC042638
GACGACCACGGGCACCCCGCAGCAGCGACAGACACACCGCGGCGACCTCACCTGTGCCGATGCGCAGCAGGCGGGCGTCGGGGGTGCGGCCGTGGGGGTCGCCGGGCGGGCCGGGTTTCCACAGGGCCAGGTGGTCCGGGCCCGGGGGCGGCCCCCACAGTCGCGGGGAGACGGGCCCGAACAGGGTGACGGAGCGGGTGCCGTGGGCCACCGCGAGATGGGCGAGGCCGGTGTCGCCGCTGAGCACCAGGGACGCCTCGGCGACCAGCGCGGACAGTTGCCCGAGCGGCAGGCCGCCGGTCAGTACGTCGTGGCCGGGCTGCCCGCTGCGTTCGGCGACCGAGCGGACCAGGGCGTCCTCACCGGGGCCGCCGGTGAGGACCACGTGGTGGCCGGCGGCGCGCAGGCACCGTACGACGGCGGCGAACCTTCCCCCCGGCCAGCGGCGGGAGCCCGAGGCCGCGCCGGGGTGCACCACCACCGCGCCGGGGGCCGGGGACGGCCCGGCCGGCCGGGGCAGCCGCAGGTCCCGGGGGTCGGCCGGGATGCCGTAGCCGCGCAGGAAGGCGCACCAGCGGTCCCGTTCGTTGGCGTGGCCGAGCCAGGGCGGCCCGTCCGGGCAGGCGTGGGCGAGGAGCCGGCGCGGCTGCAGCGCGGCCAGGACGTCGCGGCTCTCGGGGCCGTTGCCGTGCAGGTCGACGGCCACGTCGGGCGGCGGGCCGGGCCAGTGGCCGAGGTCCGGCACGGCGCGGCCCGGTGCCTCGGCCGCGAGGACGGCGTCGACCGCCCCGGTGGCCAGGGCGAGTTCGGTGAGCCCCGACGGCAGGGCGAGGACGATCTCGTGGCCGGGGAAGGCCCGGCGAATGCCGCGCAGCGCGGGCACGCCGGCCAGCAGGTCGCCGAGGCCCAGCGCGCGCAGGACCAGGACGCGCGGTGCGCTCGGGGGATGCTCGGTGGTCACCGACGGAGTCCTCCGGTGGTTGGGGGGCGTGGGGCGTGCCGGCGGCGGCCGGCGGGTGCCGACCGGATCGGGGCCGGTACCCGCTCGCCCGGCGGCCTGCGCGACGGGCACTCCCTGCTCCGGTCCGCTCACGCGCGGCCCGCGTGCGGAAGGCTCCGGGCCGGTACCCGCTCGCCCGAGGGCCTGCGCCAGGGGCGCCACCTGCGCCGATGCGCTCACACCCCGCCCCCGTGCGGAGGGTCCCGCGCCGGTACCCGCAAGCCCTGCGGCCTGCGCGACGGGCACTCCCTGCTCCGGTCCGCTCACGCGCGGCCCGCGTGCGAGGGGTGCGGCGGTCACCTCGTCCGTCCCGGAGCGGGTGCGGGGGCCGATGCCGCGCGGCGGGCGAGGCCGGTGGTGGAGCGGCCGTCGAGGTAGGGCAGCAGCAGGACCTGGCCGCCCCAGCTCTCCACCAGGGGTTGTTCGGGCAGCCGGGTCCGGGCGTAGTCGCCGCCCTTGGCCCAGATGTGCGGCCTCAGTTCGCCGAGGATGCGTTCGGGGGTGTCCTCGTCGAAGACGGCGACGGCGTCCACGCACTCCAGGGCGCGCAGCACCCGTACCCGGTCGACGGCCGGTACGAGGGGCCGGCCATCGCCCTTGCGGCGGCGCACTGAGTCGTCGGAGTTGACGCAGACGACGAGGCAGTCGCCGGCCCGGCGGGCGGCCTGGAGCAGGGCGACGTGCCCGGCGTGGAGCAGGTCGAAGCAGCCGCCGGCGGCGACGACGGTGCCGCCCGCGGCCCGGACCCGGGCGGCGGTGCGCACGGCGTCGGCGGTGGTGTCGCCGTCGGTGGAGGGCTCGGCGACCGTCTCGGGGTCGTCCGGGACGGCGACCGCGCGGGCGCCGCCCTCGGCGACGAAGCGGGTGGCGGCGTGCACGGCGCCTTGCACGGCGGCCTCGGTGAGGGCCCCGTCGGCGAGCAGACCGGCGGCGGCGGCGGCGAACCGGTCGCCGGCGCCGCACGGGTCGCCCGTGGCGGTGGCCGGGGTCGGCACGAGCAGCGGGGTCTCGCCGTCCGAGAGCAGGGCCCCGCGCTCGCCGAGGGTGACCGCGACGGCCCGGGCCTGCCAGGCACCGACGAGGGCTCGGGCGTCCCGGGCGGCGGTGCGCAGTCCGGGTGTGTCGCCGCTGTCCCCACCGTCCAGCCGCCGGGCGAAGGCGCGCGCCTCCTGGGCCGAGGGCGTGGCAAGGCGGACGCCGGGGACGGGGGGCCGGCCGCGTACGTGGGGGTCCCAGACGACGGGGGCCGCCGTGTGGGACAGCGCGTCGCGCAGGACGTCGGCGGTGCCGTGGCCGTAGTCGGCGACGAGGACTCCCGCGGCCGCCGCGATCGCGCAGACCGCTTGCGCGGTGGCCTCGCGGGCGCGGCCCTCGCCGTCGTCCAGGCGCAGCAGCGGGCGGTCCCCGGCCAGGACGCGGGTCTTGCTGCTCAGGGCTCCCTCCAGCGGGACCTCGATGAGGCCGACCCGGTCGGTCAGCAGCTCCCGGAGGGTGTCGCTGGCGGCGTCGCGGCCGAGGGCGGTGACCAGGGTGACCGGGCGTCCGTCGGCGGCGGCGAGGCAGGCGGCGAGGGCGGCGCCGCCGGGGCGGGAGCTGCGCCGGGCGCCGTGGACGACGGGCACGGGCGCGTCGGGGGCCAGCCGCTCGGCCCGGCCGCACAGGTCGTGGTCGAGCAGGGCGTCGCCCACGACCACCAGGGGTGTCTGGGAGGCGCTCATGCGGGTCCCTCCGTGGGCACGACCGGCCCACCGGGCCCACCGGGCCCACCGGATCGGCCGGGCCCACCGGATCGGCCGGAAGCACCGGACGTGCCGGATGCACCGGACGTGCCGGACGCACCCGACGTGCCGGGCGCGTTCCGGCCGACGCCGCGGGCGCGACCGACGAGGCGGCCCACGACACCGGGTCTGCCGTCGGTGACGGAGGTGCTGTCGGTGACGGAGGTGCCGTCGGCGTCCGCCGCGACGTGGGTCCCGGCGCGTGCGGCCCGGGGGTCGGCTTCGCCGCGCTCCACGGCCTGGTCGAAGGCCTCGCACAGCATGTGCACGGCGACCAGGTGCAGTTCCTGGACGGTGGCGGCGGCAGGGGCGTCGACGCACAGCGCCTCGTCCGCGCCGAGCTGCAAGGGGTTGGGGGAGCGCCCGGTCAGCGCCCACACGGACATGCCGATCCGGTGCGCGCGGTCGGCGGCGGCCAGCAGGTTGGCGCTGGCGCCGCTGGTGGACAGCAGCAGGAGCACGTCACCGGGGCGGCCGTGGGCGGCGGTCTGGCGGGCGAACACCTCCTGGACGCCGTAGTCGTTGGCGATCGCGGTGGTGGAGGAGGTGTCGGCGTGCAGGGCCACCGCGGAGAACGGGGGGCGGTCGTCGCGGTAGCGGCCGACGAGTTCGGCGGTGAGGTGCTGGGCCTGGGCCGCGCTGCCGCCGTTGCCCGCGACGAGCAGCCGGGCGCCCGAGCCCAGCCGCCGGGCGAGTTCGGTGCCCCAGCGCTCGATGAGCGGTCCGCGGTCGCGGAACGCCTCCAGGGCCTTCGCCAGGTCGTCGCAGTGCGTGGTGTCGGTGGCCGTGACGGTGTCGGTGACGGTGACGGCAGTTTCCTGATTCCCGTGACGGCCGCGCTTGCCGTGGTTCCCGTGGCTGGTGCCGGTGGCGGTCTTCATCGGACGACTCCCGAGAGCGAGCGGATCGAGGACACGGCGCCGTACACCCCGGTCACGCCGTCGGCCACCCGGTCCCAGGTGTAGTGGGCGAGGACCCGGCTGCGGCCGGCGGCTCCGTACCGGGCGAGCCGGCCGGGGTCGGCGAGGAGGGCCCGGAGGGCCGCGCTGAGGTCGTAGTCGTCGTCGGCCGGGACCAGCAGGCCCGTGGTGCCGTCCACGACCGTGTCGAGCTGGCCGCCGACCGCGGTGGCGACGACCGGCGTACCGCAGGCCATGGCCTCCAGCGGGACGATGCCGAAGGGCTCGTACAGCGGCAGCGACAGCACCAGGTCGGCGCTGGACATCAGCCGGGGCATCCGGGCCCGGCCGACCCCGCCGAGCAGGGTGACCCGGTCGGAGACCCCGTACTCACCGGCGAGGGCGTACAGGCGCGCGGCCTCGGGTTCGGTGCCGAGCAGATCGGTCTCCGGGCCGCCGGCGATGAGGAGTTCGGCGTCGGGGACGCCGGCCAGGGCGCGGATGGCGCGGTCGAAGCCCTTGCGGGGCACGAGCCGGCCGACCGCCAGCAGCCGTCTGCGGGCACCGGGCGGCCTGGTGCCGGCGACCGGCGCGAACTGGTCGGGGTCGACACCGCAGGGCACGACGCTGATCCGGTCCTCCGGCAGCCCCATGGCCTTCAGTTCGGCCGTCTCGTCGCTGCACGTGGCGATGATGCGGGCGCACTCGTGGCCGATGGCCTCCTCGACGGCGAGGCGCTGCGGCGGGCTGGTGTCGGCGGCGCCCTGGTAGCGCTTCTTCACCGTGCCGAGCGCGTGGTAGGTCTGCACGACGGGGAGGCCGAGGTCACGGGCGCCGGCCAGGGCGGCCAGGCCCGACATCCAGAAGTGGGCGTGCACCACGTCGGGGCGGCTCCTGGCCCACTGCCGGGCCAGGAAGTCCCCGAACTCGCCCATGTGCGGCAGGAGGTCGTCCTTGGGGACGGGCGCGGGCGGTCCGGCGGGTACGTGCACCACCTGCACGCCGTCGATGAGGGTCACCCGGTCCGGCAGGCCCGCCGAGTCCCGCCGGGTGTAGACCGTGACCCGGTACCCCTTTCTGGCGAGCTGCCGGGCGACCTGAGCGACGTACACGTTCTGGCCGCCGGCGTCCGGTCCGCCGAGCGCGGCCAGTGGGCTGGCGTGTTCGGAGACCATGGCGACGCGCCCGGCCGTGTGGGGAATGCGGCTCATCGGGTGACCTCCTTGATCAGGCGCTCCCAGTCGTCCAGGAAGCGCCGCTCTCCGTAGCGGGCCTGGGCCGCAACGCGGGCCGCCGCGCCGGTCGCGCGGGCCAGTTCGGGGTCGGCGAGGAAGGCCCGTACGGCGTCCTCGAGTACGTCCAGTCGGTTCGAGACGACGCCGGCGCCGTCGGGTACCGCCTCCCGGACCTCGGTGGTGTCCAGGGCGACCACGGGCATGCCCAGGAACATGGCCTCCAGCAGGGACAGGCCCAGCGAGGTCCAGCGCACGGGGTGCAGATAGAGGCGGCACCTGGCCATCTCCCGGTGCAGTTCGTGCTGGGGCAGGTCGCGGGCGCGGCAGCGCTCGGGCGGCAGGCCGAGGTGTGCGGCGAGCCCTTCCGTGCGCATGCCGAAGACGTCCAGGGGGGCGGACCGGGCGAACCGGGGCAGCAGGTCGGTACCGGTCGTACGCCCCCTGCGCACGGGATCGTTGACGACGACGGCCGCGCGCCGTTCGGTGCCGGTCCACAGCCGGCCGGGGTCGATGATGCCGTGCTCCACGACCTCGGTCGGGGCCCGGCCGTTGTCCCACATCAGCCGGTTGAAGTGGGTGACGTGGACGATCGGGATGCCGGGCTGGCCGGACAGCGGGTGGAGCTGGCGCTCGGGGGAGGCGTCGGGGCTGTTGTGCTCGACGTACACGACGGGCACGTCCACGCCGGGCCGGCGGCCGGTCCAGCGCAGGGCCAGGTCGAGTTCGTGCGGCCGTTGCAGCACGATCAGGTCGATGTCGCAGTCGCGCAGTTGCGCGGGGGTGCGCTCCTGTACGGAGGGCGGCCAGTCCCAGGTCACCGCCCGGCCGAGGCCGTCGGGTCCGCGGTCCCCGGTGACCGGGACCAGGTAGGTGTGCGGGCCCTGCACGAAGGCGGTGAGCCAGGATCCGTGCACGTGCCAGACGAGGATGTTCATGAGTGCCGCTCCTGGATGAGCTTGTGCACCGCGCGCACCACGTCCTGTCCGGTGACCTCGTCCAGGCAGGGGTGGCCGGGCACCGGGCAGGTGAGGGCCCGGGTGTCCGCGCACGGCGCCGACTGGTCGCCGAGCAGGATGACGGGGACGCCGTACGGCGCCCAGCGCTCCGCCGGGACCACGGGCGCGAACAGGGACACGACGGGTGTGCCGACGGCCGCGGCGAGGTGGGCGGGCCCGGTGTTGGCGCTGATCACGACGTCGGCCATGCGCAGGACTCCGGCGAGGGTGCGCGGGCCGGTCCGGCCGCCGAGGTCGACGGCGACGTCGCCGCTGACCTGCCGGGTGAGGGCCGTCTCGCCGGGGCCGCCGGTGACGACGACGCGGTGTCCGGCGTCGGCGAGCAGGCCGACCGCCTCGGCGCAGCGGTGGGGGCTCCAGGCGCGGGCGGGTGCGCTGGCGCCCGGGTGCAGGACGACGTACGGGCCGTGGCCGGTCAGGCCGCCGGTGTCCGGGGGCGGCAGGACGCGCAGGCGTCCGTCGTCGCCGGGGGGTGGCGCGAAGCCCATGGCCGCGGCGGTGTCGAGGGCCGCCTCCGCCTCGTGCCGGCCGGCCCGCCGCCGGTGGCGTACGTCGAGCAGCCGGCCGGGGTGGTCGACGCTGTCGGCGCCGATCCGGCCGACGCCGGCGAGCCGCAGCAGCAGGGCGACGGGCAGCGGGCTCTGGTGGAAGGAGGTCAGGACGAGGGCGTTGTCGTAGGCCTCGGCGCGCAGCCGCCCGACCAGGGCGTCGATGTCCGCCGGGGTGACCGGGGGCGGGTCGAAGCCCTCCCAGGGCGCCTCCCACACCGTGACCTCGTCCACGCCGGGCAGCAGCCGGGCGGCGTCCGCGCCGCGCGGTCCGCACAGCAGGGTGACGTGCGTGCTGTGGGCGGCGACGGCGCGTACGGCGGGGCCGGACAGCAGCACGTCACCGAAGCTGTCGAGCCGGACGACGAGGGTCCTCATGCCGACGCCCTCCCCGCGGTCACGCGGAGCGCGCTCCGCACGGCGGTGAGCACATCGGGGGCACTGTGACTGGAGAAACGTTTTGCCTCCGCCGGTGCCGTGGCCTCGTTCGGCACGAGCACGCCCCGGGCGCCCGCCGCGTGGGCGGCCAGCACGTCGGCGGCGATGTCACCCACCACCAGGCACTCGGCGGCCGGTACGCCCAGCCGGGCGGCGGCGGTGCGGATCAGGCCGGGCCGCGGCTTGCGGCAGGCGCAGCCGGCGTCGGGGGCGTGCGGGCAGAACACCCAGATGTCCAGCCCGCCGAGCAGTTCGTCGGCACGCGCGTTGACGTCGAGCACCTGCCCGACGGTGAGCAGGCCCCGCCCGATGCCGGACTGGTTGCTGACCACGCCGGTGGCCAGGCCCCGGGACCGGGCCAGCGCGACGGCCTCCGCGGCGCCCGGCAGCAGCCGGACCCGGTCCGGGTCGCCGTTGTACGGCACGTCCGCGACGAGAGTGCCGTCCCGGTCGAACAGGACCGCCGACACGGTGCTCATCCGGCACCTCCCAGCGGCCGGGCGTGCCGGTGCCGGAGGACCCCGCGCACCCAGTGCCGTACGGCGAGAGGGGGTATGAGCACGCTCGTGCCCAGCATCCCGGCGATCTCGCGGGCGGTGCGCGGGCCGGGCAGGATCCGGGCGAGGGCGAACTCGGCGGTGCCGAGCGTCCACAGGGCTGCGCAGGCGGTCGCTGCCCGGCGCCGCCCGGCCACGGCGCACGAGACGGCGGCGAGGGCCGCGCCGGTGACCGCCAGGTGGCGGGGCAGCCGGCCGCGGGGCGCCTGGGCGCGGTCCCACCAGTCGCGGCCGTGCAGCCGGTTCATCAGGGCGTCGTCGGCGTTGCCGCGCTGCGCGGGCATGGAGGCCCACCAGTGGGCCGGGCGTACCGGGTGCCGGGTGACCCGCGTGCCCCGGGTCAGGGACCAGCCCGCCCGCTGCACGCGCAGGGCGAGGTCGGCGTCCTCGCGGAAGGCCCGCGGGAAGCGTTCGTCGAAACCGCCGGTCCGCTTGAGCACCTGGGTGCGGTACGCCATGTCGGCGGTGGCCCAGGCGGCGTTCTCCAGGCCCTTGGTGGTGCGCTCCCAGTCGGTGGGCCGGCGGTCCGGAGGCAGGGGTACCCGCAGCTGTCCCTGGACGCCGCCGACCTCGGGCCCGGCCGCGCGCAGGTCCTCGGCGAGCCGCCGGGACCAGTCCGGCAGCACCTGGACGTCGTCGTCCAGGAACACCGTCCAGGGCGTACGGACGGTGCGCCAGCCGGCGTTCCGGGCGGCGGCCGGCCCCTTGCCGCCGGTGCCCAGGGTGCGCACGCGGTCGAGCAGCTGCCCGGCCGTCTCCAACGGCAGGCCGCCCTCCGGCGCGGGACGGTCGTCGACGACGATCACCTCGTGCGGCGGATGGCCCTCGGCCGCGGCGAGCGCGCGCAGGCACTCGGCGAGGCAGGGGCGGCCGATCGTCGGGACGACCACGGTGTAGGCGGGCGCGCCGGTCATACGAACGCCTTCCCGCGGCGGATCGCGAACGGGCCGAGCACCAGCAGGTCCACGGGTGCCGAGCCGAAGCACTCCAGGGCGTCGCGGGGGTCGTCCACCATGGGCCGCCCGGCGGTGTTCAGGCTGGTGTTCACCACCACCGGCAGTCCGGTGCGCCGTTCGAAGCCCTCGATCATGCGGGCCACCAGAGGCTCCTGGGCGCGGTCCACGGTCTGGATGCGGGCCGTGCCGTCGACGTGGACCACGGCCGGGATGCGCGCCTTCCAGTCGGCGGCCACCTCGTGCACGAACAGCATGTGCGGGCTGGGCAGCGGCCCGTCGAAGATCTCCCCCGCGCGCTCGGCGAGCACCATGGGCGCCACGGGCCGGAACTCCTCGCGCCCCTTGACCGCGTTGAGGCGCTCCAGGTTGGCGGCCCGGCCCGGGTGGGCGAGCAGCGAGCGGTGCCCGAGCGCGCGCGGCCCGTACTCGCTGCGCCCCTGGAACCAGGCCACGATCCCGTCGGCGGCCAGCGCCTCGGCGGCGGTCTCGGCGATGTCGGCGGGCTCCTCGTACGGTACGGCCGCCCGCTCCAGCCACGCGCGCAGCTCGGCGTCGCTCCAGCCGCGGCCGAGGGCGGCCGTCGGCATCGGCTCCAGGGTGTCCTTCTGGGCCGCGACGTGCGCCGCCGCGCCCAGGGCCGTTCCGGCGTCGCCGGCGGCCGGCTGCACCCAGATGTGCCGGAAGCCGCTCTCCCGCCACAACCGGGTGTTGGCGACACAGTTGAGGGCGACGCCGCCGGCCATGGTGAGCGCGTCCTCGCCGGTGCGCTCGCGCAGCCACCGGGCGAGGGCCAGCATGGCCTCCTCCAGGCAGAGTTGGGCGCTGGCGGCGAGGTCGGCGTGGTCCCTGCTCCAGGTCCCGCCGGCCGGCCGCGCCGGGACGAGGTCGGCCCAGGGCACCGGGCGGGCCCGGAAACCGCCCTCGGTGTCGGCCCGGACGTACTCCCGCAGCCGTTCGGCGAAGCGTGGGGTGCCGTAGGAGGCGAGCGCCATCACCTTGAACTCGTCGCTGCTGCGCAGGAACCCGAGGTGCTGGGTGAGGTCCTCGTAGAACAGGCCGAGGGAGTCGGGCAGCGACTGGGTGCCGAGGACGGTCAGTTCGCGGTTGGTGTAGCGGCCGGCCAGGTGGGAGCCGCACTCCCCGCGGCCGTCCAGGACGAGGACGGCGCAGTCGGGGTACGGCGAGACCGGTCCGGCGGAGGCCGCGTGCGCCACGTGGTGCGGCACGAACCTGACCTTGGCCGGGTCGAGTCCGGGCAGCGCCTCCGCGAGGAAGTCCGGCGCCTCGCGGGCGTACTGCTGGCGCAGGTGGTCCCAGGGGTCGTGCAGTCCCATCCGCTCGGCGGGAAGGGCCAGCGAAGGGTCGTAGGAGTAGGCGACGGCGTCCAGTTCGGACGGGGTCAGGCCGGCCTGCCGGAGGCACCAGCGGGCCGACTGCTCGGGCAGCTCCCAGGCGGCGAAGGGTACGGGCCGCTTGCCGTGCTTGCGGCGGGAGAACCGCTCCTCCTCCGCCGCCGCCACGACCCTGCCGTCGGTGATCAGGGCGGCGGCGGGGTCGTGGAAGAGTGCGTTGATACCGAGGACGTGCATGCGCTGTCTCCAGGGCCGGGGAAGGGCGGGGGGTCAGGACTGCGGGGCGGGGTCCTCCACGCCCGGGACCGGTTCCGGGGGCAGGGCCGCGAAGTAGGCGATGGTCTGCTTCAGGCCCTCCTCCCACGGGACCTGCGGCGACCAGCCGAGCAGCTCGCGCGCGAGGTTGGTGTCGGGGCGGCGCCGGCCGGGGTCGTCGACGGGCCGGTCTATGAACGCGATCGGAGAGCGGGAGCCGGTGAGGGCGACCACCCGGCGGGCCAGGTCGGCGACGGTGATCTCGTCGCTGCCGCCGATGTTCACCGGGCGCACGGACCTGCTGCGGGCCACCCGCAGGATGCCGTCGACGGTGTCGTCCACGTAGCACAGCGAGCGGGTCTGGCTGCCGTCACCGGTCACCGTGAGCGGCTCGCCGGCCAGGGCCTGGCAGATGAAGGTGGGCACGGCCCGGCCGTCCTGGGCCCGCATCCGCGGCCCGTAGGTGTTGAACAGCCGCACGATTCCGGCGTTCGTGCCCCTGGTGCCCATGTGCGCGGTGGCCAGGGCCTCGGCGAACCGCTTCGACTCGTCGTACACGCTGCGCGGCCCGATCGGGTTGACGTTGCCCCAGTAGCCCTCGTGCTGCGGGTGCACCTGCGGATCCCCGTACACCTCGGAGGTGGAGGCGAGCAGGAAGCGGGCGCCGTCGCGTTCGGCGATCGCCAGGGCGTTGCGGGTGCCGAGGCTGCCCACGTCGAGGGTCTCCAGGGGCATGCGCAGATAGTCGGCGGGCGAGGCCGGGCAGGCGAAGTGCAGGACCAGGTCGTACGGGCCTGCCAGCCGCTCCGGGCACTCGGCGGAGGAGACGTCGCAGTGCACGTACCGGAAGCCGGGCCGGTCCTCCAGGTGCGCGACGTTCTCGCGTCGCCCGCAGACCAGGTTGTCGGCGCAGTCGACTTCGACGCCTGAATCCAGCAGCCGCTCGCACAGATGGGAGCCGAGGAAGCCGGCGCCGCCGGTCACGAGGGCGCGCCGCCAGGGAAACGGTGTGTCACCAGTCATGGGGGCTATTCCCTTCGTCGTCCTTCGTCCGCGCCGTGCGCGCCCCGGAATGTGCCGCCCGCGCCCACCGGGAAGGTGTCGCGCGGGGGTTGGGGCGCGTGCCGCGTCACCGGGCCCGACATCGTCGGCCCGTTGGAGAGGAAGAGGGCAGGGCTCGGGTCCCACTCGTCCGGAGGACCACCCTGGGTCTGCCGCCACTGGCTGGACGGCACTGGCAGGAGAGTTCCCGTGCCAGTTGGTTTCATACGTTGGATTCTTATTGTCCGGAATGATGAGTACTCGCGCGACTCCAGCGATTCCCTATCACGGCGAAGTCCGTCGCGCACGACGACGTCTCGGCACCCGTGAGGCGCATGGGCCATACGGGCGAAGTGGGCACCGTCGGCCGTGTAGCGCGCCGTCCCCGGGGGCACTCTGCGCGGCGACGGCCGGCCGTCACGAGCCGCCGCGTGTCACGCAGGAGGTAACGACAATGGGTCACGGCGGAAACGTCATCCAGGAGCTGACCACCGACCACCGCGAGGTCGAGGAGATCTTCGGCCGCATCGAGGCGCTGCCGCCCGGCTCCAAGGAACGCAAGAACCTCTGCGACCAGGTCACCATCGAGCTGGTCCGCCACTCGGTCGCCGAGGAGGCCTATCTCTACCCGGCGGTGCGCGAGCACGTGACGGGCGGCGACGCCCTGGCCGACAAGGAGATCGAGGACCACGCCAAGGCCGAGCAGATCATGAAGGACCTGGAGGGCTGCCAGGCGGACGACCCGCGGTTCGACACGCTCATGACTCAGCTGATGAGCGAGATCCGGTCCCATGTCGCCGACGAGGAACAGAATCTCTTCCCGCAGCTGGAGGCGGTCTGTCCCCCGGACGCGCTGATGGACCTCGGCGACAAGGTCCGCCGTGCGAAGAGGATGGCCCCGACCCGTCCGCACCCGTCGGCACCGGACACTCCTCCGGCCAACAAGCTGCTGGCCCCCGGCGTCGGCCTGGTCGACCGGATGCGCGACGCGCTGTCGGGGCGGGGCAAGGAGAGCTGATCCGGCGGGACGCGCCACGGGCCCGGGCGTCGCCCCGGGCCCGTCCGTGTGTCAGCCGGAGCCGGGACCGGCAGCGGGGTTCACAGCCACGGGGTGACCTGGGCTCCGGTGCGGGGCCGGGAGCGCGGGCGGCCCGCGCGGCACAGCAGCCGGAACGCCTGGAAGAGGGTGAGCGGCCACAGCAGCGCGAAGCACCACAGCAGCGCGGGATCCGAGGTGCGGATGCCCATGACGGCGACGAACCCCGACGCGACCGCCAGCAGCAGCACCGCCGCCGGCAGCCAGACTCCGTGCCGTACCGCGCCCATGCGCCGCGCGAACCGCCGGTCCTGCCGGAGGTTCGCCTCGATCTGCAACAGCGCGAGCCGCTCGCGCGCCGACAGCCGTACCTCGTCGTGCATGTCCCACATCTCCCACTCGTCCACGGCGACGCCGCCGCCTCCTTGACGGGTCGGCGGCCCCCCGGTCCCGGCCCACCGAGTTCCCCGGACGGCCCGGCCGATGCGGTGCCGGCCACGGGACGCCGACCCGGGCCGGTTCGGGGACGTGCGGAGGACGTACGGAGGACGTATGGGAGGCCGTATCGGCGGACGTAAGGGAGGCCGTATCGGCGGACGTAAGGGAGGCCGTATCGGCGGACGTATCGGCGGACGTACCGGGTGGTGAGAACCCCACCCGAAGCCCGGTGGTCAGCGGCACTGACACACACCCGTGCGCCGTCCCACGATGGAGGTGGTCCAGCCCCGCCGTCCGCACGCGAGGAGTCATCGTGTCCGTCGTACGCCCGCGAGGAGCCATCGTGCCCAAGTCCACCGAGGTGCGGCCGCCCGAGGAACGCCCCTTGTGGCCCTGGGTGGTCACCGCCGCCGCCGCGGCCGGCGCCCTGATCCTCCTCGTCAACCTCCTTCCGACGGCCTGAGGGGCGGCGGACCGGGGAACGGACCCCGGGGCCGCGGGGAACCCGCGCGCCCGGCCTGACTCCCCCTCAGACTCAGCCGGACCGGCCCCCGTGCGGCCGACAGGCGCGGCCATGGCTCACGTGGGACGCGGCTCATGCGTCCGCCGCCGACGCACGGGGCGTCTCCATGGCCTCCGGCGAGGCGAGCGCGGCGAGCGCGCGGGCCGACTGCGAGCCCGGCTCGGCGTGATAGACGGCCAGGATCTGCCCGCCGGAGTCACTGAGCGGCAGTTTCTCCCGGCGCAGTTCGAGCAGACCGGCCCGGGGGTGACGCAGTCGCAGCGTCCCCCCGGCCAGCGCGGTGACGTCGTGCCGGGCCCACAGCCGCCGGAACGTGTCACTGGCCAGCGACAGCTCACCGACCAGCTGGATGATCCGCGGGTCGTCGACGTCACTGCCCACGGAGGCGCGGAACCCGGCGACCACACCTCGGACCGCCTGTTCCCAGTCCGGGTAGAGATCCTGCTCGGCGGGGTCCAGGAAGATCGAGCGAAGCCGGTTGACGCCGGGCCGGATGTTCGGGGACACCGCGCCGGCCAGCCGGTTCGCGGCGAGCACCTCGAACGTGCGGCTCTCCACGAACGCCGGGAGGTTGATCGCGTCGAGGAGCTGCCGGATCCCGGTCGGCACCGTCTCGCGGCGCGGGCGCCGGGATGCGGCCGGGCGGGCGGTGGTCAGGCTCAGCAGGTGCTCGGTGGCGGTCGCGTCCAGCCGGAGGACCCGCGCCAGGGCCTGGAGCACCTGGGGCGACGGGTTGCGGTCGCGGCCCTGCTCGAGACGGAGGTAGTAGTCGGCGCTGATCCCCGCCAGGGTGGCGACCTCCTCGCGGCGCAGTCCGGGGGTACGGCGTACGCCCACGACCGGCAGCCCCGCGTCCACGGGGTCGGTCAGCTCACGGCGGGCCCGAAGGTACTCCCCGAGCGCGTTCGGCCTGCTCATGCAGCCGATCCTACGAGCCCGGGCAGCGCCGCGCCTGGTCCTGTCACCCCCAGGCTCGGTTGGGGTGCCGGGCGACTGCGGTGCACGGACGTGCCGGAAGTGCAGCCACCCGAAGCGGGCGTGCCGGGCTGTACGGTCGTCGCGCCGGCGGGTACCGGCCACCCCGGTCTCGACGGCGTTGTACGGGGCGGTGGATGGCGATGTGACGGCGCGAGCCGGCGACGGCGGGGGCCGGCGCGGGCCGGCGACGGCGGGGGCCGGCGCGGGCCGGCGACGGCGGGGGGCCGGCCGTCGCACGCAGGCCCGTGGTCCGCTCATGGGCCGCGCGGCGCCGGGGTACCCGGTGGCCTCGGAACACGAGGACGTCACCGACGCGGGCGTGGACGAGGGCACCGCCGAAGACGACGAGTGAGGGAGGTTCCATGAGCACGGCACAGACCAGCGTCACGGAGGTGCTGGCAGCGCTGAAAGGCGTGGACTACCCGGCCGACAAGGACCGCCTGGTCTCGGCCGCGCGTGAGGCCGGCGCCTCGGAGGAGGTCGTCGAGGCCCTGCGCGGCATGCCCGCCGAGCAGTACGCGGGCCCTGAGGAGGTGGCCAGGTCGGTGCGGGTGGACCCGGACGCCGACCTCGGCCACACGGCCGCGCAGCGTGCGCAACAGACGCGCGCGGGAGGCAAGCCGGGAATCTCCCAGCACCTGCGGGAAGAGCCGAAGACACCGATCCAGGAGGAGTTCGACCGCTGAGCCGAGCCCGCACCGCGCAACGGCCACCGCCGCCCGCCGACGCCCCGCACATCCGCGTTCGCGCCCGGCCGACCCCGGCGGGCGGGACCGAGCGGGTCAAGGCCCGGGATCAGGCCCGGGATCAGGCCCGTGGCGGGCCGCCGTCCGCCGCCAGCCGGGTCAGCCACTCGCGCAGCAGTCGCCGCTCGGCGTCGCTCAGGACATCGGCGTCGTCGGGGAGGGCGGCGCGCAGCGCACGGGCCGCCGCAGCGGGGCCGGACTCCGCGGCGGGGAGCGTCGGTTCGGCGCGGGTGATCGCGGCGACCATGGCCTCGCGCAGGACGGTCAGCAACGCCGGATCGCGGCGTTCCGCGGGCGTGGAGTGCCAGGTGATGACCGCGCCTCGGCCGGTGGCCTGGATGATCTGGGCGGCCAGCTCCTCGTCGACCCGCAGCCACCCCCCGGCCGCCAGCCGGCGCACCCGGCCGCGGAGGATCTCCAGGCCGGCGCGGTGTGCCGCGTCCGACCCCCGGCCGGTGGCCCGGTTCATCACCGCGAACAACTCCGGGCGCGAGACCCCGAACTCCACCACCAGGTCCCAGCCGCGGCGCAGTTCCTCCACCGGGTCCTCCGGGTCGGCGTCGAGGTGCGCGCGCTTGCTCTCCAGGAACTGCGCGTAGCCGTGCTCGGCGACCGCCTCCAGCAGCCCCTCCTTGTCGCCGAAGAGGCGGTAGATCGCGGGCGGCTGCATCCCGGCCGCGGCCGCGACCGCGCGGGTGCTCACCGCGTCCGGCCCGCCGTTCTCCAGCAGCTCGACGGCCGCCGCGACGATGCGACGGCGAGAGCTCTCGGTGGTGTCGCGAAGAGGCATGGAATCAATGATACCGGAACCTTGATTCCATCGTTAGTTTCGGTGTTACCGTTGGAGTGATTCCATTGGAAACACCGTGGGGAGAACCCTGTGATCATCGTGACCGGAGCCACCGGAAAGCTCGGCCGTCGCACCGTCGAACGCCTCCTGGACCGCGTCCCCGCCGACCGCGTCGGGGTCAGCGTCCGCGACCCCCGCATGGCTCAGGACCTCGCCGACCGCGGCGTCCGTGTCCGGCAGGGCAGCTTCGACGACCCCGCCTCGCTCGTGCACGCCTTCGAGGGCGCCGAGCGACTGCTCCTCGTCTCCCTCGACCGCACGGGCGAGGAGTGCGTCGCCGGCCACCGCACCGCCATCGATGCCGCCGTCAAGGCCGGCGTCGGCCGCATCCTCTACACCAGCCAGATGGGCGCCGCCCACGACTCCCGCTTCCAGGCGTGCCGCGACCACGCCCGGACCGAGGATCTGCTGCGCGCCACCGGCCTGCCCTGGACCGCGCTGCGCAACGGCTTCTACGCGGCCAGCGCCCTGCAGTTCCTGGAGTCCGCCCGCCACACCGGCGACATCGCCCTGCCCGCCGACGGCCCCGTCGCCTGGACCGGCCACGACGACCTCGCCGAGGCCACCGCGGCGATCCTCGCCGACGAGGCCCGCTTCGAGGGGCCCACCCCACCGCTCACCGGTCCGGCGGCGCTCGACTTCAGCGCCGTCGCCGAGATCGCGTCCCAGGCCACCGGACGGCCCTTCACCCGCACCGTCGTCCCCGACGACGCCTTCCGCGAGCAAGCTCTCGCGCACGGCGCCCCGGCCCCGATCGCCGACCTGATGCTGAGCATCTTCGCGGCAGCCCGGAACGGCGAGTTCAGCGCCGTCGACTCGACGCTGGCCGAACTGATCGGCCGACAGCCCGCCCCCTTCCGCCCTCTTCTGCAGCAGGCCTGGGCCGAGTAGGCCCGGTGGGCCCGCACCCGCCGCCACGCGGGTCGTCCTCGGCGCCCGCCACCCGGCACGGGCCGGAGGCGTCATCGTGGTCGGCGCGGGAGTAGAAGATGGACACCGCCGTCAACGAGCTCTGGGCGTCCTCACCCGTGAGTACCCGGGCAGTCGGGACGTATGAGCACGATCAGATCAGGCTGTACGTCGGGCTGCCCGGCGCAGTGGCCCTGCAGGACCCGCACGATCAGGGCAGTGACGCATACGTCCCGGCCGGCACCTACTTCATGCACAAGCCGTCAGCGAGCAGGGTCATTCACTCTTCGCGGCGTGCGCGACGTCCGCGTACCGCGCACGCATCGCATCGCTCGCCGCCGGGCCCGCGGTGAAGACGAAGTCGTCGGTGTCGACGCGCCTGCCGGTCGCCCGGTAACCCCATTCTTCGTGCAGGCACGCACGCACTGACGGCAACGAGGAAACCCCATGAAGACCTGGTTCATCACCGGCGGGACGCCCGGCGGGTTCGGCATGACCTATGCGGACGCCGCCCTGGAACGGGGCGACAACGTCGTCCTCACCGCGCGCAGGCCCGAGCAGCTGCGTGAGTGGGCCGGGGCCCACGGCGACAAGGTGCTCGTACTCCCGCTGGACGTCACCGACACCCAGCAGATCCAGGACGCCGTGGCGGCGGCCGAGGCACGCTTCGGCGGCATCGACATCTTGGTCAACAACGCCGGACGTGGCTGGTACGGCTCCGTCGAGGGCATGCAGGACGACGCCGTCAGGAAGACCTTCGAGCTGAACTTCTTCGCCGTGGTGTCCGTCCTGCGTGCCGTTCTGCCTGGCATGCGAGCACGAGGCACCGGCTGGATCGTCAACATGTCGTCGGTGGCCGGTCTCCGGGGAACCGGCGGCTTCGGTTACTACAGTGCCGCCAAGTTCGCCGTCGAGGGCCTCACCCAGGTGCTGCGCGAGGAAGTGGCACCCTTCGGCATTCGCGTACTGGCCGTCGAGCCCGGCGCCTTCCGCACCCGGGCCTACGCCGGCTTCGCGGACGAGCCCGTCACAGAGACGGTCGATGCCTACCGGCCGATGCTGGAGTCCGTCCGCGACTTCATGGTGGGCCAGGACGGCAAGCAGCCCGGCGACCCCGTACGCGGCGTCCGCGCCGTCATCGACGCACTCGAAGAGGACAAGCCCCCACACCAGCTCGTCCTGGGCGGTCCAGGCTACGACGCGGTGATCGACCAACTCGACTCGATGCTCACCGACATCCGCGCGCGGGAAGAGGTCTCACGCGGCGCGGACTTTCCCACCACCGACTGATCCCGGCGGTGTGGGGGCCGCCGGGCTCGCCACTGTCCGCAGGCCGCCGGCAGCTGGTACCAGGTGCATCCCGAGGTGGCCACGAAGATGATCGCGATCGGCACCGCGCGGTCCCCTGGCCGATCGAAACCGTGTGCACTTGGGCAGACCGACCGCTACGCAGCGTGACGGAGCGCCGTCGCAGGTGACCTTCGCTGCCGCAAGGCCGATACTGCCAGTAGACGGGAAGGCGGCCGCCTCGGCCAGGTGGCCGCCAGTCCCTGACACGCCGTCACGAAAGTCGGCACCGAGTCAGCAGCAGACCCGCCACGACCCGCCTCCGACGACAACGAAGCGCCAAGATCAATAACTGCCCTCGCCGCCGGTGACCTGCCAAGACGCTGGTCCTGAGCCCTAGTGCCGAGTCACGAGGAGACACCCATGAGGATGCTGATCAACGTACCGGAGACGGTCGTGGCGGACGCGCTGCGCGGTTTGGCGGCCGCGCATCCCGACCTGAACGTGGACGTGGAGAACCGGGTGATCGTCCGCCGGGACGCCCCCGTGACCGGGCAGGTCGCGCTCGTGTCGGGAGGCGGCTCCGGGCACGAGCCGCTGCACGGCGGGTTCGTCGGCCCGGGCATGCTCACCGCGGCCTGCCCCGGAGAGGTCTTCACCTCGCCGGTGCCGGACCAGATGGCCCGTGCCGCGGCCGCCGTGGACAGCGGGGCCGGTGTCCTGTTCATCGTGAAGAACTACACCGGTGACGTGCTGAACTTCGACATGGCGGCCGAGCTGGCCGAGGACGAGGGCATCCAGATCGCCAAGGTGCTCGTGGACGACGACGTGGCGGTCACCGACAGCCTCTACACAGCCGGCCGTCGGGGAACCGGCGCGACCCTCTTCGTGGAGAAGATCGCGGGCGCCGCCGCGGCCGAGGGGCAGTCGCTGGAGCGCGTGGAGTCCATCGGCCGTCAGGTCAACGAGAGCTCGCGCAGCTTCGGCGTGGCCCTCAGCGCCTGTACGACCCCGGCCAAGGGCAGCCCGACCTTCGATCTGCCGGAGGGCGAACTGGAGTTGGGCGTCGGCATCCACGGCGAGCCGGGCCGGGAGCGGCGGCCGATGATGACCTCCGGGGAGATCGCCGACTTCGCGGTCAACGCCGTCCTCGAGGACATGCCGCCGCGCGGTCCTGTCCTGGCGCTGGTCAACGGTATGGGCGCGACCCCGCTGCTGGAGCTGTACGGGTTCAACGCCGAGGTCCACCGGGTGCTCCGCGAACGCGGTGTCCCCGTGGCCCGAACCCTCGTCGGCAACTACGTCACCTCCCTGGACATGGCGGGCGCCTCCGTCACGCTCTGCCAGGTCGACGAGGAACTGCTGCGGCTGTGGGACGCGCCGGTGAAGACCCCGGCGCTGCGCTGGGGGATGTGATCCGGCGGAGCAGACGGCCCCCGACCCGGCCGTACGGCCAACAGCCCTACCACGCAAGGAGACACAGTGCTCGACGCCGATTTCTTCCGTCGTTGGATGACGACGGCCGCCGCGTCCGTCGACCGCGAGGCGGAGCGGCTCACCACGCTCGACTCCGCCATCGGGGACGCCGACCACGGCAGCAATCTGCAGCGCGGGTTCACGGCCGTGGCAACAGCCCTGGAGAAGGAGGCGCCGGACACCCCGGGCGCCGTCCTGACCCTCGCCGGGCGACAGTTGATCTCGACGGTCGGGGGTGCGTCCGGGCCGCTGTACGGCACCCTGCTGCGCCGGACCGGCAAGGCGCTCGGGGATGCCGCCGAGGTCGACGAGGAGAAGCTGGCCGCGGCGCTGCGCGAGGGCGTGGACGGGGTGATGAAGCTCGGCGGGGCGGCGCCCGGCGACAAGACCATGATCGACGCCCTGGTGCCGGCCGTGGACGCCCTGTCGTCCGGGTTCGCCGCCGCGCGGGCCGCCGCGGAGGAGGGGGCGGAGGCCACCACGCCGCTGCAGGCCCGTAAGGGCCGGGCGAGCTATCTGGGCGAGCGCAGTATCGGCCACCAGGATCCGGGGGCGACCTCGTCGGCGCTGCTGATCGCCGCGCTGGCCGACACGGCGGAGGCGGACGGTGAGTGAGGAGAAGCTGGTCGGGATCGTGCTGGTGTCGCACAGCGCGAAGGTGGCCGCCTCGGTCGGGGAACTGGCGAAGGGCCTGGCGGGCGGGGCGACGGCGGTGCCGGTGGCACCCGCGGGCGGCACCGAGGGCGGTGGGCTCGGGACCAGCGCCGAGCTGATCTCCGCCGCGGCGGCCTCGGTGGACCGGGGGGCCGGGGTGGCGGTGCTCACCGACCTCGGCAGCGCGGTGCTCACGGTGAAGGCACTGCTCGCCGAGGGTGACGAACTGCCGGACGGCACGCGCCTGGTGGACGCGCCGTTCCTCGAGGGCGCGGTGGCGGCGGTGGTCACCGCCGCCACGGGCGCCGACCTGGACGCCGTCGAGGCCGCGGCGGCGGAGGCCTACAGCTACCGGAAGGTGTGAGGGGGCACACCTCGGGGCCGGACCGTGTCCGGTACCCCGCGCGGCTGGGTCAGTCCTTTCCCACGAAGCGTCTGGCCAGCCGCTGCCCCATCACCACCGCCGCAGCCGCACGGCCCTCGACGGGGCTGACCCGGGAGTTCCGGAAGACGATGTAGGTCACGCCGGAGGGCGCCCCGCCGGTGCGCGGGTCGGGCCGGATGCCGAGGGCGCGGGCGGTGGCGTAGGAGGCCTCACCGATGATGTCGCGCGGGCCCGTGTCACCGACGATCGCGTACCGCACGCGGTCGCGGTAGACGACGGCGGCCACGGAGCCGCCGTGTACGCCGTACCGCCGGGGGTTCCAGCGGTGACTGGGCGCCGGGACCACGATGTACGGCAGCCTCTCGGCGCTCAGGTGGCGGCCGTCGGACTGCTGGAAGGCGGTGGCGGCGGCGAACAGCGGGTCGGTGCGGCGGTTGCAGCGCGCGGTGGGCCGGCCGTCGCAGTCGACGTCAAGGTCGGCCTTCCAGAAGACGGCGTCGCGGGTGCCGCAGACGGGGACGGTCGCGGAGTTGCCCGCGTCGGTGCGGAACCGGCCCCGGGAGACCTGTTTGCACACGCGGACCCGGGCGAGGAGGTCGGCGGCGGTGACCGCGCGCCCCTCACCGGCCGCGTGCTCGCCACTGGCCGCGTGCTCGCCACCGGCTTCGCGCTCGCCACCGGCCGCGCGCTCACCATGAGCCGCGTGCTCGCCAGGGACCGCGTGCTCGCCAGGGACCGCGTGCTCGCCGCGGGCCGCGGACCGCCCGGGTGGCGGGACGGCGGTGGCCGGGGCGGGCAGCGCCGCCGGGGCGAGCAGGGCGGCGCCGGCCGCGGCCAGCGTCAGCGACGGGACACGCACGATGGGGGACCCTCTCGTAGGGGACATTTCGGACATCTAGCCCACTGTGCTGCCGGTTCGGGCGTGCGGCCACGGGGTCCGCCGTGAAGGGGCCGGATGGAGCACGCCCCTGACACTCCGTAAGGGGACAGCAAGGCAGGGAGGGACCGCTCAGCACGTGCATGCCGCGGCGGAGACGGCAGGGGAGACGACAGGGGCCGGGGGGTCCGGGCCGCGCACCGGACCGGACCCCCCGGCCACCCGCACCGGCGCGGGATCGGCGACGACAGCGTGTCCGCGCCACAGGGTGAACTGCCCGAATCTCGCGGGCAGTTCAGCCGTCGAGAGGATCAGCATACGTAATGCCGGGGGATGGTCACCAGCACGGCCCCCTTGCTGTGACCGCACCGGGCGGGCCATATTGGTCCGGACCTTTACGTGATGCCTAGGCCGTCCGGGAGGGCAGTGCCGTGCGACGCGTTCCCCTTCCGCTCGTGCTGGTCTGCGGGGCGTTGCTGCTGGTGGCGTCCTGCGGCTGGAGCCGGGCCGACGACGGCGACGGCCGGCTGCCGGGCGCCCCGGTCGGAGTCACCGCCGCCGCGGGCAGCGCCACGAGCGTGCACGTGATGTGGAACGCGGCGCCCGGCGGTTCCGGGGTCCACTCCTACGAGGTCTATCGCGGCACCACGAAGGTGGCCGAAGTACCGGGTGCGCAGCACATGGTGGACGTCACCAGGCTCAGGCCGTCCACCATGTATGCCTTCACCGTCCGCGCCCGGGGCGCCGAGGGCCGGCTGAGCCCGCCGAGCCGGGCGGTACGGGCGCGGACACCGGCCGTGTCGGCGGCCGACCGCTCGGCTCCGACCCGGCCGGACAGGACCACCGGGCGAGCCGTGGGCAGCCGCGCCGTCCAGCTGTCCTGGGGCGCGTCCCGGGACGACCGGGGCGTGGTGTCGTACGACGTCTACCAGGGTGGAGTGAAGATCCACAGCGTCGGCGGGAGCCAGACCGCCGCCGTCCTCACCGGACTGCGTCCCGGCAGCCGTTACGTCTTCACGGTGCGGGCCCGGGACGCCGCCGACAACCTCTCCCCCGCCGGCGCACCGGTCCGGCTCACCACGCCGGGCAGCGACGACGGCCGGAACACCGCGCCCACCGGGTTCACCGCCGCGACCCACCGTTCCGGCGACGCCTACTACATCGACCTCGCCTGGGACCCGCCGAGCGCGGACGGCGTGATCACCGAATACCAGATCCAGCTGGACGGCACCACGGCCACCTCGCTGGTCTGGGGCGGCACACCGCCGCGCGGCCGGGCGCACCACAGTTTCTACACGGGCACCGTGGCCGGGGAGGAGCACCGGGTACGGCTGCGGGCGCGGCTGCCCGACGGCACGTGGGGCGGCTACTCGGCGGCCCGGACGGTGACCACGGGCAGCTGACCGCCGCCCCGGTCCCGGTCGTCCTGCCTCCAGCCACCGGCCGCCCGGCCCTGAGAACCCGGTGCGGCCACGGGTCCCCGCCCCCGGACAGCCGGCGATTCTCCCTGGGCCGGACGAACGAACCCGTCACCTGACCGGGCTCCTCCCGCATGCGCGTGCGTGCGGCGCGGCGTTGGCTGCGGTGGAGGCAGCACGGACGCTTCCCGACCCTCGGCGGCGCATGGGACGTACCGCCAACCGTGCCGCCGGAGGCCAAGCCCATGCACAACTCGCGACTTCTGCTCCGCTCCGGCCTGACCCTCGCGGCCGTAGCCGCGCTCCCGGCCGCGCTCGCCGGGCCGTGCGCCGCGGCCTCGGGCATCTCCGTCAGCACCACCGGCTCCACGGTCTCGGTGGTCACCAGCGCGTGCACCCAGATCAACGGCAGCTGGGGAACCGCGGCCCTGCTCACCAGCAGCCAGGCGAACTTCTCCCAGGGCCGGCAGGCGCCACTGGCCGGCACGTCCGTCAGTCAGTCGGCGGCCTGGACCGGGGTGAGCGCGGGGACGTACACCGTGGTCGTGGTCTGCTCCAGCGGCACCACCGCGGGCAGCCAGTCGGTGATCGTCTCCGCGGCGGCGTCCAGCAGCCGTCCCACGATCTCGGCGACGTCCACCGCGGCTCCGTCCCGGGGCGTGATGGGCGGCCTCGGCGGCGCCGCCCGCGACTACGGCCCCCTGACCCTGGGCGTGGGGGCGGGCCTGGTCGGAGCCGGGGTCGTCGCCACCGGCTGGGTCCTGCGCCGCCGCTCGAAGCCGTACCGGCTCTGAACGACCGTACCGGCTCAGAGCGCCCCTACCGGCCCGAGCCACCGCACGGGCCGCCACCCATACCGGCCCAGGCCACCGATCCGGCCGAGCCGCCGTAACAGCCGCGAACGCCCATACCGACCCAAGCCACCACACCGGCCCAGCCACCGAACCGGCCGACCTGCCGCACCCCGCCCCGAACACCCGCACCGACCCGAGCCACCGCACCCGCACCGAACACCCATACCGGCCCAAGCCACCCATCCAGCCGAGCCGCCGTAGCGGGCGGGGAGCGCGCGTCGGCGTACGGCCGGTGGCCGTCAGCTCCGCTCGCGTTCCTCCTCGGGCAGTTCGCCGAACTCCGCCAGTGCGTGGGCGAGCCACTGGGTCCAGAAGGTCTCCAGGTCGATCCCCGCCCGCAGGACCAGGTGGCGCAGGCGGTCCTGCGGGGCGTCCCGGCCCGGCGGGAAGTCGCGCTCCTCGATCTGCCGGTACTCCGCCAGCTGCCGCCGGTGCAGCTCCAGATGGCGGCGCAGGTCGGCCTCCAGGCCCGCGGTGCCGACCACGGCCGCCGCGCGCAGCCGCAGCAGGAGCGGGTCGCGCATGGACCGGGGGTCCTGCGCGGCGGCGGTCCAGCGGGCCAGTTCGGCACGGCCCGCGGGCAGGACCTCGTAGCTCTTCTTCTGCCCACGGGCCGGCTGCTCGGCCGGCAGCGTGCGGATGAAGCCCTCTGCCTCCAGTTTCCCCAGTTCGCGATAGATCTGCTGGTGCGTCGCGGACCAGAAGTAGCCGATCGACTTGTCGAACCGGCGGGTCAGCTCCAGTCCCGACGACGGTTTTTCCAGCAGGGCGGTGAGGATCGCGTGCGGGAGTGACATGCGTTCATCCTAGGGACGCGTTCGTTGGGGGGAGGGGCTCGTCCCCGCTGCGGCCCCGGGGCCTACAGGGCCGCGGCCAGCTCCGTGCCCTGCTTGATGGCACGCTTGGCGTCCAGCTCGGCCGCCACGTCCGCGCCGCCGATCAGATGCGCACTGCGCCCGGCGGCGACCAGCTCCTCGTACAGGTCGCGGCGCGGCTCCTGGCCGGTGCAGAGCACCACCGTGTCGACCTCCAGGACGGTGCTCTCCTCGCCGACGGTGATGTGCAGGCCGGCGTCGTCGATCCGGTCGTAGCGCACGCCCGGCACCATGGTCACACCCCGGTGCTTCAGCTCGGCGCGGTGGATCCAGCCGGTGGTCTTGCCGAGTCCGGCGCCGACCTTGGTGGTCTTGCGCTGGAGCAGGTGGACGGTGCGCGGCGGGGCCGGCCGCCGCGGCGCGGCGAGGCCGCCCGGCGTCCGGTAGTCCATGTCGACGCCCCAGTGGCGGAAGTACGTCTCCGGGTCCTCCCCCGCCTTGTCGCCGCCGTCGGTGAGGTACTCGGCGACGTCGAAGCCGATGCCGCCGGCGCCGAGGATGGCGACGCGGTCGCCGACGGGGGCGCCGTCGCGCAGCACGTCGAGGTAGCCGAGGACGCGGGGGTGGTCGACGCCGGGGATGTCCGGGGTGCGCGGGGTGACGCCGGCGGCGACGACGACCTCGTCGAAGTCCGCCACGGTGTCGGTGGTGACCCACGTGTCCAGGCGTACGTCGACGCCGTGCGCCTGGAGCTGGTGGCGGAAGTAGCGCAGGGTCTCGTCGAACTCCTGCTTGCCCGGGACCTTGCGGGCGACGTTGAGCTGGCCGCCGATCTCGCCGGCCGCGTCGAACAGGGTGACCTCGTGGCCGCGTTCGGCGGCGGAGACCGCGCAGGCGAGGCCGGCCGGGCCGGCGCCGACGACGGCGACGCGCTTCTTCAGCCGGGTCGGGGAGAGCACCAGCTCGGTCTCGTGGCAGGCGCGCGGATTGACCAGGCAGGAGGTGATCTGCCCGCTGAAGGTGTGGTCGAGGCAGGCCTGGTTGCAGCCGATGCAGGTGTTGATGGCCTCCGGGGTGCCGGCGGCGGCCTTGGCGACGAAGTCGGGGTCGGCGAGCATCGGGCGGGCCATGGAGACCATGTCCGCGTAGCCGCCGGCGAGCAGTTCCTCGGCGAGTTCGGGTGTGTTGATGCGGTTGGTGGTCACCAGGGGCACCGAGACCGCACCCATGAGCTTCTTCGTGACCCAGGTGTAGGCGCCGCGCGGCACGGAGGTGGCGATGGTGGGGATGCGGGCCTCGTGCCAGCCGATGCCGGTGTTGATGATCGTCGCTCCGGCGGCCTCGACGGCCTTGCCGAGGGTGATCACCTCGTCCAGCGAGGAGCCGCCCGGGACCAGGTCCAGCATGGACAGCCGGTAGATGACGATGAAGTCCTCGCCGACGGCCTCGCGCACGCGCTTGACGATCTCGACGGGGAACCGCGTCCGGTTCTCGTACGAGCCGCCCCAGCGGTCGGTGCGCCGGTTGGTCTGCGCGGCGATGAACTCGTTGATCAGGTAGCCCTCGGAGCCCATGATCTCGACGCCGTCGTAGCCGGCCTGCCGGGCGAGGCGGGCGGTGCGGGCGTAGTCGTCGATCGTGCGCTCGATGTCGGCGTCGGTCAGCTCGCGCGGCGGGAAGGGGCTGATCGGCGCCTGCAGCGGGCTCGGCGCGACGAGGTCCCGGTGGTAGGCGTAGCGGCCGAAGTGCAGGATCTGCATCGCGATCCGGCCGCCCTCGCGGTGGACGGCCTCGGTGACGACGCGGTGCCGCTCGGCCTCCGCCTCGGTGGTGAGCTTTGCTCCGCCCTCGTACGGCCGTCCCTCGTCGTTGGGGGCGATGCCGCCGGTGACGATCAGGCCCACTCCCCCGCGCGCGCGGGCCGCGTAGAACGCCGCCATCCGCTCGAAGCCGCGCTCGGCCTCCTCCAGGCCGACGTGCATCGAGCCCATGAGCACTCGGTTGGGCAGGGTGGTGAAGCCCAGGTCGAGAGGGGTCATCAAGTTGGGGTAACGGCTCATCGGGTCCTCCGTGCGCGGTGTCGTCGCCTCTTGTTGTAGAAGAAGCCGACCGCTTTATGCAACTAGTTGCACAACCGGGAGGGGGTGACTCCGGCCACCTTGTACCTACTAGTATGTACATTCACGTGACACCGATCCGCCGCCCGAAAGGACGCCCCGCCATGCCCTTCGTCCGCATAGACACGCTCGGCACCGACCCCGCCCGCCTCGACGCGCTGGGCCAGGCCGTACAGGAGGCCCTGGTGGAGACGCTCCGCGTGCCGCCCGAGGACCGTTTCCAGGTGCTGACCGGCCATGACGGCGTCACCGGCACGCTGAGGTACGGCGACTACCCCGGCATCCGCCGGGACGACTCGGTGGTGTTCGTGGCGATCACCCTGCGCGCCGGGCGCGGTGCGGACCTCAAGCGGGCGCTGTACCGGCGGATCGCCGAACTGGTCCACGAGCGCGCCGGAACCGAGCCGCGCAACGTCTTCGTCACCCTGACGGAGAACGACGACGCCGACTGGTCCTTCGGCCATGGCCTGGCACAGTACGCCCCGGCCGACGGCTGAGCCGGCCGGGGCGCCGCTTCAGGGACTCAGCGGCTCTCCAGGCGCAGGTGCAGGTCCCGTTCCTGGTCACCGGAGGCCGCACAGGTCTCCTGCACGGTGAACATCGAGTCCAGTTTGGTGCGGAACCGGTTCACGGCCCAGGGGCCGCCCTGGACGTCCGCCTGGACGGAGTCGCCGAGGCGGACCGGCGGGCAGCCCTCGTCATGGGCGTCCGCGACGTCATAGGTGCCGAGCCAGACCATCGGCCTGCTCTCGTGAAACTGCTGAGGGTCCTCGTCCGCGCCCCGGTCGGTGGCGAAGCAGGACCTCAGCGCATCGAAGACGAGGCGGGCGTCCTCCTTGGAACCGCTCAGCTCCACCGTGACGGTTTCGGGGTGCGACCGCTCCGTGTCTGCCATGATCGCTCCTTTCGTGGCCGTGCTGCGGTGGAACGGGGTACCCCGTCGAACCGCTTCCACCCCCAGGAAAGCACCACGGGCCGCCGTGCACACCTCAGCTCTGGGTGAACTTGTACGTCTTGCTGTCCGTCAGCACGCAGAAGCCGGGCGAGACCACGATGACCCGCAGGACTCCGCTGCGGCGGTCGTAGTCGATGCCCTCCGCCTCGAAGGTCCCCGAGCAGGAGCTGCGCAGCGGCAGCTGGCGCAGGGCCGTGACATGGCCGGAGACGTCGGCCGTGCCGTTCGGCGCGGCCGACAGGTCGATCCGGAGCAGCGGCTTGGTGAGCCCGAAGAGGCTGCCCTCGGGGTCGTCGGAGGAGCACAGCAAGGTGGTCGGGCCGGAGAAGTCGCAGCCCTGGACGTCGCGGACGGCGTGGTCCAGGCGGACGGTCGAGACCTGCGGGAGGTTCGCCGAGGGGGAGGTGGACGGGTTGACGCCCGGGGTCGGGAAGACCAGCAGGCGGGTCATCGTGCCCCACTCGCCGGACAGCATCCACTGGCCGTCCGGCGAGACCGCGTCCCAGGAGTTGTTCAGCGCCTCGCCCGCGCCGAGGGTGTGCACGTACTCCGACCAGGCGCCGCCGGGCGCCTGCACGCGGTACATCTTCGCGTTGCCCGAGTCCCGCTGATAGGGCTCGATGTAGTAGCCGTTGTACGAGGCGTCCGGGTCGCCGACGTGATTCCAGCCGCGGCTGGAGACGCCGATCGGGATGGTGCCGATACCGGTGTACCGGTTGGGGCTGTTCGCCGGGACCTCCACCGAGGCCAGCCCCTGGCTCTCGGTGAGCGGGTCGGCGCGGTCGGAGCCGGTCTCCGTCCAGCCGTCGGCGGCGGCGCCGGCCGGCGTGGCCGCGGCGAGGGACACGACGGCGGCGGTGGCGAGGGTGACGAGTCCGGCGAGGACTGCGTGACAACGTTGCCGGGGGGACGCGGGCATGGCCGACTCCTCGGAGGGGGATGGGGAGCACTCGGTCGGCGGACAGTCTGGCGTGGCGCGCCAGTCATGTACAGGCCAAGGAAGCAACATGAGCGTGAACTCTCACGGCCCGCCGGACAGCGTTGTACGGTCTCGGCAGGAGGCCCCGCGGCGCACGCACCACGGCGCGGCGACTTCGGCGGACGTCCGGCGCCGTGTTGAGGGATGGTGGAGGTGGACGGCGAAGGCGCGGAGAGTCGGGTGTGAGCGCGGCAGGTCAAGGGGAGTCGGCACGGGGGACGGCGTGCCGTGCGGACGGGCGAAGGCGGTGCGTGGCATGAGTGCAGCCGAAGCTCCGGTGACGGAGAGCGGCGAGCCGGCGCGCGGTCCGGTGGGCCCCAGCGGTCTGCTGGACGTCCTGCGTGTGGCGTCGGTGGTGCTGGACACCGACGGCCGGATCGTCCTGTGGAGCCCACAGGCCGAGGAACTGTTCGGGTACACCGCGCAGGAGGCCCTCGGTGAGTACGCCGCCCGGCTGATGGTGCACGAACAGCACATCGAGCTGGTCGGCAAGCTCTTCGCCGACGTGCTGCGCACCGGGCAGAGCTGGGCCGGCGGCTTCCCGGTCCGGCACAAGGACGGCACCACCCGTCTGGTCGAGTTCCGCAACATGCGGTTGCTGGACGACCGCGGGGACGTCTACGCGCTCGGGCTGGCCGCCGACCAGTCGACCGTACGGCGGCTGGAGCAGGACGTGGCGCTGTCCGAGCGGATGGTGAAGCAGTCCCCGATCGGTTACGCCGTCCTCGACACCGAACTGCGGTTCGTCTCCGTGAACCCGGCCCTGGAGGCGATCAACGGCGTGCCGGCCACCGAGCACGTGGGCCGAACCCTGCCCGAGGTGCTGCCGCTGCTGGACGCCGAGGCCCTCCAGGCGGCTGCCCGGCAGGTGCTGGAGTCCGGCGCGCCGCTGATCGGAAGCACACTCGTCGGCCGCACCCCGGCCGACCCGGACGAGGACCACACCTGGTCGCACTCGCTGTACCGGCTGGAGGACATCCTCGGCAACGTGCTCGGCGTGGCCGTCTCGCTGGTCGACATCACCGCTCAGCACCGGGCCTCCGTGGAGGCGGAGGCCGCGCGCCGCAGGCTCGCGGTCATCGCCGACGCCTCGGCCCGGATCGGCACGACGCTGGAACTGGAGCGCACCGCCTGCGAGCTGGCCGAGGTCGCCGTGCCCGAGCTGGCGGACGTGGCGGCCGTGGACCTGCTGGACGCGGTGGTCGAGGGCCGGCCCAGCACACTGGGGCCGTCGGAGTCCGCGGTGATCCGGGCGCTCGGGCTGCGCCCGGAGGAGGGCTGCGACGCCGTACGGGCCGCCGACCCGCCCGGCCAGATCGCCCGGTACGCACCCGACCGTCTGGTCACCGAGTGCGTGCGCACCGGCGAGGCGGTACTGGTGCCGCAGGTGAAGGACGAGGATCTGCCGCGGATCGCCCGCTCCGCCGAGGCGGCCGTACTGCTCGGCCGGGCGGGCCTGCACTCCTACCTCGCGGTACCGCTGATCGCGCGCGGCCAGGTGCTGGGGGCGCTCGACCTCAAGCGCACCCGCAATCCGGCTCCCTTCGACGAGGACGACCTCCTGCTGGCGCGCGAGCTGGCCGCCCGCGCCGCCGTGCAGATCGACAACGCGCGCTGGTACCAGAACGCCCGCAACACCGCGCTCACCCTCCAGCGCAGCCTGCTGCCCGGTCATCCGCCGGTCACCACCGGGCTGGAGGTGGCCTCCCGCTACCAGCCGGCGGGCGCCACCAGCGAGGTCGGCGGCGACTGGTTCGACGTGATCCCGCTGGAGGGGGGCAAGACGGCGCTCGTCGTCGGTGACGTGATGGGCAGCGGCGTCAGCGCGGCGGCCACGATGGGCCGGCTGCGCACCGCGACGACCACGCTGGCCGCCCTCGACCTCGACCCGGCCCGGCTGCTGGAGCACCTGGACAAGACGACCTCGGCGCTGGACCACTCCATCGCGACCTGCGTGTACGCCGTCCACGACCCGCATACGCGACAGTGCCGGATCGCCAACGCCGGCCATCTGCCGCCGGCCCGCGTACGGCCGGGCCGTCCGCCGGAGCTGCTGGACCTGCCCACCGGTGTGCCGCTGGGCGTGGGCGGGGTCGAGTTCACCACCGTCACGGTCGACTTCGACCCCGGCGACGAGCTGGTGTTCTACACCGACGGGCTGGTGGAGACCCGCCGCCACTCGCTGGACGAGCGCCTGGCCTTCCTGCTGTCCCTGCTCGACGATCCCGCCCGTTCCCTGGAGGACACCTGCGACCTCCTCCTGCGTACGCTGCACCACCCGGACAACCACGACGACGTGGCCCTGCTCATCGCCCGGGCGCAGCCCCTGCCGTAGCCGGTGCGCACGCACCGGCCGTGGCCGGCCCGCACGCACCGGCGACGGCTCGCGTTTTTCAACGGCGCCCTTCCCGGGGGCGGCGTCCTGCTGGGCGAGAAGGTCCGGATCGTCCTGGAGATCGAGGCCACGCTGCAGCCGGAAGGGGAAGCGGCCCACGGCTGACCGGCTGACCGCGGACCGGCGGGGGGTGCGCGGTGCGCCGTGCGCCGTGCGCCGTGCGCCGTGCGCCGTGCGCGGCCAGGGTCTTCCGTTCGGATCAGGCCGGATCCGCGGGCCCGGCACGATCCGGACGGAAGGTTCCGAACGAGAGGTCTCAAGGCAGCACGCCGATCACCACGTGCGCGTACAGCTCGTCCGACACGGCCAGACGGGTCGTCAGGCCGGCGTGGGTGAAGGCCTGCACGGCGGCCCGTGCCTGGCGTTCGCTGGTCTCGGTCAGCAGGCAGCCGCCGGGGGCCAGCCACTCCGGTGCCCCGGTGGCCACCCGCCGCACCACGTCGAGGCCGTCGGCGCCGCCGTCCAGCGCGACCAGCGGCTCGTGGTCGCGGGCCTCGGCCGGGAGCAGGGCCACCTCGGCGGTGGGGACGTAGGGCACGTTGGCCGTCAGGACGCCCACCCGGCCGCGCAGGTCCCGGGGCAGGGCGTCGTACAGGTCGCCCTGGTGGGCCCGGCCGCCGAAGGCGGCGAGATTGCGCCGGGCACAGCGTACGGCGGCCGGGTCGATGTCGGCGGCGTGCACCTCGGCCCCGTCCAGGGCGTGGGCGAGGGCCGCGCCGAGCGCGCCGGAACCGCAGCACAGGTCCACGACGACGGTCGCGTCCGGCGCGGCGGCCAGCGCCTGGTCGGCGAGGAACTCGGTACGGCGGCGGGGGACGAACACGCCCGGTTCCACGAGGACGCGCAGCCCGTGGAACTCGGCCCAGCCGAGGACGTGTTCCAGCGGCAGTCCGGCGGCGCGCCGGTCCACCATCGCGGCCGCCTCCTCGGGGGTGCGGGCGGTGGCGAGGATCAACTCGGCCTCGTCCTCGGCGAAGACGCATCCGGCGGCGCGCAGTGCGCGGACGGCGGCGGACGAGGAGAGCGGTGCGGGAGTGAGCATGGAAGCCGAAGCCTTTCGGGAGCGCGAGACAATCAGGGCGCTCCCGCGGTCACCTTTACCGGTGTACCGCGCCGTCACGTGGAGGGAGCACCCCGTCCGACACAGCGGTAATGGGTCTCACCTCCTCGCCCCAGGGGCCGCGACCGTCCGCGACCGGACGGCCACCTTACCCCAGCACCCGCGCCGGGCCGCCGTCGTCCACGGGAGCCGCCGCTCGCGCGGCCGGCCGCCGGACGCCGGGGCCCTGACGGCGGCCCGAGCCCGCGTCAGACGCCGACCGCTTCCTCGAGTTCCTCCTCCGCGTCCTCCGCGTCCGCCGCCTGCTCCGCGTGTTCCGCCGGTGTCGGCTCGGTACCGGGGCGGGCGGAGTGCTCGTGGGGCCGGCGGGTGTGCTCGTGGAGGGCGGCGAGCGCGGTCACCGCGGCACCGGCCAGCAGCCAGACGGCGAGGGTCCACACGTTGCGGGCGAGGCCGTCGTCGGCGAAGTACAGCAGGCTGCGCACACCCTCGACGAAGCCCGCGCCGTTCCAGAAGGCGTGCAGGCTACCGAAGAAGCCGTTCTGCAGTTCGGGCCGGAACAGCCCGCCGGAGCTGGTGAAGTTCAGCATGACGAACAGCACCATCATGGTCAGCGTGGTCCACCGCTTGAGGAAGGTGTGCAGGCCGACGCCGATGAGGAGGATGCCCGCCGAGTACAGCCAGGCCATGCCCCACACGCCCGCGAGGTCGTGGTGGGCGAGGTGGAACACCGGCCCGGCGAGCAGTGCGCCGATGCCGCTGACCACCGCGGAGACGCCGAGGGCGAGCAGGGCGCGGATCCGCATGGCGAGGCCGGCACCGGCGGCGCCGAGCGCGGCGACGGAGGCGTAGGAGCCGATGCTGACCGCGATCAGCAGGAAGAACAGGCCCTGGCCGGTGGGGTCGTCGGCGACCGGGCGGGCCACGTCCGTGACCTTCAGCGGCGCGCCCTGCCCGGCGGCGACCGGTGTGAAGACCTTCTCCACGGCCGTGGCGCCCATGTCGGAGGCGGCGCTCGCGACCATCAGCTCGGGTGCCTCGGCGTTCGGCACATAGGCTCCGGTCACCGTACGGGACTTGAGCAGGGCGACGGCGTCGGCACGGGTGGCCACCGTGCGGACGTCGAGCTTGTCCCCCGCGCCGTCCTTGAGCGTCTGCGCGAGGACCTTGGCCTTCGGGGCGGTGCCGACGACGGCGACCGGCAGGTGGTGCGGCTCCGGGGTGACGAACGCCCCCATGTACGCGAGCCCCATGCCTATGCACATCAGCAGCGGGGTGACCAGGTGCGTGAGCACATGGCGCAGTGCCGGTGACCTCATCGAGCGCGACCCTCCAAAGGTTGGCTTATACAACTACTCGTCCAAGTTGTACTGTACAACTAGAACGCCGGAGGAGGTAATTCCCGTGAGCTCAGCGGAGTCGGCCGTCGAGACGATCCAGCGCGAGATGACCATCTTCGCCCGCCGGGCCCGCGCCTCGGCGGGCCGTATGCACCCCGAGCTGTCCCTGGTGTCGTACACCCTGCTCGGACACCTGGAGGAGCGTGACGGCTGCCGTGCGACGGACCTGGCGGCGCACTACGCCCTGGACAAGTCCACGGTGAGCCGCCAGGTGGCGGCCCTGGAGCGTTCCGGGCTGATCGAGCGCCGGCTGGACCCGGAGGACCACCGGGTCCAGGTCCTGCATCTGACGGAGGCCGGCCGGGAGATCCTCGCCCAGGTCACCCGCAGCCGCCGGGCCGCCTTCCGGGAGCGGCTCGCGGACTGGCCGGAGGACGACCTGGCACGGTTCGCGGCCTACCTGGAGCGGTACAACGCGGGGGCGGACGGCGCCGACCCGGACTAAGCCGACCCGGACTAATGGGTCACCCGGGCTGCGGCACCGGCACCGCCGCGCGGCCGTCGGCCAGCCGCTCCGGCGCCCGCACCTCGAGGAACGCCGTGCGGCGGCGCAACCGGAAGCCGAGGGACTCGTACAGCCGGATGGCTCCCGTGTTCGCGGCGCTCGCGTGCAGGAACGGCGTCTCCCCGCGTTCCCGGATGCCGTGCGCGACCGCCAGGATCAGGCGGGTGGCCAGACCCTCGCCACGGAAGGCGGGGTCGGTGCAGACGGCGCTGATCTCGGTCCAGCCCGGCGGGTGCAGCCGCTCACCGGCCATGGCGATCAGCGCTCCGCCGCGCCGGATGCCGAGGTAGGTGCCGAGTTCCACGGTGCGTGGCAGGAACGGTCCGGGCCGGGTGCGCGCCACCAGGTCGAGCATCTCGGGTACGTCCGCCGGGCCGAGCCGGACCGCCTCCGGGTCCGGCGCGGCGGCGACGCCGTCGTCCACGAGCTGCACGCCCTCGATCCGGAAGGTGACCTCCCAGTCCGGCGGGACCTCCCCGCCGAAGCCGGCCAGCGGGACACCGGTGCCCGGACCGGCCAGCGCGGCGAGGTCCGCCCAGTCCCGCGCGTCCGGTTCGTCGGGCAGCGCCAGCCACGGCGAGACGTCGACCGGGTAGCGCCGCACCCGGCCGCGCGACTCGGCGAGGTGGGCGTGCGGGCCGGTCAGGGAGGCCAGGGCCGGGTTGTCGAGGACGTGCGGGACACCGGCGGCGGTCCGGCCGGGGCCACCCGGGCCGCTCACGACGCTCATACGGCCACCTCGGTCCGGGTCCTGGGGACGTACGCCTGGGGCATCCTCGTTCCTCACTTCTCTCGTGCCGTGACCGGCGCGTCACTGGTGCCGTCGCCGGTGCGTCGCCCGTGCCTTCACCGGCGTGTCTCTCGCACCGTCGTCCGCCCACCGGCGCCGACACCGATCGCAAGGAACGGCGCCGGACCGGTATTCCCGCTCCCCGCCAGAGTTCATACGGCCGCAACGATGGGGGCGCCGACCAGGGCCGGAGCACCCGGAGCACCCTGAGCACCCTGAGCACCCGGAGCGACGGTGGACCAGGCACACGGACGACGCCGGTGCTCACCCGCGGCACTCGCCGGGTGTGGCGACGGGACGTATGGCGGCCACACATGTGGTGCCGCTCCCGGTCGTACAGCGCGCCTGTGGGTGGGCACCCCATGTGTGCGGGTGCAGCGGGTCCCGCGGCTACAGCGGGTCCCGCGGCTTCGCCGGGCATGCCTCGCGGCCGCCGGCCGCGGCACGTCGGCCGGTGGGGCCATCGGGATCGAGCGGTTCGAACCAGCGCCCGGGTCGCGTGGCGGAGCCCGGCGCGCAATCGTGGAGTGCAGGGTGTGCGCTGTGCGCCATATGGGCCGGAACTAGCGGTTCGCGGCATGCGCGAGGTGCTCCCCACGGGGTACGAGACGGGTGTGGACTCGTGTGCGTGAGCGGTGGGGGCGGTGGACCGGCGATCCGGCTCTTCCGGCTCTCCGGCTCCGGCGGCGGCGAGGAGGTGGACATGCGTACCCGCGTGCGCGGCTGGCGCTGGCGGCGCAATCCGCTACGGCGCCGGGCGGATGTCGTCGAGGCGTGGACGGTGCTGGTGGTCGCCGTCCTGCTGTTCGTGGTCGCGCCGCTGGCGGGGGTGGCCGCGGGCCTGCACGCCCACGGCCAGGCCCGGGCGCTCGCCGCGGAGCAGCGGGCCGAGCGCCACGAGGTACGTGCCGTGGTGCTCGGCGATCCGCCCGAGCGGCGGTCCGTGCTGGAGGGAGACCGCCGGCATCCGTACCGCACCCAGGTCCGGTGGACCGAGCCGGGCAAGGGAGCCCGTACGGCGTGGGCCCGGGTGCCGTCGGGGACCCGCGCCGGGCAGCCGGTCTCTGTGTGGTTCGACTCCCGGGGCCGCAGCGTGGCGCCGCCGCCGGACGGCGTGGCGGTGTGGCAGCACGCGGTGACCGTCGGCCTGTGCGCGGCGGGTGGCACGGCGACGGTGGTGCTCCTCGGCCACCTGACCGGGCGCCGGATCGCCTTGCGTCACCGGCTGGCCGAGTGGGAGCGGGAGTGGGCCCGGACGGGGCCCCGGTGGACGCAGCCACGGATGTGACAGGTGGCCGACCCGGTCACCGTGCGCGTGACCGGGCCCCCGTACTCGCCGCGCTCGCCCCTGCCACGGCGTCGGCGGACCGTCCGATCCTCCGTACCGTGGGACGTCACGGTCTCCCTTCGCGAAGGCGGTTGTGACGATGGCCCTGTTCGATCTGCCGCTCGGCGAACTGCGCACCTACCGGAGCGAGTCCCGTGAACCGGAGGACTTCGACGCCTTCTGGGACAAGACGCTGCAGCAGGCCCGCGCACACGAACTCGATGCCCGCTTCGAGCCCGTGGAGTGCGGACTCAGCACGATCGAGGTGTACGACGTCACGTTCGCCGGGTTCGGCGGTCACCCCGTCAAGGGCTGGCTGCGGCTGCCGGCCGGGACCACGCAACCGCTGCCGCTGGTCGTGGAGTTCCTCGGTTACGGCGGCGGGCGCGGTCTGCCGCACGAGAGTCTGCTGTGGGCCTCGACCGGCCGGGCGCACTTCCTGATGGACACCCGCGGGCAGGGCAGCGGCTGGGACAGAGGCTGGGGCGGCGCAGGGGCCACGGCGGATCCGGTGGGCGCGGCGCCGGCCTACCCCGGGTTCATGACCCGGGGGGTCGAAGCGCCCGAGAACTACTACTACCGCCGGGTGTTCACGGACGCCGTACGCGCGGTGGAGGCGGCCCGGTCGCATCCGCTGACGGATGCGTCGCGCACGGCCGTGACGGGTGTCAGCCAGGGCGGCGGTATCGCCATCGCCGTCGGCGCCCTGGTGCCCGGCCTGGTCGCGATCGCCCCGGACGTGCCGTTCCTGTGCGACTTCCCTCGCGCGGTGACGCTGACGGACCGGCCGCCGTACCGGGAGATCGCCCTGTTCCTCAAGACCCACCGCGGGCGTTCGCAGGAGGTGCGGCGCACGCTGTCCTACTTCGACGCGGTGCACTTCGCGGCCCGCGGCCGGGCGCCGGCCCTGTTCTCGGCGGCCCTGGAGGACCGGACGTGTCCGCCGTCGACGGTGTTCGCGGCGTTCAACGCCTGGGCGCACGAGGACAAGGCCATCCGGGTGTACGACTTCAACGACCATGAGGGCGGCGGCCCGTTCCATGAGGCGGAGAAGGTCCGCTGGCTGCGCTCGCAGCCTTGAGGCGGCCGGCCGGGCCGTGCTCAGCCCAGCAGATGGCCGATGCCCCCGTGGCCGTCGGTCCCGCTCCACACCACGGCGGCCGCCCACACCGGAAACCACAGGACCCGCTCCGGCAGGAACCGGGCCCCGGCGAACCAGAGCAGCGACGGGGCGGCGAGCAGCAGGAGGCAGCACCAGCCGGTCTGTTCACCGGTGGCCGGGCGCGGTGTCGGTTCTTCGGGCACGTGCACAGACGGTAAGGGGAGCCGGGGGGCCGCACATGAGTACCCGTACTCATCGCCGCCCCGCGACGCGACCGCGGCACGTGCCGAGAGCGCCGCCGCGGCTCACGCAGCGGCGTTCCGAGCGGCACCTGACCGGCAGCGAGCGCGAGGGGATGTCCCGCGGCATCGCGGCCGGGGAGTCTGCCTGGCAGTTGGCCAGGCGGCCAGGCGGATCCCCTTCGGCCGTCTCCGGCGAGATCGCCCGCCACGGCGGCCGGAACCTCTGCCGAGCGGCGTCCGCTGATGCGGCGCCCTACACGCGCGGGCGCTCCACCAGGGCGGTTCGCCGACACCGGAGATCGGTCTGATACATGACCGGAACTGTCTGGGTGTGTTCGGCGGTTGCTCAACTGTTTGTGTGTCGAGCGGGCGCCGCCTGTGGTGTCGGCGCTCGCGTCGGGGGTGAGGCGGTCGCGTCGTCTCCTTCCTGGCAGGCCGGGCGCCGGGACAGCCGCGACGCGGGCAGCAGGCCGAGAGCGGCGAGTGCGGCCAGGATCAGCAGAGTGGAGCTCATGGTTGAGTCAGCCGTGCCGGTTGCGCTGGCCGCGACGGCGATGCCGAAGGTCGGCCCGATGTTCATGGCGGTCTGCTTGAGCCCGCTGACGACCCCGGCGTACCCGGGCGGCGCGTCACCGACGACGGTCCCGGTGGCGGTGACCATCACGGTGGCGAACCCGGCACCGATGGCGGCGAAGGCCGCAGCCATGGCCATCCATGTGCCGGCGGGACCGAGCCGGGACAGCTCCGCGATGCCGACCACGACGAGGAACGTACCGGCGATCGCGGTGCGGCGCGCACCGTACCGGCGCAGTGCGGCGACCGCGGCGGGTGAGCCGAGGACCATGAGCACGGTCAGCGGGAGTACGCGCAGACCGCTGGCGAGTGGATCGAGTCGAAGTACGTCCTGGAGGTAGAAGGTGGCCCTGAACAGGGCGCCGAACAGGCCGGCGGTGGTGACCAGCAGGATCGCCATCGACGCCGTCACCGGTACGGACCGCGCTACGGCTGGTGGAACGACCGGGTGCGTGGTGCGGTGTTCGTGCCAGGTGAGCACCGTTGCGACGCCGGCGACGGCGAGGAATTCGAGCAGCGTCGGCGCGGCGGTCCACCCCCGCACGGATACGTTGGCCAAGGCGTGGACCAGGACTGCGAGCGCGACCGCCAGCAGGCCCGCGCTGGTGAGGTTGAGCCGTGGGGAGTTGGCACGTTGAGGTGTCGGCGTCCGTACGGCGAGGGCGAGAACGGCGATGACGAACGCGAGGGGCACGTTGACCCAGAAGACGGCGCGCCATCCCAGATGAGCCACGAGAACACCGCCCAGGAGCGGACCGGACCCTGCCGCCACCGCGATCGCACTGGTGCGGATGGCGATCGGTGTGCCGAGCCGGTCCGCGGGATACGCCAGCCGTAGCAGCGCGAGCGTCGCAGGTTGCAGGAACGCGGCGAACCCGCCCTGCACCGCGCGCAGGACAATCACCCAGCCGACGGTCGGCGCGAGCGCGATCCCGGCCGAGGCAGCCCCGAAGCCGAGGACGCCGACGAACAGCAGGCGCGGGTGCCCGTACCGGTCCCCGAGGCGCCCGGCGATCACGAGTAACGCGGCCACGGCGACCAGATAGCCGGTGCTCGTCCACTGGATCTGCGCCACGCTCACGCCGAGATCACGCTGCATGCCGGGCTGCGCCATGAGCAGGATGGTTCCGTCCAGTGCGACGATCACCGCGCCGACCACGCTGACCAGAAGTGCCATCTGCCGTTGTGCGGGTGCGGTCATGAGGTCACCGGGCCGAGATGGGCGTCCAGAACTGCCGTGATGAGCCGGTCGGGTTGGTCGTCGCCGCGATCGCCGTCCGGCGGTGGGGTGCCGAAGGCGAGTTGCAGGCTGCCCCAGGCCCACAGCTGGGCGATGCCATGCAGGTTCGCCCACAGTGCGGCTGCGGTCACCGCGGGCGGCGGTGCGGCCTCGTTCGGCCCATCTGTGCGTTGCGCGCCATCCCGCTCCGCTCGGCATCGGGCGACGAGTCCGGTGATATGCCCGAACAGCGGGAGGGTCGACTCGCGCAGCCTCGGTTGGTCCGATGCCTGCGCCGCGCTGTCGAGCAGGTCGTGCCGCCACATGAGTTCGAACATGCCGCGGCGTTCCAGTGCGTACCCGACGTACGCCCGGGCGAGGGCCTCCAGTTGGCCGCGGGGTGTGGTCGTGCCGGCGGCCGCGGCCTCGAACATGGCTGCGAGGTCCTCGAAGCCGCGGCGGGCGATAGCCGAGAGCAGCGCGTGGTGCGTGGGGAAGTACCGGCGCGGCGCCCCGTGCGACACCCCCGCTCGACGGGCTATTTCCCGCAGGCCCACGGACGCGGAGCCCTCGGTCAGTACAAGGTCGATCCCTACATCGATCAACCGCTCCCGAAGGGAGCTCTCCTCAGTCATAGACAGTGTCTACCACGCGCCGTAGACACTGTCTACCAACGTGGGCAAGTGATCGTTCTCCTCGCGGATGGCGGCTCACTCGCTCACGGCGGCACTCCGACCGGGGGACCTTGCGGCCGGTGTCTGAGCCAGGACTCCGGGCCCGGAACGGCGGGCTTTCGGCCACGGCGGGGTCGGCGGTTTCCGTCGGCTCACCGATCCGGGAGCGGGCCTCGCGCCGGGCCGCGCCGTCCGGCGGACGCGGCCCGGTGGTCAGTGATCCACGGAGGGCGGCACTGGTCAGCGGCCCTCTGCGACGCCCTGTGGGCGCCTGGCGCGGCAGTCGGTGACCGCCGGCCCGCGCGGGTTGATTTCGGTCGATCCGGAAGACAGCCCTTCCCTTGTGGTTTAGACCAATGCTAATTGTGGTCGCGCAACGAACCCGTACGACTACGTCTTGTCACCGACAGGAGGGCGCGGCATGGCCCGCACCACCCCGCACGATCACCCGCCCGGCGACGACCGGCCCCTGTACGGACAGATCGCGGCGCTGCTGCTCGACGAACTGCGCGACGGCACGATTCCGCCGGGTGAACGACTGCCCGGCGAACGGCACTTGGCCGCGCACTTCGGGGTCAGCCGGGAGACCGTCCGGCAGGCGCTGGAGGTGCTGCGGCGCAGCGGTCTGGTCACCACCGACCGGCGGGGCAGCCATGCCACGCTGCCCGGCCGGCCCGTCGAGGCGCCGGAGTCGCTCACCTTCCCGGTGGGCGCCCGGCCGGCGGACCTGTGCGCGGTGGACCGGGCCACGGTGACCTGGGCGGAACCGCCGCCGGAGCACGCGCGGGCGCTGGGCCTGGCGCCGCACCGGCCGACGCTGATGCACCGCTATCTCTCGGTGACACCGGACGGCCGGTCACTGCGGACGGCGCTGACATCGTTCTCACCGGTGGCGCTGGCCGAGGTCGCCGAGCTGGCCCGCTACCGGGACCGGGCCGACGGGGCGACGCCCGCGCAGCTGCGGCGGGCCTACGACTGGATGCGCAAGGCAGGGCTGTCCCTGCACCACCGGGACGCCATCACCCAGGTCGGCGACGCCTCCTCGGTGCGGGTGACCCGGCGCGTGCACGACCAGTACGCACGCCCGCTGGAGATCACCGATCTGGTGGTGAGCGCCGAACAGGACGCTCTCGTCTACGAGTTCACACTGCCCGCCGCGGTGTGACCTCCGGGGCCGGCCCATCCGTCCTGTGGGCCACCACCAGCCTGCCGCGCGGGCTGCCGTCGGCTCGACGGCCGAACTCGGGCAGCACGCGCAGCTCGACTGCCAGGCCCGCCCGTTCCAGCTCCCCGAGCATGGCACCGAGCCGCAGGGCCCGGTAGTACATGACGAACGGCGGGCGCCACAGCGCGTTGCGCGTCCGCATCGCCGCGTCGAAGCCGAGCAGCAGCCAGAAGGCGGGGTGCGCGGGCCGGGGCGGCGCGAACACCGGGAAGACGAAGCGGCCACCGGGGCGCAGCGCCGAGCGGACCTGGGCACAGAGCCCCGGCAGTTCCCGGGGCAGGAAGTGACCGAACGCCCCGAAGGACGCGACGAGATCGAAGGCGGCCGTGAACGGCAGAGCCCGGGCGTCGGCGCGCACCCAGCCGATCCGGGGTGCGCCGGTGGACCGTACCCGGCGCCGGGCGACGTCGAGCATGCCGGCGCTGAAGTCCACTCCGGTGACGCTGCGCCGGCACAGTCCGGCCAGCAGTCGTGTTCCGGCCCCGGTCCCACAGCACAGGTCGAGTCCGTCCGTGAACGGACCGAGCGGCGCCACCGCTTCCGCGACCGCGTCCAGCACCGCGTCGGGTGTGCGGAAAGGGGTGTGGTCGAACTTGGGCGCGAGCAGGTCGTAGCCGCGCTCGACGGAGGACAGGGCCTGCACGGCGAGTTCGCGGAGTGTGGGACCTTCTGGACCGAACATGCCATCACCCTATGACGGCGGCGCCGGGCCGGTCCCGGCTGCCGCCGCGCGCTGCGACCGCGGCGGCGCCCGGACCACCGTGGCAACGGGGCCGGGTCCGGTCCGGTCGGGTCAGCCGAAGGTGTGGTGGCAGAGCCGTGCGATCTCGGGCGCGGCCACGCCGTCCGCCTGGCGGCACAGGTCGCGCATCTGGGCGGCGCCGGGCCGGCTGACGGCGGGACGGGGCCGAGGGGCGGGGCGGCGGCGTACGGGCGGCCGTCGCTCCGGGCGCGGGCGGCGCACCGGCGGGGCGGCCGGTGCCACGGCCCGGGGAGCCGCCGCGGGCACTCGCCGGCCGCCGGGACGGGGACCCCGCTTCGGCTCGGCCGCCGAGTCCGGCCGGGGCGGCTGCCCGTGGTCGGTGCGGACGAGCGCCGTCCGGGCGGACGGCGCTCTCGGCGGGGCCGTGAGGACGGACGGTCTCGCCGCGGTCTCTCGCGGCGGGGCGGTGTCGGAAGTGGTACGGGAGCTGACGGTGGTGCAGCCGGCGACGCTCACCAGCGCCGCCACCAGCAACGGAAGAAGTCGGCGAGGCACCCGCCCACTGTGCCGCACCGCTCACCGCGACAGCCCGTGTCACGCGGCAGCACCACCCCGACGAGCTACCGGCCGGGCTGACGGGCCGCGTCACCGTCACGGGGCGGGGCCGCCCACTGCCGTGCGCGCTCCGGCACGGCAGAGGGGGGTACATGACGCGCCGGCAGTGGTTGACTGACCTCCTCCACACCTGATCAATCACGCACCCGATCAATCAGTTGACTATGCGAGGAGATCCGATGCGCGCGTTCCGCGAGGCCGTCGAAGCCGGGGACCCGGCAGCCGTCGAGGCGCTGCTGGCCGAGGATGTCGTCTTCAGCAGCCCGGTCGTCTTCAAGCCGTATCGCGGCAGGGCGATCACGGCGGCGATCCTGCGCGAGGTCGTCGAGGTCTTCGAGGACTTCCGGTACGTCCGGGAGATCGGCGAACCGGGCGGCCCGGAACAGGCGCTGGTCTTCCGGGCCCGGGTGGGGGACCGGGAGCTGACCGGTTGCGACTTCCTGCACGTGAACGAGGACGGCCTGATCGACGACTTCATGGTCATGGTCCGTCCGCTGTCGGGTGCACAGGCCCTCGCCGAGGCCATGGGCGCGCGGTTCGAGCGGATCGCGAAGGAGGCGGAGGCGCGGTCCGCGTGAGCGGCCGCGCCGTCCCCGGCAGGGGCGGACCAGTCCCGGAGCCGCTCCGGCGTCGCCCCGGTGCCGGTCGTCGACCAGCCGCCGCGGACGGCCTGCGGGGCGTACCGGGAGCCTGCGGAGAGGCCGTCCGCGGTGGCCTCAGGACACGGACGGCGCGAGCCGCACGGGCAGGCTCCGCACGCTGTTGCCCACGAATCCGGCGTGCGGTGCCAGGTCGGCCTCGGTCACGGCCGGCCGGAGCGAGGGGAAGCGGGTGAACAGCCGTTCCAGGGCGACCGCGGCCTCCAGCCGGGCCAGGGGTGCGCCGAGGCAGTAGTGGGCGCCGTGCCCGAGGGAGAGGTGGCGTACGGCGCCGGGCCGCGTGGAGCGGGTGACGTCGAAGCGGCCGGCGTCCGGGCCGTGCGCCGCCGGATCACGGCCGGCCGCGGAGTAGCCGGCGAGCACGGGGGTGCCGGCGGGGACGGGCGTGCCGGCGACCGTCAGGTCCCGCACGGGGTAGCGGAACGGGAAGTAGCTGACGGGCGCGTCCCAGCGCAGCGTCTCCTCCACCACATCCGCCCAGCTCGCCCCGCCCGCGCGGACCAGGGCGAGCTGCTCGGGGTGGGCACACAGGGCGCGTACGGCGTTGGTGATCAGGTTGAGGGTGGTCTCGTGCCCGGCGATGATCATCAGCAGCAGGGTGCCGATCAGCTCCTGCTGGCTGAGCCGGTCACCGCCCTCGTCCCTGGCGGCGATGAGTGCGCTGGTGAGGTCGTCGCCGGGCCGGGCGGCCTTCGCCGCGGCGATCTCCCCCAGCAGGGCGACGAGTTCGCGGTTGGCGGCGACGGCATCGGCGGGTGCGGTGTCGGTGGCCACGACCTGGTTGCCCAGGTGATGCAGCCGGTCGCGGAACCCGACGTCCACGCCGAGGAGTTCGCAGATCACTCCCATCGGCATGGGCAGCGCGAAGTGCCGCCGCAGATCCGCGACCCCGTCACCCGCGGCGGCGGCCCGGGCCAGGCCGTCGAGCAGCGACTCGGTCAGTTCCTCGACGCGTGGCCGTAGTTCCTCGACACGGCGGGGTGTGAAGGCCCGGGCGGCCAGGGACCGCAGCCGCCGGTGGTCGTCGCCGTCGGCGGTGGTCATGCCCGGGACGGTGGCGAACGTCAGCAACGGCCAGCCCTCGGCGACCCTTCCCTCCCGCAGGGCCGTGAAATGGCGCGGGTTCTTGGCGACTTCGGGGTGCTGGAGGAACTCCTTCAGCGCCTCGTGCCCGAGTACGGCCACACCCTCGATGCCGCCGGGCAGTTCGACCGGGGCGACGGCGCCCTGGGCCAGCAGCCGCGCGTTGACGGGGTGCGGACAGCCGCCGGCGGGATCCAGGCGGTACGGGGGGCGTGCGGGTGAGGTCTCCACCGGTTCTCCTGACGTTCCCCTGACAAGACGATCGATGGTAGGGCCGGCCGGGGATGCCCGGGAGTGTCCTGTGCGACCACCCGGGAATAGCCTGGTCCGGCGGTTTGTTGGCAGGGTCACGGACACGGAGGCCCCTCCGGTGGTACCGTTCCGTCAGCACTGTGCACGCCCCCATGGGCGCCGGTGCCAGTTCTCCCTCTCAGCTGTTCCAGTCGCCGTTCTCCCGGATCGTCCGGTTCCCGGCGCGACAGCTTCCCAGCCCCGCCTTGTGACGGGCGTTCTCCGCCCTGAGCCGAGGTGCTTCCCGCCGCCCGGAGGCAGTCGCAGCCACGCCTCCCGCTCGCGGCCTCTCCCCTTCGCTTCTCTCATCCGTCCGGAAAGGACTCCCCCCATGACCACCACTCTCGAACATCCTCCCGAGGCCCGGCAGGCACCGGCCGCTTCGCTCGTCACCGGCGTGCTGGACGTCGACACGCACGGGAAGGGGCACCTGAGGGCCGCGGGCCTGCTCCCCTCCCCCGCCGATCCACAGGTCTCCGCCGCGCTGGTCCGCCGCCACGGACTGCGCAAGGGCGACCTGGTCGAGGGCGTCCGGGGCGCGCAGCGGGCGCTGACCGAGGTCGCCCGCGTCAACGGGCGCGTCCCCGGGGAACTGCGCTCCCGCCGGCACTTCCGCGATCTCACCCCGGTCCACCCGCACCAGCGCCTGCGCCTCGAACACCCCGCCGCCGGACTGGCCGGACGGGTCACCGATCTGCTCGCTCCGGTCGGCAAGGGCCAGCGCGGCCTCATCGTGGCCCCGCCGAAGAGCGGCAAGACCGTGCTGATCCAGCAGCTCGCCGCCGCCGTGGCCGGCAACCACCCCGAGTGCCGGCTGATGGTGCTCCTGCTGGACGAGCGGCCCGAGGAGGTCACGGAGATGCGCCGCTCGGTGCGCGGTGAGGTGTACGCCTCCACCTTCGACCGGTCGCCCAAGGAGCACATCGCCCTCGCCGAGCTCGTCGTGGAGCGGGCCAAGCGCCTGGTGGAGGCCGGCGAGGACGTCGTCGTGCTGCTGGACTCGCTGACCCGGCTGTGCCGGGCCCACAACAACGCCTCCGCGGCCGGCGGCCGTACGCTGAGCGGCGGCGTCGACGCCGGTGCGCTGCTCGGCCCCAAGCGGTTCTTCGGCGCCGCGCGCCAGGCCGAGGAGGGCGGCTCGCTCACCATCCTCGCCTCCGCCCTGGTGGACACCGGCTCCCGTGCCGACGGCTACTTCTTCGAGGAGCTGAAGGGCACGGGCAACATGGAACTCCGACTGGACCGGGAACTCGCCGGCCGTCGGGTCTTCCCCGCCGTGGACATCGACGCCAGCGGCACCCGGCGCGAGGAACTCCTGCTCACTCCGGCCGAGTTGACGGCCGTGCACGGTCTGCGCCGGGCCCTGCGCTCCCGGGAGACCGGACCGGCCGCCCTGGAGACCCTCCTCGAACGGATGCGCGCCACCCCCGGCAACGCCGCGTTCCTGCGGCAGATCCGGCCCACCCTGCCGGCCGCCTGACACCCGGCCGCGGGCGGCCGGGTGCGGCATCCGGGTTGCTCGGCGACCCGAACGGCCCGGGCAGCGTGTCGCACGCGGGTCATGTTCGTACGTTGATCATATGGTCACCGGATTCTCATACCGTGCAGCTGTGTCGGTCTGCTCCCTCTGTGTGGCGGGCCTGCTGGCGCTCACGCCCACCGCTGCCGCCGCCGGACCCCGGGGCGGGGAACCCGCCCCGCCCCGTCCCCGGGCGGCGATGCCCGGGCCGTCCCTGCTCTACCACTCCGGCACGCAGGTCCGACCGCACCAGGGCGCGCCCCAGGTGCCCGAGCTCTCGGCTCTCTCCTGGCTCGTCGCCGACGCCGGCAGCGGGGAGGTGCTCGCCGCGCGCGACGCCCACCGCGAACTGCCCCCCGCGAGCACGCTCAAGACCCTGTTCGCGCTCACCGTGCTGCCGACACTGCCCAGCGGGCTCCAGCACACCGTGCGGTACGAGGAACTGGCGGACGTCGGCGAGGGCAGCAGCCTGGTCGGCGTCGAGGAAGGGCACACCTACCAGGTGGCCGACCTCTGGCGCGGGGTCTTCCTCAGCTCCGGCAACGACGCCGTGCACGTGCTCGCCCGGCTCGGCGGCGGCTGGCAGGCCACGGCCGCCCGCATGCAGGACAAGGCCCGCACACTCGGCGCCCTGGACACCCATGTGGTCTCCCCGGACGGCTACGACGCCCCCGGCCAGGTGTCCTCCGCGTTCGACCTGGCGGTGTTCGGCCGGGCGGGGCTGCGCAACCCCGACTTCGCACGGTACTGCTCCACCGCCGCGGCGAGCTTCCCCGGTGACGGCTCGCCGTACCCCATCGAGAACACCAACCGGCTGCTGACCGGCGAGGACGGCGTGGCGCCGTACCCGGGGCTGATCGGGATCAAGAACGGCTACACCAGCAACGCGGGCAACACCCTGGTGGCCGCGGCCCGCCGGGACGGGCGCACCCTCGTGGTGAGCGTGCTGAACCCTCAGGCCGAGGGCGGGTTGACCGTGTACGAGGAGGCCCGGGCGCTGCTCGACTGGGGCTTCGCCGCCGCCGGGCAGGTGGACCCGGTCGGCTCGCTGGACGGGCTGCGACCGCACTCCCCCGCCGCCGCGTCCGCCGCGCCGGTGGCGGCGGCCGCGGCACCGGCGCCGGACGGCGACTCGGGCTGGTCCGGCACCGCCGTCGTGGCGGGGCTCTCCGGGCTCGGCGCGGGAGCCGTGGCCCTGGCACTGCGCGCCAAGGGCGGCCGGTCGGCCCGCGGCTGACCCGCCGGCAGACCCACCGGCAGTCCGAGCAGCAGGCCCAGCGAGATCCACGTGTAGAGGTTGCTGCCGAGGAACCCGCCGAGGCCGGAGGCGTCGTCGAACCACAGCCACACCACGCTGGTGCACAGCACCGCGTACAGGGCGCCCGCGATCCGCAGGTGCCCGGCGCGCACCAGCACCGCGAAGGACGGCAGCAGCCAGACCAGATGGTGCACCCAGGTGATCGGGCTGACCAGACAGGCCGTGGCACCGGTCAGTGCGAACGCCGCCGTCCAGTCCCCGGCGGCGACCGCCCGCCGGCCGCGCCAGGCCCACACGCACAGGGTCAGCAGGACCGCCGTCGCCCACAGGGGGCGGCCGGACTCGCCGAGGCGGGCCAGCACACCCTGCAGCGACTGGTTCGACACGTAGTCGAGCCGGCCCACCCGGCTGGTGTCCCACAGCGCGTCGGTCCAGTAGAAGCGGGAGGCCGCCGGATCCACCCAGGCGGCCAGCGCGGTCGCGGCGGCGGCGACGGCGACGGCGGTACCGGCCGCCCGCCGGCGCCCGGCGAGCAGCAGCAGCCCGATGAACAGGGCGGGCGTGAGCTTCACCGCGGCGGCGAGCCCGATCCCGGCACCCGCCCAGCGGCCCCGGCCGGTGGCCAGCAGCGCGCAGTCGGCGAGGACGAGGGCCAGCAGCACCAGGTTCACCTGTCCGAAGCTGAAGGTGTCGCGCAGCGGCTCGAACAGGGGGAGCAGACACAGGCACAGCGCCCACCGGTACCAGCCGTGGCGCCGCCAGCGCGGACCGGCCAGGACCCGCAGGACGCCCGCGAGCGCGGCCAGGTTCACCAGCAGGGACACCACGACCGCCGTGGTCCGGCCGAGCAGGGCCAGCGGCAGCATGGCGACGGCGGCGAACGGCGGATACGTGAAGCCGTACGTCGTGCCCGGCACCCGGTAGTCGTAGATCCGGCCGTCGTGGTGCGCCCAGGTGTGCACGGCGCCGTAGTAGACGCGCAGGTCGAAGAAGCCGCGCAGCAGCGGCACGGTGGCCGTGAACACGGTCACCGCGGCCACCAGCAGCAGGACGAGCGGCAGCCTGCCCCGTCCGGTGCGCGGCCCTAGCGCCGCCAGGCGCCCGGGCAGCCCCGGCCCGCCGCCCCTTCCGGTCATGCCGTGCGTCCCGGGACCGGGGCCTGGGCCGCCTGCTGCGCCTGCCACAGGACGACCACGCCGAGCACACCGCCGGAGACCGCGAGCACCAGCTGGCCGAGGTCGGCGGGACCGCCGCTGGGCAGCACCGCCAGGGCCAGCACGCCCGCAAGGGCGGCCACCCGGTGCCGTACCGAGGTGCTGGGTGCGGCGGCGGCGATGAGGAACAGGCCCCACAGCAGGTACCAGGGCCGGATGGCCGGCCCGAAGACCGCGACCGTGAGCATGCTCAGGCCCAGCGCGTACACCGGTCGCAGGCGCAGCCGGAGCCATATCAGCAGGACGGCGACGGCGGTGACCGCGAGACCGAACAGATGCCAGGCCGGGACGGCCAGCGGGGCCAGACCGCTGCCGAGACGGGTGAGCAGGGCGCCGGTGGCCCGGCCGAGCAGGCTGGTCAGCGCCCAGTTGTGCGCGGAGACCGGAGTGTCCAGGGCGCTGATCCAGCCGTAGCCCGTGCCGGCCACGGCGGTGGCGGCAACCGTGGTCGCCGCGGAGGCCGCGGCCGTGGTCAGCACGGCCGGCAGCGGCGGGCGGCCGGAGCGGACCCGCAGGGCCACGACCGCCAGCAGGCCGAGCGCGGCCGGTGCCTTGACCAGGGCGGCGAGGGTGACGAGGACGGCGCCGACGGCGGGCCGGCGGCGGGCGGCGACCAGGCCGAGTCCGAGCAGACCGAGCATCAGGGCGTCGTTGTGGGCGCCGGCGACCAGGTGCAGCAGCACCAGCGGGTTGAGGGCGCCGAGCCACAGCGCCGCGGCCGGGTCGGCACCGCTGTGCCGGGCGAGGCGGGGCAGCGCCGCCGCCATGAGGGCCACGCCGAGCAGGGCGACCAGGCGCATGCCGAGCAGGCCCGCGGGCAGTTCGCCGCGGGTCAGCCCCGACAGCACGGAGGCCAGGGCGAGGAAAGCGGGGCCGTAAGGGGCGCCGGTGTGCCGCCACATCGGGGCGACCTCGTCGGAGAGCGGACCGCCGAGCCGGTCCGGACCGTTGGCGTAGACGTCCATGTGGGCGTCGACCATGGCGCCCTGCGCGAGGTAGCTGTACACGTCCCGGCTGAACAGCGGCGGGGCGAGCAGCAGCGGCGCCGCCCAGACGGCCAGTACGAGCAGCAGGGCGCGCGGGGTGGGCGGCTGGGGGCCGCGCACCAGGCGGCCGAGGAGCACCCAGGCCGCGATGAGCAGGACGACGCCGAAGTACACCCCGACCAGGCCGAGCGCCGCCTGCGCCGAGGCGGGCGCCAGGAGGTCCTGGACGGGCAGGGCGCCGGCCGTCTCCCCGCCGAGTGCGAGGAAGGCGGTACCGGCCAGACCCAGTACCTGACAGCTGCGGAGATCGACGGGGAATGCCATGGCCAACACTGGCTCAGCGTGTCAACGCCGAGTGGCCGGAAGGCGACAGTCCCTTCACCGGCGGGCGGCCCGCACGTGTCCGGCGTGTGAGGAGCGACGCCTTCCGGGGGTCCGGGGGCCACCGGGACACCGCGCGCCCGGTGTGGAGCGGGGCTCAGAACACGGACAGACCGGTGAGCGTGGTGAACCGGTCCAGGGCCGCGACCCCGGCCACCGAGTTGCCGCGTTCGTCCAGGCCCGGGCTCCACACGCACAGCGTGCACCGGCCCGGCACGACCGCGATGATCCCGCCGCCGACCCCGCTCTTGCCGGGCAGGCCCACCCGGTAGGCGAAGTCGCCGGCCGCGTCGTAGGTGCCGCAGGTCAGCATGACCGCGTTGACCTGTTTGGCCTGGCTGCGGCTGAGCAGCCGGCTGCCGTCGGCACGGATGCCGTGCCGGGCGAGGAAGCCGGTGGCCAGGGCCAGGTCGGCGCAGGACGCGGCGATGGAGCACTGCCGGAAGTACTGGTCCAGCAGGACCGGTACGTCGTTGTCGATGTTGTCGTAGGACGCCATGAAGTGGGCGAGGGCGGCGTTGCGGTCGCCGTGGGCGGTCTCGGAGGCGGCGACCTCCTGGTCGAAGCCGAGGCCGGGGTTGCCGCTCTCGGTGCGCAGGAAGGACAGCAGTTCACCGGCCGCGTCCCCGGTACGGGTCTGGAGGCGGTCGGTGACGACGAGGGCGCCCGCGTTGATGAAAGGATTCCGCGGGATGCCGTTCTCGTACTCCAGCTGGATCAGGGAGTTGAACGGGTTGCCGGAGGGCTCGCGGCCCACGTGCTCCCAGAGTTCGTCGCCCTCGCGGGCCAGGTCCAGGGCGAGCGTGAAGACCTTGGTGATCGACTGCGTGGAGAACGGCTGGCGCCAGTCCCCCACCCCGTACACGGTGCCGTCCGGCTCGGCGACGGCCATGCCGAAGCTGCGCGGATCACAGGCCGCGAGGGCGGGGATGTAGTCGGCGGGCCGGCCGCGCCCGGGGGTGCGGCTGATCTCCTCGGCAATGCGCTCCAGGACCGGCAGGAAGGTGAACGCCGACGTCGTCGTCATGATCGCCATTGTGCCTCCCGGCCCGTCCCGGAGCGTAATCGTGGCCGCGTGGCCGCAGGTCAGGCGACCGGGGCGCCGCTGCCCGCGACGACCTCGGGGCGCAGCAGGTCCGCCAGCCGCTCGGCCGGCAGCAGACCCTTCTCCAGCACCAGTTCGGCGACGCCGCGGCCGGTGGCGAGGGCCTCCTTGGCGATGTCGGTCGCGGCCGTGTAGCCGATGTGCGGGTTGAGCGCGGTGACCAGGCCGATGGAGTTCTCCACGGTGGCGCGCAGCTGCTCGGTGTTGGCGGTGATGCCGGACACGCAGCGTTCGGCCAGCGTGCGGCAGGCGCTCCGCAGATGGGTGATCGACTCCGACAGGGAGTGCAGGATGATCGGTTCGAAGGCGTTGAGCTGGAGCTGTCCGGCTTCGGCGGCCATGGTGATGGCGACGTCGTTGCCGATCACCTCGAAGGCGACCTGGTTGACCACCTCGGGGATGACCGGGTTGACCTTGCCCGGCATGATCGACGACCCGGCCTGCACCGGCGGCAGGTTGATCTCGCCGAGGCCCGCGCGGGGGCCGGAGGACAGCAGGCGCAGGTCGTTGCAGCTCTTGGAGAGCTTGACCGCGATCCGCTTGAGGACGCCGGACATCTGGACGAAGGCACCGCAGTCCTGGGTGGCCTCGACCAGGTTGGCGGCCGTGACCAGGGGCAGCCCGGTGAGGGCGGACAGGTGCTTGCGGACGGCCTCGGCGTAGCCGGCGGGGGCGTTGAGTCCGGTGCCTATCGCGGTGGCGCCGAGGTTGATCTCATGGATCAGCTCGACGGCCTCGGCGAGACGGCTGCGGTCCTCCTCGATCATGACGGCGAAGGCGGAGAACTCCTGCCCGAGCGTCATCGGGACCGCGTCCTGCAACTGTGTACGGCCCATCTTGAGCACGTCACGGAACTCGACGGCCTTACGGGCGAAGGCGTCCTGCAGTACAGCCATCGCCTTGAGCAGTCCATGTACCGCGAAGATCGTCGCTGTCTTGACGGCGGTCGGGTAGACGTCATTGGTTGACTGGCCCAGGTTGACGTCCTCGTTGGGGTGCAGATGCGTGTACTGCCCCTTGGCGTGGCCGAGCAGTTCCAGGGCGCGGTTCGCCACCACCTCGTTGGCGTTCATGTTGGTGGAGGTGCCGGCCCCGCCCTGGATGACGTCCACGACGAACTGGTCGTGCAGCTCGCCGGCCCGGATCTCCCGGCAGGCGGCGACGATCGCGGCGGCCTTCCTCGGCTCCAGCAGACCCAGTTCCTCGTTGGCGAGGGCCGCGGCCTCCTTCACGGCGGCGAGGGCGTCGATCAGGTGCGGGTAGGCGGAGATCGGGGTGCCGGTGATGGGGAAGTTCTCCGTCGCGCGCAGGGTGTGGATGCCCCAGTAGGCGTCGGCGGGGACGTCGCGGTCGCCGAGCAGATCGTGCTCGCGGCGGGTGGCGGCGGTCATGAGGGTACGGGCCTCTTTCTGAGGTACGGAGGTGAAGGCGCCCCGCGAGGCGGCGGGGCGTTGCCGGCATACGGCCGCCGGCCGGCGCCCCGCGAGGAACGGACGTTGTCGGCATGCGGCTGCCGACCGGCGCCCTCACGAGGGGGCGAGCTACTGCCGACCTGTGCCCCCGCGAAGGACAGGGCACTGCCGGCCTGCGGCTACCGCCGCGCGGCGCGGTCGGCCAAGAGCGGCCACCGGACCGTGGACCGAGGACGGCCCGCGGCCCCGATGGGGATTCGGCCGACTACGCGCAGACGGTGAGCGACTCGGGGTCCAGCGCGCGCACGGGCCGCACACTCCCCACCGGCTCTCCCCCGCCGAGCAGCGGCTCCCCCGCGAACTCGGTCAGCAGCCCGGGGTCCACGCCCGCGCGCGCGAGAGCGGCCGCGGCGACCGGTATGCGGGCACGGTTCGCCCCGTCGGCTATCTTCACGGCGACTGCGGTGCCGTCGGGCAGCGCGGCGACCTGCACGCCCTCGAAGCCGTCCTTGGCGAGCAGCCCGGGCACGGCCCGCATCAGCGCGGCGACGTCCCGGCGGGTGCCGGAGGCCATCTCGGCGTGCTCGCGCATCGCGTCGGCCACCCTGGCCTCGGGAGTGCCGGGCGCGGCGGAGGTGATCCGGGCCAGCGCACGGGCGAGGCCGTGCAGGGAGACGGAGAACAGCGGGGCACCGCAGCCGTCCACGGTGACCCGTGCGACGCGCTGGCCGGTCAGCTCCTCGACGGTCGCGGCCACGGCCTGCTGGAGCGGGTGTGCCGGATCGAGGTAGTCGTCCAGCGACCAGCCGTTGAGACGGGCGGTCCACAGCATGGCGGCGTGCTTGCCGGAGCAGTTCTGGGCGAGGCGGGAGGGCAGCCGGTCCGCGCGGACCCAGGCGTCGCGGACGACCGGGTCGTACGGCATGTCGGGCACGTTGCGCAGGTCGTCCTCGGCGAGGCCGGCGAGGCCGAGGATGCGCCGGGTGCCGGCGAGGTGGCGCTCCTCGCCCGAGTGGCTCGCGGCGGCCAGCGACAGCAGTTCGCCGTCGAGCGGCAGCCCGGCCCGCAGCATGGCCACGGCCTGGAGGGGCTTGAGGGCCGAGCGCGGGTAGAAGGCGGCTTCGATGTCGCCGAGCTGGAACCGCACCGTGCCGTCGGCGCTGAGGACGACGACGGAGCCGTAGTGGATGCCCTCGACGACGCCGCCGCGGATGAGGTGGGCGACGGGGGCGTGGAGGGGTTCGCGGACGACGGGTGCGTCGGCGGGAGAACTGTGGGACATCACTGCCTGCATCAGGGGGTCGGGGTCGGCCGGGCCGCGGGTCGCGCGCCGGCTCCGGATCAGGGGGTCGGGGTCGGCCGGGTCCGCGGGTCGCGCGCCGGCTCCGGTGGGTGTGCTGTTCAAGGGGGCGCGGACGCAGGCGTCGGCACGGCCGGACGAGGGCCGCGTCGGGTCCGCGAGGTGCTGCTCGCTCATGCCTCGGGTGCGCCCGGCGTCGGTGCGTGCGTCCGCTGGGGACGCACGATGTCGGTGAGGGTCGTCTCGACGCGGTCCAGGTGGTGGCTCATGGCCTCCACCGCGTCGTGTTCACAGCCGTCGACCAGCGCCTCGACGATCGCCCGGTGCTCGCGGTCGGACTGCTCGCGGCGCCCGCCCAGCTCGTTGAGGAAGGCCGACTGGCGCGCCAGTGCGTCGCGGATCTCCTCGATGACCCGGCGGAAGACCGGGTTCTGGGCCGCCTCGGCCACGGCGAGGTGGAAGAGGGTGTCCATCGCCACCCAGGCGATGGTGTCCGTCTCCCGTTCCATCCGGTCGAGCAGGTGGGCCAGGTGGTCCAGGTTCTCCGGGGTGCGGCGCAGGGCCGCGTAGCCGGCGACCGGGATCTCGATGTGGCGGCGCACCTCCAGCAGGTCGCTGGCCGCGTAGTCCCCGAAGGTGGGGTCCTCGACGGCGTTCGCGATGACGAAGGTGCCCTTTCCGGTCCGGGAGACCGTGAGGCCCATCGTCTGCAGCGCGCGCAGCGCCTCGCGCAGCACGGGCCGGGACACCTCCAGGGTGCGGCACAGCTCGGCCTCGGAGGGCAGCTTGTCGCCGATGGCGTACCGGCCGTTTTCGATGGCGCCGCGGAGGTGGTCGAGCACCGCTTCCATGGCGCTGACGCGCCGGGGGACGAGACCACCTGTCTGGCTGTCTGACAGGTTCACGGAGCGATCCTGCGGTCCGCGGGCGGAGCCTGTCAAGCGGCGGGTGCGGCGAGACGCGAACGGGGTGCGTCGCCTGAAGACAGGCGTCCGCACCCCGTGGGTGGTCGACGTGCCGGCTCAGCTGCTAAGCGTGCCGGTGCCGAGCAGACCGAGCAGGATCACGCCGATGACGATCCGGTAGATCACGAAGGCGTTGAAGGAGTGCTTGGCGACGAACTTCAGCAGCCAGGCGATGGAGGCGTAGGCCACCACGAACGACACGATCGTGCCGACGGCCAGCGGAGCGGCGCCGACACCCGCACCGAGGGCGTCCTTCAGCTCGTACAGGCCCGCGCCGGTCAGGGCCGGGATGCCGAGGAAGAAGGAGAGCCGGGTGGCGGCGACACGGTCCAGGTCCAGGATGAGCGCGGTGGACATGGTGGCGCCGGAGCGCGAGAAGCCGGGGAAGAGCAGGGCGAGGATCTGGGAACAGCCGACCCACATCGCGTCCCTGAAGGACGTGTCGTCCTCACCGCGCTTGTGCCGGCCCATCTGGTCGGCGGCCCACATCACGGCGGAGCCGAGGATCAGCGATCCGGCGACCACCCACAGCGAGGCCAGCGGGCCCTCGATCAGCGGCTTGGCGGCCAGGCCCACCACCACGATCGGGATGGTGGCGGCGATCACCCACCACGCGAACTTGTAGTCGTGGTGGTAGCGCTCCTCACGGTTGGTCAGACCGCGAAACCAGGCGGTGACGATCCGCTTGATGTCCTTGAAGAAGTACACGAGCACGGCGGCGATGGCACCGACCTGGATGACGGCGGAGAACCCGACGACGGACTTGTCGTCGACGGGGATGTTCATGAGCCCCTCGGTGATCTTGAGGTGGCCGGTGGAGGACACCGGGAGGAACTCGGTCACCCCCTCGACTACTCCGAGGACGACGGCTTGACCGACGGAGATGGCGCTCATGGGATCCAGTTCTGAGGAGGTTGGTCGACAGTGCTGTAGACAGTACTCACTATGCCGGGGCGTGCGGCAGGCGCCTAGGCCCACAGGGCCCCGGCGAGTGCGGCGCCGGCGAACGCCGCCGCGAGTCCCGCCGCCACACTGGCCACGACGTTCACAGCAGCGTAGAGGCCGGCGCCGGCCTCGGTCAGCCGCAGGGTCTCGTAGGAGAAGGTCGAATAGGTCGTCAGCGCACCGCACAGCCCGGTGCCCGCCAGCAGCCGCACCTCGGGACCGGCGACCCCGGCGGAGACGGCGCCGGTGAGCAGCCCGAGGACCAGGCAGCCGACCACGTTCACCACGAGGGTGCCCCACGGGAAGGGGGAGTCGTGGCGGGCCCGCACGGCGCGGTCGGTGAGATAGCGCACGGGTGCGCCGATCACGGCCCCCGCGACGACCAGCAGCCAGTTCACAACGACTTCTTACCCTCCGGTTCGGCTCTGCCCGGAGTACAGATGTGGTGCCAGGTGCCCTGCTCGCCGACGTGGACGGCCGGCCGCGGGGCAGGGCCGGTGAGTGACGTCATCGCCGCCTCCCGGTGAAGACCCGGCGGGCGGCGGCCGAGGCCAGCCACACCGCCGCGAGGGCCGCGCACGGCGTCGCGGCCAGACAGGCGAGCCCGGGGCCGGGGCGGCCGGTGTCGAGCAGTCCGCGGACGTCGACCGCATAAGTGGAGAACGTGGTGAAGCCGCCGAGGACGCCGGTGGCCAGGAACGGCCGCAGGAGGTGAGGGGCGGCGGCCCACACCTCGGTGACGAGCACCATGAGGGCGCCCATGGCCGCGCAGCCGGAGACGTTGGTCCAGAAGGTCGCCCAGGGGAAGCCGCCGGGGGGTGTGGGCCAGGCGAGCGTGAGCGCGTAGCGGCCCACCGCGCCGAGCGCTCCGCCCAGCGCCACGACCGCGACCACGGGTGCCTGCGCACGCCACCCGGCGCGCCCGCGAGGCACGGGACGGACGCCGGGCGTCGGTGTTTCCGGCGCTGTCATGCTGCTACGTCTCCTGTTCGGCCCTGCCCCGACGGGTGATCACGGCCAGCATCAGGGTACCGCCGGGTCAGCGGGCGGCAGGCCGCGCGCAGACCGCCACACCGGGCTCCCGGAGGCTGCCGAGCACCAGGTGGTCACCGGTCACACAGACGCTGGTGACCATACGGAACCCGGACCTCCGGCGGGTGAGGTGGTGGACGGTACGGCCCTGGTCGTCGACGGCGACGACGCCGACGGTACCGCTCGGGCGGTACGGCGCGTGCACGGCGGCGCGGGCGGCGGCGCGGCGGACGGCCGGCGGGGTGCGGTGCAGCAGATGCAGCGGGGGGACGCGGGGGCCGGCCAGGGCGACCCAGATCGGCCCGTCGGGGCCCTCGCGCCAGAGGTTGTCCGGCATGCCGGGGAGGTCGTCGGCGAAGGAGTCCGTCCGGCCGGCGCCGGGGCCGGTGAGCCGGTAGCGGATGAGGCGGCAGCGGCCGGTCTCGGCGATCACCAGGAAGGAACCGTCGGCGCTCGCGGCGAGCCCGTTCGCGAACTGCAGCCCCTCCAGCAGGACTTCGGGCTCTCCCCCCTCGGGGGCGAACCGCAGCAGGCGTCCGGTGCCGGTGTGTTCGACGATGTCGCCGATCCACCGGTCGAGGGGGTGGCGGCGGCTGGAGACGGTCGCGTACACGCTGCCGTCGGCCAGGGCGACGGCGTTGCTGCAGAAACGGAGCGGCTCGCCCGCCACCGAGTCCGCGAGGACGCGGACGGTGCCGTCGCCGGTGCTGACGCGCAGCAGACCGCGCTCGGCGTCGCACACCAACAGGTCCCCGTCCGGCAGCAGTTCGAGGCCGAGGGGACGGCCGCCGGTCTCGGCCAGCACCTCCACGCGGGCCGCGAGCGGGTCACCCAGGTGGTGGACGCGCAGGATGCGCCCGTCCGCCACCCCGGTCAGCACGCGCCCCTGTGGGTCGGGCACGACGTCCTCGGGGCCATGGGCACCCAGGGAGACGTAGTGCAGTGGCACGAGTGCCGTGGGTCGGTCCATGCGCGGTCCTTTCCGCTTGTCGCCCGTCCGTCTGTCGCCCGTCCGTCCGTCTGTCGGCCGTCCGTCCGTCTGTCGCCCGTCCGTCTGTCGCCGGTGCTCGACGACTGCGTCACCAGCCCTTTTCGAACAGCCTGGTCACCTCGGCGATGCGGATCTCGTCGCGACGGTAGTGGACGCGGCAGCCGATCCGGCGGGTGCTCAGGACGCCGAGGCGGGTGAGGAAGGACAGGTGCGCCAGGGCTGTCCGGCGGGACACGCCCAGCTTGGCGGCGACGGCCCGTGCGGTGACGCCGGTCTCTGCGAGGTCGCGGCGGGGCGGAGCCGGGAAGTGGGCCGCCGGGTCCTTCAGCCACTCCAGGATGGTCTGCCGCATCCGGCCCGAGGGAGTTCCCGAGGGAGTCACCGTCATCCGTTCGCCTCCCGTTCCCGGCCTCCTCGTACGCACTCTTCCCACTGTGGCGCGGGCGACGCCGTCGCGTCCGGGACTCGGCCGCCGTTGTCCGGTACCCGTCCCGCCTGGCGAAGACGCGGGCCACGCCGGCGCCGAGGTGCCGCACGACGAGCGACGGCGGCAACCGGTCAGGATCGGAGAAGCCGCGCGGGGCTCCCCGGCCCTAGCGTGAGAGCACCGACGAGGAACCCGTCGGGTCACGTATCTCGAAGGAGTGAGTCCCATGACCGCCGGCCTGCAGACGATCATCTACCCGGTGAAGGACCTGGGCCGTGCCAAGGCCCTCTTCGGCGCACTGCTGGGCGTCGAGCCGTACGCCGACGAGCCCTACTACGTCGGTTACAAGGCCGCCGGCCAGGACGTCGGCCTCGACCCGAACGGCCACGCCAAAGGCATGACGGGACCGGTGCCCTACTGGCACGTGACAGACCTGCGGCAGCGTCTCGCCGCGCTGTTGGAGGCGGGTGCGGAGCTGCTCCAGGACGCGCAGGACGTCGGCGGCGGCCGGCTGATCGCCTCCGTGAAGGACACCGACGGCAACCTCGTGGGTCTGCTGCAGGATCCGGCCGCCTGAGGACCCCACGCCCCCTCCGCACCGGCAACTAGTTGCACAGTCAACGATTGGCCGGATCGGTGCTACGGTGCGGGTATGGCAGTCACAACGGCCGAAACCAGGCTCGAAGAACGCTGGCGGGACATCCTCGCGGTGCACGCGCGCACGATGTGCGAGATCGACCGTGCCCTGCACCCGCACGGGCTGGGCGCCAGCGACTTCGAGGTGCTGGACATCCTGGCGACGGAACGGCCCGAGCACGGCGAGCAGTGCCGGGTGCAGAACCTGGTCGGCCGGGTCCACCTCAGCCAGAGCGCGCTGTCCCGGCTGATCGGCCGCCTGGAGAAGGACGGCCTGGTGGAGCGTTCGGTGTGCGCGGAGGACCGCCGTGGGGTGTGGGTCGCGCTCACCCCCAAGGGCCGCTCGCTGCACGCCGAGGTGCTGCCCCTGCAGCGCGAGGTACTGCGGCGGATGCTGGCCGAGCAGAAGGGCTAGCCCGAGCGGAAGCGCCAGGCCGAGCGGAAGCGCCAGGCCGAGCGGAAGCGCCAGGCCGAGCGGAAACACCGGCTAGAGCACCAGCTCGGCCCCGTCCGGCAGGATCTCGGCGCCGCGGTCGGCCACTCGCGCGCGTGCGCGTGAGGCGGGGTCCAGCAGCGGGTTGGTGTCGTTCAGGTGGGTGTAGATCCGGCGCAGGCCGGGATGGCGGCCCAGTGCGGTGAGGGTGCCGCCCGCACCGGTGACCGGCAGACGGCCCGTGGCGGCCGGGCCGGCGACGGAGCGCACCGCCGTGACCATCTCGTCGGCCGCGAAGAAGGTTGCGTCCAGCAGCACGCAGTCGGCCCCGGCGCACAGCTCCTCCAGAGCCGGGCTCCAGGCTTCGACGCGAGGCGCGTACACCAGCACTCCCCCGCTGGCCAGGTCCTCGATGCGGTACGCCGTCACCCATGGCCCCGCGGGCACGGGCGTCCGCGCCGGAACGTACGTCGGGATCCTCGCGCCCACCGGGTGGGCGGTGACGACGAGTCCGCCGGCCAGCACGAACCCGCCGTCGGCCAGACTGTCGGCCCACTCCCAGGGCGCGTAGCGGTCCAGCGCGGCGCGGGCGGGGCCGAGGACGGCGCGCACCGGCGGCGCGGCGTACACCTTCAGGCCCGCCGCCCCCCGCAGCTCGGTCAGACCGGTGACGTGACCGGCTCCGGCGTCGGTGAGCAGCACCCCGCGCAGCGGGGTGTCCCGCGGGCCGGGGCCGGGCCACAGGGCCGGGGTGGCGGAGAGCTGTGCGCGCAGGTCGGGAGAGGCGTTGAGCAGCCACCAGTCGCGGCCGTTGCCGGTGACGGCCGCGCACTCCCGGGTCCGTGAGGGCAGCTTGCCGTCCCGGGCGGCGGCGCACTGCGCACACGCGCAGTTCCATCGCGGGAAGCCTCCCCCGGCGGCGGTGCCCAGCAGGACGACCCTCACGGCCATCGGCTCCTTCGCATTCGTCCGGACGCGCCCCGCTGAGATCTTCCCTTCCGGAGGGGGCGTGACTACCCGGCGGCAGGGGGCAGTTCCGGCCGTCCTTCGTCCGGTCGCCGGTCCACCGGGCGGAACGGCGGGATGGGGGCGGCCGGGAAGTCGCGGGGCCCGCTCCACAGGGCGGGTACGGCGTCGCAGCGGCGGCACAGCTCGTAAGCGAGCTCCTCGTAGTTGACGCGCCAGCCACGGAAGTGCGGCCACGCCTCCTTGGCGGTGCGCCGGGAGCGGAATCCGGCCTTCTCCACCATGCTGACGGCCGCCTCGAACTCGGCGAACTCGAGTCGGATCGGGGCCTGCGGTGACGGGTCGGCGTCGAAGGAGAGGCGCAGGGCGCGGGCGATGTCGCGCAGGGCGGTGAATCCGGCGCGCAGCACCAGCCGGGCCTCCGGCGGGGCGAGCCGCGGGTCCAGGGCGAGCTGCATCGCCGCGGCGTCCATCACGGCGATGAGCCCGACCAGCCAGCTGCGGTGCGGACGCGGGGAGCGGAAGGTCAGCAGGACGGGGTAGGTGGAGTGGCTCTCGCCCATGTCCGAGGCGAGGCGCTCCCAGGCCCGGTACAGCTCCGGCAGCGCGGTCTCGGTGTCCACCAGCCACTGCCGGGCGAGGATCTCCGGCCCCCAGGCGGGCTCGCCGGCCCGCGCCTGGAGGAGGGTGACCTCCAGCTCACGGCGGTTGTAGGCGGCGTAGAGGGTGGGCAGGTAGGCGATCTGGAGGGCGATCAGAACCGGCCCGGTGGCCGCGGCCATGAAGTCGATCACCGACAGCTTCAGCCGGGCGCCGCTGGCGAAGCCCAGTGTGAACACGCTGGAGCCGGCCTCGCGGAACGCGGTGGCCCAGGACAGCGGGGACAGCGCGTAGAGCAGGAGGCCGAAACCCAGCAGGGCTCCGCCGAGCCAGCTGGCGAGCATGCCCATCAGCGTCAGCGGCGCGAGCCAGGTCTGGGCGCGGTCGATGGCCTCGTAGTCACCGCGCAGGGCGCGGAGCCGGAGCACTCTGCGCAGCAGCCACCACAGGCGGAACACCAGCCAGGAGTAGAGCCCTCGGGGGACCACGAGGGTGCGCAGGATACTGCTGAGCACCAGGGCCAGGACGAGCAGCCCGGCCGCGCCCGCGATGTATTCCATGAGCTCATTGTGTCGCCCGGGGCGACGGAACGATCGGTGTCGCGGGCGAGTGCGGGTACGGCGTGGTCAGCGGACCAGCAGCGTGCGCACCCCCTGGGAGGTGAGCGTCAGGGAGTGGTCGGAGCTGCCGTCGATGGCGAGGGAGAGATCGTCGTCGGGCCACTGCGCCGCGAGTGCGCCCAGCGGGATCAGGCGGTAGCGCGAGACGAAAGGCAGCAGCTCGGCCATCTCACCCTCTGTCGTGAACACCGGGACGACCGCGTCGCCTCCGGGCTGTTCCAGTATGGGCAGGGCCACCGTCGTGGCGTCGGCGCCCTCGCCGTCCAGTGCGTCGTCCGGAACCGGAACGAGTACGTCACTGTGGGCGAGGGTGTCCAGGGCGGCCTGGTCCTCGGCGTTCACGACCAGTGCGTCCAGTGCCTGCTGGGCAGGTGTCGGCAGGTCGTCGTGTGCGGGTGTCTCCATGGCAGATCCCCAGGTAGCGGCGGTCTTACGGGCCGCCCGGGCGGGCTGGTGCCCGGGCGGGCTCCCGGCTCGCGTACCCAGTGGGGTCCGGCGCATGCGCACGGATCGGCAGGAGGTCCGGTGGCGGCCCGACGGGGACGGAAGCGGACGGAGGAGGGCGGGCGAAGGAGGGCGGGCGAAGGAGGCGGGCGGTCGAAGCGGCGCGGGTCAGCTCGTGGTGGCCGTTCGTGGCGGCCGGGGTCGAGCGGGCCGACGACGTGCTCGACGAGGGAGCCCTCGACGGCACGGGACGCGCGGCGGGTGCCCGGGAAGGGTCACCGGGGGCGCGGCGCACCGGCGCGGGCTCCCCGGCGTCGGTCCGCGGCGCCCCGCCGGCCGACTGCGCACCGTGGTCCGGCCGCGGCCCGGCTTGCCGCAGCCCCTCGGCGAGCGCCTCCTGTCCGATGCCCTGATCGGGCAGCGCACAAATCCCGGGCAACGGGCGGCGGCGGACAGTCGCGCTCGCACGCCGACGCGGTCTCGTCCGAGCCGCGCAGGCGTCGGCCTGGGGCCGCTCCACGCCCACGAAACACGGTTTCTCCAGCCCGGGTTCGGAGACCGGCGCGGTCGTACCTCTCCCCGGCGGAATCCTCGCGCACGCCGGTGTGCGGGCGGTGATCAGTCCTCCGCACGGTCGGTTCGGCACGGGCGCACGGGCCGTCGTACGACTGACGCCTGGTCGCCGGTGAGGGCCTGGGAGCCGGACGGCCGCTCGTCGTCCGGGGGGCTGCCGGCCCGGACCTTCCGGGCGGGGGCGCGACCGGACCGCTGGTGCTTGACTGGGACGCCGGTCACGGCCCCGGTTCCCCGAGCAGGTCGGCGACGGTGGTGACCCGGACCAGCGGCCGGTACAGCTCCATGATCTGCAGGGCCTTGAGGTGGGAGTCGTCGTCGACGCCGGCGCAGGCGTCCGACACGACCAGCACCTCGACGCCGTCGTCCGCGGCGGCCAGGGCGGTGGACAGCACACAGCAGTCGGTGCTGACGCCCGCCAGAACCAGGCGGCCGTCCGGGCCGAGGCGCGAGGCGAGTCGCGGGGTCCACTTGCCGAAGGTGGTGGCGTCCACGACATGGTCGGCGAGGTCCGCGAACCCGTCGGTCAGCTCCCAGAGTCCGGCGTCCGGGGGCCGGCGGGCGAAGGGCCACCGGTCGTAGTAGGCGCGCCAGGCGCCGGCCGGGTCCTCGGGGGCCAGGAAGCGGGTGAAGGTCACCCGGCCGGCGAAGGCGGGCAGCAGACTGTGCACACCCGCCGCCGCGTCGGCGTACCGGGGGGTGGCCCAGGGACTCGCCGGGTCGGCGAAGACACGCTGCATGTCGATGACGGCGAGATGTCCGTCGCTCATGCGCGGTGCACCCCCTCGTGTCCGGCGCTCATGCGCGGTGCACCCCCTCGTCGGGCATCGGACTCGGCGGACGGCTCTCCTGGGCGCGGACCCGGCCCCGGCCCAGCAGCAGCGTGCCGAGGAAGGCCAGCGCCAGAGCGGCGAGGACGCCGAGGTTGGCGTACGCCCAGGCGCCGGTCCTCCCACCGAGGCCGAACGGTCCGAGCAGATAGCCCTGCCAGCTCAGCCAGCCGGCGGCGCTGTTGGTGACCAGTCCCCAGCCGACGGCCGTGGCGGCGAGGGTGAGGAGCAGCGGGAGGAGCGGGACGTCGCCGTAGCGGCCGTGCGGGCGGTAGAGGTCGGCCTCGTCGTAGTCCCGGCGGCGCAGGGCCACGTCGGCGAGCATGACACCGGCCCAGGCGGCGATGGGCACGCCCAGTGTGGTGAGGAAGCCCGTGAACTGCCCGAGGAAGTCGTCGGCGAAGAACACGATGTAGACCGCGCCGGCGATCATCAGCACGCCGTCGAGGAGCGCGGCCAGGTAGCGGGGCACCCGCAGGCCGGCCGAGAGCAGGGCCAGCCCGGAGGAGTAGATGTCGAGGACGGCACCGCCGACCAGGCCGAGGACGGCGACCACGGCGAACGGCACCAGGAACCAGGTCGGCAGGATGGTGGTCAGCGCGCCGATCGGGTCGGCCGATACGGCCTTGCCGAGGCTCTCGGAGGAACCGGCCAGCAGCAGGCCGAAGACCAGCAGGACCAGCGGGGCCAGGGAGGCGCCGAAGGCGGTCCAGCCGATCACTCCCCGGCTGGAGGAACCGCGGGGCAGATAGCGGGAGTAGTCGGCGGCTGCGTTGACCCAGCCGAGACCGAAACCGGTCATCATGAACACCAGCGCGCCGATGAACTCCTGCGCCGAGCCCGCGGGAACGGCGTCGACCGTGCTCCAGTGGACGCGGTCGGCGACGAGCGCGATGTAGACGACCGTGAGAACGCCCGTGATCAGGGTGATCCAGGTCTGCAGCCGCATGATCAGGTCGAAGCCCATGACCCCGCCGACCACGGTCAGCGCGGCGACCACCAGGAGGCCGATCACCTCCGTCCTGGTGCCACCGCCCCAGCCCAGGCGGCCGAAGACCGTCGCGGTGGCCATCGCGGCGAGCGCGGTGAGCACGGTCTCCCAGCCCACGGTGAGCAGCCAGGAGACGACGGACGGCAGCCGGTTGCCGCGCACGCCGTACGCGGCCCGGCTGAGCACCATGGTCGGCGCCGAGCCGCGCTTCCCGGCGACCGCGATGAAGCCGCACAGCAGGAACGACACGACGATGCCGAGCACACCGGCGCCGAGGGCCTGCCGGAAGGAGATGCCGAAGCCGAACGCGAAAGCGCCGTAACTGAGGCCCAGGACCGAGACGTTCGCCCCGAACCAGGGCCAGAACAGGGTGCGCGGGGTGCCCCGGCGCTCCACGTCCCCGATCACGTCGAGGCCATGGGTCTCCACCTGGAGGGGCCGGCCGGTGGAGGCGCCGCCGAGGGGTCCCTGCGGGTTCGTCATCGCCCAGCCACCTGCCCTGTCTGTCCAAATGTGTCCACACGCTAGGTCGGTGCCCGGGGGGCGTCAAGGCGGGCCGGTCCACCCGACGGCAGCACCGAAGCCGACAAGATCGGTTCCACGATCGGGCGTGACATCCATCACAGCCGAGTCATCTACTAAGCGGGCGGGATAGTAGATCCACCATCCTCGACATATGGGATTTGTCCGGCTTGCCGTAGGTGCGAGCCATCGCTCGGATGCCGACAGGTCGGCCGCTCGGCGTATCGCCGTAAATGTCACCCAGGACGTGTTCCTGACGTCCCGACGGCATCGCGCAAACGTCGCGGTCGCGAAGTCGGCATTTCTCGGGCCGCCTGACAAGGGCCGCGGAACCCTACGAGCCGCGATAGTAGCCGCGCTCTTTGCGCTCCCTGTGAGGCCGTCCCAAGAATGAGTGCTCCGCGATCACCGAGCGAGGTTGACGTATGGGCCAGCACCGCAAAACGAAGCACTACCGGCGGATAGTCATCACCGCCGCCGCCATCGGCGCCGTGGGCGTGCCATCTGTCGCCCTGGCCTGTTCCGAGTGGCCTTACGGCACGCAGGGGCAGTCGCAGGCTGCCGTGCCGAGCGCACCCGTGGTGCCGTGGCAGCCCCCCGCCGGGCATCACCCGAGCAACGGCTACGAGACCGCCCTGCCGCAGACCGCCGTCCCGCAGAGCGCCACAGCACCGCAGACCGCCATCCCGCAGAGCGCCACAGCACCGCAGACCGCCGTGCCGGAGGCCACCGCGCCGGCCGCTCCCCGGGTCAGGGTGCGACCCAGCGCCAAGCAGACGGTCGCGGCCCCCCGGCCCGCGCGGACCGCCGCTCCCAGCGCTCCCCAACCCACCGCCGCCCCGGCCCTCCCCACCTCCGCATCCGCGGCACCCGCCGCGCCGAGCACCCCGAAGCCCACCGCCACGGCGTCCGGCGTCACCGCCGAGATCCTGCGGCTGGTGAACGCGGAGCGGGGCCAGGCCGGTTGCCAGCCCCTGGTCCTGAACTCGACCCTGAGCAAGGCGGCGCAGGCCCACAGCGCGGACATGGCGGCCCACCAGAACATGTCGCACACCGGTTCCGACGGGTCGTCCCCGGGCGACCGCATCACGCGCGCCGGCTACACCTGGAGCAGCTACGGGGAGAACGTCGCCTACGGCTACTCCACGGCACAGCAGGTCATGGACGGCTGGATGTCCAGCCCGGGCCACCGGGCCAACATCCTCAACTGCGGGTTCAAGGAGATCGGCGTCGGTCTCGCACAGCCGGGCAGCTACTGGACCCAGGACTTCGGCACGGCCCGGTGACCGCCTCCGGCCGGCGGTTCCCGCCGGCCGGGGCCCGGGGCGTCAGAACTCGGCGCGGACGGGGGTCCACAGCTCCGTGCGGGCGGGGGTTCTAGGACTTGGCGCCGAAGTCCTGGGTCCACCAGGGGCCGCCCGAGCCGTTGTGGACGCCCACGCCGATGTTCTTGAAGGAACAGTTGAGGATGTTGGCGCGGTGGCCGGGGCTGTTCATCCACGAGTCCATGACCGCCTGCGGGGTCTGCTGGCCCCGGGCGATGTTCTCGCCGTACGTGGACCAGCGGTAGCCGGTCGCCGTGATGCGCTCGCCGGGGCCGTTGCCGTCGGGGTCCGTGTGGTCGAAGAAACCGCGGGCGGCCATGTCGTCGGAGAGGCCCTGGGCGGCCGTGTCCAGTTGGCTGTCCTCGGTGACCGGACCGCAGCCGGCCGCCGCCCGTTCCTTGTTCACCAGCGCGACCACCTGGGCCACCGTGCCCGTGGGCGCCGGCTGCGCCGACGGGATACGGGAGACCCGCGGAGCGACGCGCACGGTCCGCTCCGGCTCGGGAGTGCTGCTCTTCCTGACGGGGCGGGGGCTCTTGGAGGGGCTCGGCTTCTTCGAGTGCGACGGAGACGCCGAGGGGGCGAGGCGAGTGGGAGGCGGCGGCTTCGTCGTTTCCACTCGGGGTTGACGCTCACC
>NZ_JBEZBT010000014.1:0-142391 GCF_040647235.1 Streptomyces sp. NPDC042638
CGCCCACCCCCCCCAGCCCCCGTCACACCACCACCCCCCGCCCCCCCCCCCCCGGCTCCTGTTGGACGGCATGCCCCGGGGCGGCCGGTGCTCACCGCACCGGCCGCCCTTTTCCACGCCTCAGCTTCTTCCGCGCCTCAGCTTCTTCGCGCCTCAGCTTCTTCGCGCCTCAGCCTCTCCCCGCCTCCGCGCGGGGACCTACGCCTCGGCGGCGACGATGTCCCGGCAGCGCTGCACATCCACGGCCATCTGCTCCAGCAGGGCCGCCAGCGTCTCGAACCTGGCCTGGCCGCGCACGTAGGCGAGGAAGTCGACGGCGACGTGCAGGCCGTACAGATCGAGGCCGACGCGGTCGATCGCGTACGCCTCGACCGTGCGCTCGGTGCCGTCGAACTGCGGGTTCGTGCCGACGGAGATCGCGGCCGGCATGGCCTCGCCCTGCACGTGCAGGTAGCCGGCGTACACGCCGTCGGCGGGGATCGCGGTGTGCGGGAGCGTCTCGACGTTGGCCGTCGGGAAACCCAGTTCCCGGCCGCGCTGGGCGCCCCGGACGACGACGCCCTCCACGCGGTGCGGGCGGCCCAGGATCTCGCGGGCGCCCTCGACGTCGCCCCCGGCGACCAGGCGGCGGGTCAGCGTCGAGGAGAACGGCTCGCCACCGCCCGCCTCACCGGTGACGTACAGGTCGACGACCTCGACCTCGAAGTCGTAGATCTTGCCCTGCTCGGTGAGGAACTCGACGTTGCCGGCCGCCTTGTGACCGAAGCGGAAGTTGGGGCCTTCCACGACCGCCTTGGCGTGCAGCTTGTCGACCAGGACCTTCACCACGAACTCGGCGGGCGAGAGCTTCGAGAACTCGGTGGTGAACGGGAGGATGAGCACCGCGTCGACGCCCAGCTCGGCCATCAGTTCGGCACGGCGGTGGTGCGGGGCCAGCAGGGGCGGGTGGCTGCCGGGGCGGATCACCTCGCTGGGGTGCGGGTCGAAGGTGACCACGACGGCCGGGACGCCCAGTTCACGGGCGCGGTCGACGGCGTGCTTGATGATCAGCTGGTGGCCGCGGTGGACGCCGTCGTAGGAACCGATGGTGACGACGCTGCGCCCCCAGTCCTGGGGGATGTCCTCCAAGCCACGCCAGCGCTGCACTGTGACCGCTCCTCGAACCCTTGTCCGTATCTACCTTGACCGCGTTGTGCAGGTCTAAGGGTGCCATGCCGGATGCCCCCGGTCGGCATCGGCATGGGGGCTGTGACGGGGCGCACGTTCCGCCGTGCCGATCATGCCGGTACGCGTACGCCCGCAAGGTTTTCGATCATGCGGCGGGCACTGGGTCCCACCACGGCGGCCCAGTCGTCGGGGGCGTCGGTCAGCCAGCGTGCCATGCGCACGGCGAAACCGGGCACGTGCCGGCCGAGGTCGACCAGACCGCGGTCGAAGCGGGTGGCGCCCTCGGGCGTACGGACGAGGAGCATCCCGGTGCGGTGGACCAGACCACGCACCTCGTCCTCCCGGCGGTACCCACCGTCACCGAAGTCACCGCCCGCACCCCCGTCCCCGCTCACGCTCCAGCTCCGGTTCCGGCTCCGGTCGACGCCGAGGTCCCCCTCGCCGTCCCCTTGGGCCGCCGCCGCGTGCAGGACGGCGGCCAGAACGGCGGGGTCCTGCTCCCGGACGAGCAGGAACTCCAGCAGCTCGCGGCGGAGCGGGCGGGAGGCCGGTGTGCCGGCGGCGGCCAGGACGGTGGCGAGGGCCGACCGGACCTGCTCCGGCCCGCCGTCGAGCAGGCCGGTGACGAGGGGCAGCAGGACCGGGCGGGCCGTGGGGCCCTGTTCGAGGCGGCGGTCGACATAGCAGGCGACATGCCCGGCGCTCTCCGGGCGCAGCCGCACCGCCTCCTGGACCAGGTCGGCGACCCGGCGGGCGAGGGCCGGGGTGGTGACCTCGGCGAGGGTGCGCAGGGCGGCTCCGGCCTCCGGGCCGCCGGTGTCCGGGGCGCGCAGCCGGGCGCGGAACGCCTCCAGGACCGGTTCCGGATGCGTGGTCAGGGCCGGGACCAGGGCGCTCGGCGGGAACTGCGGGTCGCCGTCGGCGAAGTGACGCAGCGCGGCGGACAGGTACCCGTCGCGGGTGTGCGGGTCGTGGACCAGCAGCGCCAGCGCACCGCCGTGCAGGGTGCAGTCTGCGGGGCGGGCGAGCAGGGCGAGGGCGGTGTGGCGCAGCAGCTCGCGGTCCGCCCCGGAACGGAGGTGCGGGGCCGCACGCAGTCCGAACGCCACCGCCGCCACCCGACGGGCGGGGCGTTCGTCGTGCGCCCAGCGGTCGACCGCCCGGCAGACGGCCGACGGCTCCTCCTCGGCGAGGACCTCGAGCAGTTCGTCGGCACGCCGGTGGGCACAGGCCACCAGCACCTCGGTGAGCTGGTCCAGGGCGCGGTGCCGGTGGGTGTGCAGCAACGCCTGCGCCGCGGTGGCCACGGTGGCGTGCGGTGTCGCGGGCAACGGCCGCTCGTCGGTGAACCAGTGCGTGAGCAGGGGCTGTACGACGCCCGGGGCGTCCACGAGCAGTCCGGCGACGACGTCCAGGTAGCGGTCGCCCGCCGCGGGCGGTGCCGGGTCGGCCAGGACGAGCCGGCGCAGCAGGTCGAGGCGCTCGGCGTCGGAGACGGGGAGCGCGGTCCAGAAGGCGGGGCCGAACTCGGCCGGTACGGGCCGCCGGGCGCGGCGCCAGGCGACGACGCGGTCGCAGAGCAGGCGCAGCACCTCGGTGTACGGCGTCGCGTCCGGGACCTGGAGCAGCGTCCGGGCGAGCAGCCGGGCGGCCCACCAGGAATCGGTGTCGTGGTCCAGTGCGTCGAGCAACTCCCGCAGGCGCGGACCGAGTTGGTGGGGGCCGTGCTGGCGGTCCAGGAGCAGCAGGGCCTGTACGACGGGGCCGACGCGGTGGTGCGGCACCGGGACGGGGGTGCGGGTCTCGCACGGCCGGCTCGCGCGGTGCACCAGGGCGCGCAGGGCCTCGTCCAGGTCCAGGTGCATGCCCTGGATCCAGTCGGCCAGGTCCTCGTGGGCGAAGCGGTAGCCGCCGCCGGCCGGCACGAGGAGGCCCTCGGTGAGGACGGCGGAGGCCCACCCGGTGCCGCCGCCGAGCCGGGCGGGGGCGGGTCCCCAGGGGAACACCGCCTCGAACGACGTGCGGTCCAGTTCCCCCTGCCCCGCTCCGAGGCTGCGGCGGGCCGCCTCGTGCACCTGCCCGGCCACCCGCGCCGCGAGCCGTCGTACGGCCGTGCCGCGCAGGCCGCCGGCGGCGGCGAGGCGGACCGCGACGCGCAGGCACATCAGGTCGAGGTAGGCGGCGAAGACGTCGTGCCGGTCGAGGGGGCCGGTGGCGGGCGCGTCGGGAACGGCGGCCCGGACCTCGGACAGCAGCCGGAGGGTGAGCGGATGCCGTGCGTCCCGCTCGCCGAGCGCGCCGTCCGGAATCCCGTACCGGGCCCGGGCCCACCGTCCCTCGTCGTCGGTGAGGTCACCCACCCGCACACAGGGCGGAAGGGAACCGGCGGCCCCTCCCGGACCAGCCCCGGTGACGCCCTCTCCACCGGCGGGATCACCGGCGTCACCGGGCACGCACACCGGCTCGCCCTCCTCCATGGGAACGGCCCGGCCGACCGGGGCACCGGCCGCCTCGGCACCGCCCGCCTGCGCACCGCCCGCCGGAGACCCGGACCACCCCGAACAGCCGGAACATCCGGAACATCCAGGACAGCCGGAACCCGCGGCCGTGCACGTCTGCCCGCTCCCGCCCTCCGGGATGTGGAGCAACCCCGCGGGAAACGCACTTCCCGCGCGTTCCCAGTGTTCCTCCCGGCAGGCCACCACCAGGCGTGCGCCCGTCTCGCGCAGCCAGGCCGCCGTGCCCCGGGTCCAGTCGGCCAGGCGATGGGCGAGCACCGGGGGCATCTCCTCGGGACCGTCGAGGAGGAGCAGCAGCGGCCGGCCGGCCCGGGCGGCGAGGCGGGCCAGGTGTTCGGGGGTGACGTCGCCGAGGTCCTCGGGCCGGACAGCGCGGGAGGCGGCGACGATCCGGGCGGCACGGGCCAGCGTGCGGCGGGCGGCGTCGGCGACCGAGTCGTCGGCGTCGGTCAGGTCGGCGCCGCGCAGCCAGAGGGTGGGGGCGGGCCGCTCGCCCCGGGCGCGGCGGGCGGCGAGGGCGGCGAGCTCCGTCGTACGACCGCTGCCCGGGGCGCCCACCAGGCCGAGCACGGGACGGTCCGCGTCGGTGAAGGCGGCGAGCTCCCGGGCGATGTCGGCGCGTTCGACCGGCGCGACGGCGTCCGGGTGGCCGGTGAGGGCGTCCGGGGGACCGTCCTGGCCCACCGAGGTGGTGGTGAGCTGGAGGATGCCGGCCAGGTTGAGGTCGGCGCCGTAACCGGGCACGGTGGCCGCGTTGCGGGCGAGCAGGGCGGCGAGGGCGCCGTCGGCGGGCCGCAGCGGGACCGCGAAGCCCGCGTCGCGCTCGGCCGTGTGCAGTGCGGTGCCGAGGACGCCGATGACAGCGCCGGTGCGGGCGTCGAGCACCGGTCCGCCGGCCGCGCCGCCGCCGAGCCGGAGCGCGTCCCGGCCCGCCGTGCCGATGGCCAGCTCCAGGGCGCCGTCCAGCAGGTGGAAGCGGTCGGTGGCGGTGTACGTCACCTCGGTGGCGGCCAGCACCCGTGCCTCGCGCCAGCAGCCGGCGAGGATGCGGACGTAGGTGCCGGCGTCGATCCGTTCCCGCTCGGTCAGCGGCAGCGGCTCCACGTCGAGGCCCTCGGTGCGCACCAGGGCGAGGTTCAGGTCGGGCAGCGGGGTGACGGCGTCGGCGGCGACCAGGCAGGTGCGGTCGCCGGTGGCGTGCAGCACCAGCCGGGCCAGGCCGTCGACGGTCTCGTGGCTGGTGAGCAGGGTGCCCTCGTGGTCGGCGAGGAAGCCCAGGCCGCGCACGCGGCCGGCCAGGTCCCGGATCCGTACGAGGGCGGCATCGACGCGGGCGGTGTCCACGGCACCGGCGTCACCGGGATCCCCGGTCTCGTCCCGGGTCCCGCCGTCGCCGCCCGGTCCGCCGTACGCACCCGGTCCCCCGTACGCACCCGGTCCCCCGTACGTGCCCTCCCCGTACACACTGCGCCCGAACGCACGCCCCTGTTCCGTGCGCCCCTGTTCCGTGCGTCCCTCCTGCGTCCGGCGACCGTCCGCGCGACGAGAGTGCCCGGAGCGACCCCACTGCCCGGAGCCGTCCCCGTCATCCCGGCGCCCGCCTCCGGTGCGCGGGCCCCGTCCCGCCATGGCCGTACCTCCCGCCCGTCCCCGTTCCCTGTCATCGACGGTAGGTGCGTGATGATCGGCAGGACAGATCGCGCGGCGAACGCGCCCCCTTCCGCTCCCCCGGTTCACTCCGAGCGCCTGCCCGGACGGGTGAATAGGCGAAGGCTGCTGGATAACCCTAGGGGTGGGGGAACCGAGGGGGGATCGTGGAGCGGCGGCAGGGCCCACCCGTGGCCGGCCGCCGCTCCACGGCAGACAGCCCGGGAACCGCCCGACGGCGCTCCGACGAAGCCCGCGGAGGGCTGGGACGTCGCCCGCTCAGGGCCAGGACGGAGCCCCCGAAGGCCCGGGCGAGGCCCCCCCGTAACGCCCGGGCGGAGCCCCCGCGCTCAGCCGAAGACCGCCAGGCTCTTCGCCTTGCCCCGTTGCTCCTCCACGAGCGCGACGAAGCGGCCCTCGGGGTCGAAGACGGCCACGGGGCCCGCGCCCGCGTACTCGTCCGGCATCTCCAGCCGGACGCCGTTCAGCAGCAGCCGGGACCGCTTGGCGTCGAGCTGCCAGCGCCGGAACGCCGCGGAGGCGGCCTCGGCGACCGGCATCACGGTCAGCTCCTGCTGCAGCTGGTCCAGGGTCCTGGCCGCGTCCAGCTTGTACGGCCCGACGCGCGTCCGGCGCAGCGCGGTCAGGTGGCCGCCCACTCCCAGGTCGGCGCCCAGGTCGCGGGCGATCGCGCGGATGTAGGTGCCGGAGGAGCAGACCACCGACACCACCAGGTCGAGCACGGGCGTGCCGTCCTCGGCGACCGCGTCCCGGACGTCGTACACCGTGAAGGAGGAGATGGTCACCGGCCGGGCGGGGATCTCGAAGTCCTCGCCCTCGCGGGCCCGCTTGTACGACCGTACGCCGTTGATCTTGATGGCGCTGACCTTGGACGGCACCTGCATGATCTCGCCGGTGAGCTTGGCGATACCGGCGTCGATGGCGTCCCGGGTCACCTTGGAGGCGTCGGTGGACGAGGTCAGCTCGCCCTCGGCGTCGTCGGTGAGGGTGTTCTGGCCCAGGCGGATGGTGCCCAGGTACTCCTTCTCGGTGAGCGCGAGGTGCCCGAGGAGCTTGGTGGCGCGCTCGACCCCGAGGACCAGGACACCGGTCGCCATGGGGTCGAGGGTGCCGGCGTGGCCGACGCGGCGGGTCCTCGCGATTCCGCGCATCTTCGCGACCACGTCGTGCGAAGTGAAGCCCGACGGCTTGTCGACGATGACGAGGCCGTCGGGCGGTGTGGGCTTGCTGGTCATTCGGCGGCGTCGTCCGTCCCGTCGTCTTCCTCGCCCGGCTTGCGGTACGGGTCCGCGTCACCGGCGTATGCGGCGCCCGCGGACACCTCACGCACCTTCTCGTCGGACTGGCGCGCCTTGTCGAGCAGGTCCTCGATGGTCCGGGCGGTGTCCGGGAGGGCGTCCGCGACGAAGGTCAGCGTCGGCGTGAACTTCACACCGGCCGCCGCTCCCACGGCCGAGCGGAGGACGCCCTTGGCGCTCTCCAGGCCGGCTGCCGCCGCCTTCCGCTCCTCCTCGTCGCCGTAGACCGTGTAGAAGACGGTCGCCTCCCGCAGGTCACCCGTGACCCGGGTGTCCGTGATGGTGACGTTCGAGCCGAGCCGCGGGTCCTTGATCCCGCGCTGCAGCTTCTGGGCCACCACCTCCCGGATGAGGTCCGCCAGCCTTTTCGCCCGCGCGTTGTCGGCCACTGGTCCGTCTCCCGTTCTTTCTCTTGCTTGCGTTTCGTGGTCAGTCGTCGTCGCCGTGGAAGCGCCGTCGCACGGACAGCAGCTCCACCTCGGGGCGGGCGGCGACCAGCCGCTCACACCGGTCCAGTACGTCGGTGACGTGCGCCGGGTCGCCGGAGACCATGGCCAGGCCGATGATCGCTCGCCGGTGGAGGTCCATGTGGTCCACCTCGGCCGCGCTCACGGCGTACTTCCGCTGGAGTTCGGCGACGATCGGGCGGACGACGGAGCGCTTCTCCTTCAGCGAGTGGACGTCGCCGAGGAGGAGGTCGAAGGACAGAGTCCCCACGTACATGTGTGTAACCGGTTCACCCGCCGGTACGGGATCGATGGCCCCGGGTCCGTGTGGCCGGGGACATCAAGAACCGTACAACGAAGCGGCCCGCACGATCGACGGATATTACGCTCCGTGGACCGTGGATGCGGGCCGCAAACGGCGTGCCGGCCGACGGGACCGAAAGTCCCGTCGGCCGGCACGGACCGTAGGCGTTACGCCCGCGGCTTCTCGCGCATCTCGTACGTCGCGATGACGTCGTCGACCTTGATGTCGTTGAAGTTTCCGAGGTTGATACCACCCTCGTAGCCTTCGCGGATCTCGGTGACGTCGTCCTTGAAGCGACGCAGACCCTCGATGTTGAGGTTCTCCGCGATGACCTTGCCGTCGCGGATGAGGCGCGCCTTGGTGTTGCGCTTGACCTCGCCGGAGCGGATGAGAACACCCGCGATGTTGCCCAGCTTGGACGACTTGAAGACCTCGCGGATCTCCGCCGTGCCCAGCTCGACCTCTTCGTACTCCGGCTTGAGCATGCCCTTGAGGGCCGCCTCGATCTCCTCGATCGCCTGGTAGATGACCGAGTAGTACCGGACGTCCACGCCTTCGCGCTCGGCCATCTGCGCCGCGCGGCCGGCCGCGCGGACGTTGAAGCCGATCACGATGGCGTCGGAGCCCATCGCCAGGTCGATGTCGGACTCCGTGACCGCACCGACACCACGGTGCAGGACGCGGATGTCGACCTCTTCGCCGACGTCCAGCTGGAGCAGCGAGGACTCGAGGGCCTCGACGGAACCAGAGGCGTCACCCTTGATGATCAGGTTCAGCTGCTGGACCTCGCCGGCCTTGAGCACCTTGTCCAGGTCCTCCAGCGACACGCGGCGCGTGCGCTTGGCGAACGCGGCGTTGCGCTCACGGGCGGCACGCTTCTCGGCGATCTGACGGGCCGTACGGTCCTCGTCCACCACCAGGAAGTTGTCGCCCGCACCCGGGACGTTGGTCAGGCCCAGGACCTGGACCGGCGTCGACGGGCCGGCCTCGGCGACGTTGTTGCCGTTGTCGTCGAGCATGGCGCGCACGCGGCCGTAGGCGTCGCCCACGACCATCGTGTCGCCGACCCGCAGCGTGCCTCGCTGGACGAGGACCGTCGCCACGGCACCGCGGCCGCGGTCGAGACGGGACTCGATCGAGATGCCCTGCGCGTCCTGGTTCGGGTTGGCCCGCAGGTCGAGCGAGGCGTCCGCGGTGAGGACCACGGCCTCCAGCAGCGAGTCGATGTGCAGACCCTGCTTGGCGGAGATGTCGACGAACATGGTGTCGCCGCCGTACTCCTCGGCCACCAGGCCGTACTCGGTCAGCTGACCGCGCACCTTGGTCGGGTCGGCACCCTCGACGTCGATCTTGTTGACCGCGACCACGATCGGCACGTCGGCCGCCTTGGCGTGGTTGAGCGCCTCGACCGTCTGCGGCATGACGCCGTCGTTGGCCGCGACGACCAGGATCGCGATGTCGGTCGACTTCGCACCACGGGCACGCATGGCGGTGAACGCCTCGTGACCCGGGGTGTCGATGAAGGTGATCCTGCGCTCTTCGTCGTTGACCTCGGTCGAGACCTGGTAGGCACCGATGTGCTGCGTGATGCCGCCGGCCTCGCCCGCGATGACGTTCGTCTTGCGGATGGCGTCGAGCAGTCGGGTCTTACCGTGGTCGACGTGACCCATGACGGTGACGACCGGCGGACGGACCACCAGGTCCTCCTCGTCGCCCTCGTCCTCGCCGAACTCGATGTCGAAGGACTCGAGCAGCTCGCGGTCCTCCTCCTCCGGGCTGACGATCTGAACCGTGTAGTTCATCTCGCCGGCGAGGACCTCGAGGGTCGCGTCGGAGACGGACTGCGTGGCCGTGACCATCTCGCCGAGGTTCATCATGACCGCGACGAGCGACGCCGGGTTGGCGTTGATCTTCTCCGCGAAGTCGGTGAGGGAGGCACCGCGCGACAGGCGAATGGTCTCGCCGTTGCCGCGAGGCAGCATCACGCCGCCGACCGACGGGGCCTGCATGGCCTCGTACTCCTGGCGCCTCTGCCGCTTCGACTTGCGGCCACGACGCGCGGGACCACCGGGACGGCCGAAGGCGCCCTGCGTGCCACCGCGGCCACCGGGACCACCGGGACGGCCGCCGAAGCCGGGACGGCCACCGCCGCCACCGCCGGGACCACCGGGACGGCCGGCGAAACCGCCGCCACCGCCACCGCCGGGACCAGCCGGACGGCCGGCGAAACCGCCGCCACCGCCACCCGGACGACCGGCGAAGCCGCCGCCACCCGGACGACCGCCGCCGCCACCGGGACGACCGCCGCCGGCACCGGGACCACGGCCGCCGGGGCCACCGCCGCCCGGACGCGGGCCGGCAGCGGGACGCTGCGGCATCATGCCGGGGTTGGGACGCGGACCGGCCGGGCCGGGACGCGGGCCGCCGCCCTGCGGACGGGGCATGCCGGACGGCGACGGACGGGGACCGCCGGGAGCCTGCGGACGCGGACCGCCGCCCTGGGCGCCGGGCGCCTGCGGACGGGGGCCGCCACCGGGGGCACCGGGGCCACCCGGACGCGGACCGCCCTGCGGGCGCGGAGCCTGCGGACGGGCCATGCCGGCGTTGCCGCCGGAGGTGAAGGGGTTGTTGCCCGGACGCGGACCCGACGGACGGGCACCCGGACGCGGCGACTGGCCGCCGGGACGCTGGGCACCCTGGCCCTGACGGCCCTGGCCCTGACCCTGACCGGGAGCCGGACGGCCACCGGGCTTCGGGGCGCCGGGACGGGAACCGGGACGCGGACCCTGCGCGGCCGGGGCCTGCGGGGTCTGGGCGGCCGGAGCGGCCGGCGGAGCGGTGAACTCCGGGGCTGCCGGAGCCGGGCGCGGCGCGGGCTTGGGGCCCGGCACCGGACGCTGGCCGAGGGCCGGCGCGGGGGCCGACGGGGTGGTGGGCTGCTCCGCCGGGGCAGCGGGCTGCTGGGCGGCCGGCGCGGTCGGAGGCTTGGGAGCCGGCGGCCTCGGGGCAGCCGGACGTGCCGACTGCGCCGGAGAGGGCGCGCCGGGCTTGGGGGCGGCCTTGCGCGGGGCGGGCTTGCCGGCGGACTTGCCGTTGCCACCGCCCTGGAAGGCGTCGGTCAGCTTGCGTACAACCGGCGCTTCGATGGTCGAAGACGCCGAACGGACGAATTCACCGAGTTCCTGGAGCTTGGCCATGACGACCTTGCTCTCGACACCGAACTCCTTGGCGAGTTCGTAGACCCGGACCTTAGCCACTTCGCTCCTTTGAGGTCCGGGTTGAAGCCGGACCGTCGCTAGTTCATGGGCGTACTCATCGCGTACTCATCGAGTGCTCATCGCAATCTCGACCTGCTTTCGACTCGCGAGGTACCAAGCCGCACGGGGTTCCGTACGACACGTCTTACGGTGTTGCCTGCTCGGCAACTCTTGTCTGCTCGACGTATCGGCGCAACGCCTTTGTGTCGAGCGCTCCCGGGACGCGCAGTGCCCGCGGGAACGCCCGGCGGCGAACCGCCAGGTCGAGACAGACCAGGGCGGGGTGCACGTAAGCACCCCGGCCGGGCAGCGTACCGCGAGGATCGGGGACGCACGCATCCTCGATCCTCACGATCCGCAGGAGATCGTTCTTGGCCGCCCGCTCCCGACACCCCACACAGGTGCGTTCAGGGCATGCTCGGGTGTGCGTCCGGCCAGACACTCTTAAGTCTACCTCCCCGTACCGACCTCACCCCTTCGGGGCAAGAATCGAACGGTCGTTGTCGTGATCTCAGCGACGTTCGGCTTGGATCTATTCCCCGGCCGGCTCGGTGTCGGGCCGGATGTCGATCCGCCAGCCGGTCAGCCGGGCGGCGAGGCGGGCGTTCTGGCCCTCCTTGCCGATCGCCAGCGACAGCTGGTAGTCCGGCACGGTCACCCGTGCGGAGCGGGCGGCCATGTCGACGACCTCCACCTTGCTCACCCGAGCGGGTGACAGGGCGTTCGCGACCATCTCCGCCGGATCGTCCGACCAGTCGACGATGTCGATCTTCTCGCCGTTCAGTTCGCCCATCACGTTGCGCACCCGGCCGCCCATGGGGCCGATGCAGGCGCCCTTGGCGTTCAGACCCGAACGGGTGGACCGTACGGCGATCTTCGTACGGTGACCGGCCTCGCGGGCGATGGCCGCGATCTCCACCGAGCCGTCGGCGATCTCCGGCACCTCCAGGGCGAAGAGCTTCTTCACCAGGTTGGGGTGGGTACGGGAGAGGGTCACGGACGGGCCGCGGACGCCCTTGGCGACGCGGACGACGTACGACCGCAGCCGCATGCCGTGCGGGTAGGTCTCACCGGGCACCTGCTCCTGCACCGGCAGGATGGCCTCCAGCTTGCCGATGTCCACGAGCACGTTCTTCGGGTCGCGGCCCTGCTGGACCACGCCGGTGACGATGTCGCCCTCGCGGCCGGCGTACTCGCCGAGCGTCGCGTCGTCCTCGGCGTCGCGCAGCCGCTGCAGGATCACCTGCTTGGCGGTGGTGGCGGCGATGCGGCCGAAGCCGGACGGGGTGTCGTCGAACTCGCGGACCTCCTGGCCCTCCTCGACGTCCTCCGGGTCCTCCTTCGCCCACACGGTCACATGACCGGTCTGCCGGTTCAGCTCCACGCGCGCGTGACGGCGGCTTCCCTCGGTGCGGTGGTAGGCGATGAGGAGGGCCGACTCGATCGCCTCGACCAGCAGGTCGAAGGAGATCTCCTTCTCCCTGACCAAGCCCCGCAGGGCGCTCATGTCAATGTCCACGGCTACGCCTCCTCCTCTTCCTTCATGTCCTTCTTGTCCTTGCGGTTGAACTCGACCTGCACGCGCGCCCTGTCGATCTCCGGGAAGCCGAGCCGGCGGGTGGTGGCCTTGCGGCCCTTGACCCCGGGGACCTCGACGTCGAGGCCGTCCTCGTCGACCTCCAGGATCCTGGCGACCAGCTCGCCGCCCTCGGTCAGCTGGAACTTCACGAGGCGGTCGGTGGCGCGCACGTAGTGGCGGTGCTCGGTGAGGAGGCGCTCGGCGCCGGGGGTGCCGACCTCCAGGTCGTAGGTCGCGTCACCCATCGCGTCGGTCTCGTCGAGCTTCGCCGAGAGCGCGCGGCTCACATCGGCGATGGCGTCCAGGTCCGCCCCGGTGTCGGAGTCGACGACCACACGCAGCACCCGCTTGCGTCCTACGGAGTCCACGGCGATCTCTTCGAGATCCAGCCCCTGGGAGGTGACGAGCGGTTCCAGCAGCTCTCGCAGCCTCTCGCTCTGGGTGGTGCTCATCCGGGTGACTCCTCGGCCGCGTGTGCTGTTGTGGGATGGGTCGCGTGTCAGGTCAAAGGGTATCCGGTCGCGGAGGCTGTTGCCGTCCACCCGTGGCCGGGCGGTGCCGGTGAGTGGTGCGCGCGGGACGCGCGGGTACGGTGATCACGGGCGTGCCGCCCGCCGGCTGTGCCGCCTTCGCCGTTCCCTCCGTACGAGCTCCCGAGGACGTCTGCAGTGCCGTATCCCCCACCGCCGCGCACCCGCTCGGGGCCGCGCAGAAGATCCCTGCTCGCCTCGGCCGCCGGCGCCGCCCTGCTGGCGGGCTGCTCGGCCGGTCCGGACTCCGGCGACGACGGCCCGTCGGCCGCCGCCCGGGCACGCGCGCGTGCGGCCCGGGACAGCCGGGGGCTGCTGGACCGGTACGACGCCGTGCTCGCCGCGCATCCCGCGCTGGCGGACCGGCTGGGCCCGCTGCGTACGCAGGTCGCCGCGCACGCGACGGCCTTCGCGGAGGGCGCGCCGGCCACCGCCGCGGCGACGGCCGGCCCGTCGGCCTCCGCCACTCCCGTCCCGGCCGCCGAGAAGGACGCCGTCGCCGGGCTGGCGGCCGCCGAGCGCGCGCTGGCCGACCGGCGGGCCAGGGAACTGCTGACGGTGCCGGGCGAGCTGGCGCGGCTGCTGGCGTCGGTCGCGGCGGCCGGTGCCGCACACGCCTACCTGCTGACGGAGGGTGCCCGGTGAGCGACGGGACGGACCAGGCCGACCAGGCCGAGATGACCGCGCTGCAGGCGGCGCTGGCGGCGGAGCACGCGGCGGTGTACGGCTACGGCGTCGTCGGCGGGCGGATCGGCGAGCCGCACCGGGCCGAGGCGCGGGCGGCGTACGACGCCCACCGGGCCCGCCGGGACGCGCTGGTGCGGGCGGTGCGGGACCTGGGCGGCACCCCGCTCGCCGCGAGCGCCGGTTACGCGCTGCCGTTCCCGGTCCAGGACGGGACGGCCGCGGTGCGGCTGGCCGCGCGGCTGGAGGAGCGGGTCGCCGGGGTCTACTCGGACCTGGTGCGCGCGGCGACCGGCGCGCGGCGGGCCGACGCCGCCGGGGCGCTGCGGGAGTCCGCGGTGCGGGCGGTGCGCTGGAGCGGGGAGAGCGTAGCCTTCCCTGGGCTCACCGAACGGTCCGGCGAGCACGCGGGCGCCGCCGGCACCACCGCGTCGGCCTCCGCCTCGGCGAAACGCTAGGCGAGGGCACGGCGGCCCGCACCGGGCCGGTGGGACGGACCGCGCGCGGGACGAGGGCCCGTACGGCAGGACGGCAGGAACGTGCCCGGGAAAGGCCGCGGGCAGCCCACGGATCGGCCTCGGAAGCAGGACGGGCCGCACGAAGGACCCGGTGGGACCGCGGACGGCCGGCCAGGAGCCGGCCGGACTCGGGTCGGACCCGGGTCGGTCCGCGGACAGGACCGGCCGCCGGGCACGGCCCGACAGGCCGCGACAGGCCGCGACAGGAAGGGAAAGACTCGCGCATGGCTTTCGAACCGCCGCCGCGTCTGGTGCGTGCGCTCGGTGAGACGGCGCCGGCCGGGGACGACTGGCTGGCGCAGCTGCCCACGGCGGCCGAGCGGGCCGTGGCCCGGCGCGAGTTGACCGTCGAGCGGGTGCAGGTGCCGGGCGGTCGCGGCAGTCTGGTCGTGCTCGTGCGGCGGCCGGACGGCACCCCGGCCGTGCTGAAGCTGGCGCCGCCCCGGGCCCGTCCGGAGAGCGAGCGGGCGGCACTGGCGCACTGGGCCGGGCTGGGCGCCGTACAGCTACTGGAGGGCGGTGCGGACGACGGGGCGCTGCTGCTGGAGCGGCTGCACCCGGACGTGTCCGTGCGCTCGCTGCCGGAGGCGAAGGCACTGCTGGAGGCGGCGGGGACGTTGCGCAGGCTGTGGGTGACGCCGCCGGCCGGGCACGCCTTCGAGACCGTCGCCGAGCGCACCGGGCGGCAGGCGTCCGCCATGCGGGCGAGCGCCGGGACGGATCCGGACACCGCCTCCCTGGTGGATCCGGCGCTCGCCGCCCGCGAGGAGCTGCTGGCCGAACCGCCCGAGCAGCTGTTGCTGCACGGCACGTTCCGGCAGAGCAAGGTGCTCGCGGGCGAGCGGATGCCGTGGCTCGCGGTGGGCCCGGACCCGGTGGTCGGCGAGAGCGCCTTCGACCTGGCGCGGCTGGTCCGGGACCGGGTGGAGGACCTGATCGCGACGCCGTCCGGACCGGCCACCACCCGGCGCCGGATCAAGCGGCTCGCGGAGTCCCTCGAGGTGGACCAGGAGCGGTTGCGGGGGTGGACGCTGTTCCGTGCGGTGGAGTCCGGTGTGCGTGCGCTGCGCGTGGGACGGCCGAAGGACGGGGAGCTGCTGCTGGAGTTCGCGGGCTGGCTCTCCTGAGGCTGCCGCGTGACGGTGTCCCCGGCCGCCGGCGGTGTGCCGGCGCCCGCTCACGGCGTCACGGCGGCCGGCTGTGGCCTGCCGGCATGCCGAGCGGCCCGCTCGCCTGCGGCGAGCGGGCCGGTGCACAGCTGCGGGGGCGGGCGGCGATCAGGCCGTCAGGCGGGCGATCGCGTCCTCGACCGAGAGTTCCTCGCGCTCACCGGTCTTGCGGTCCTTCAGCTCCACCACGCCCTCGGCGGAGCGGCGGCCGGCGACCAGGATCTGGGGGACGCCGATCAGCTCGGCGTCGGTGAACTTCACGCCCGGGGAGACGCCGGCCCGGTCGTCCACCAGGACGCGGACGCCCGCCGCGGCCAGCTTCCCGGCGACGTCCAGCGCCAGCTCGGTCTGCAGGGCCTTGCCGGCGGCGACGACGTGCACGTCGGCCGGGGCGACCTCCTTGGACCAGACCAGGCCCTTGTCGTCGGCGGTCTGCTCGGCGAGCGCGGCGACGGCGCGGGAGACGCCGATGCCGTAGGAGCCCATGGTGACGCGGACGGGCTTGCCGTTCTGGCCGAGGACGTCCAGCTTGAGGGCGTCGGTGTACTTGCGGCCCAGCTGGAAGATGTGGCCGATCTCGATGGCGCGGTCCAGCTTCAGGCCGGTGCCGCACTTCGGGCAGGGGTCGCCGTCCTGTACGACGACGACGTCCACGTACTCGTCGACCTCGAAGTCCCGGCCGGCGACGACGTTCTTCGCGTGCGTGTGCTCCTTGTTGGCGCCGGTGATCCAGGCGGTGCCGGGGGCCACGCGCGGGTCGGCGATGTACTTGACCTTCTCGCCGAGACCCTGCGGGCCGACGTAGCCGCGGACCAGGTCGGGGCGCCCGGCGAAGTCCGCCTCGGTGACCATCTCGACGGCGGCCGGGGCGAAGTGCGCCTCCACCTTGCCCAGGTCCACCTCACGGTCGCCGGGCACGCCCACGGCGACGATCTCGCCGTCGACCTTGACCAGCAGGTTCTTCAGCGTGGCGGAGGCCGGGACGCCGAGCGAGGCGGCGAGCGTCTCGATGGTCGGGGTGTCGGGGGTGGGGATCTCCTCCAGCGCGGGCACGGCCGAGCCGTCGACCGGCTTCAGCGCGTAGGTGATCGCTTCCGTGTTGGCGGCGAAGTCGCAGTGGGGGCAGTCCGCGAAGGTGTCCTCGCCGGCCTCGGCCGGAGCGAGGAACTCCTCGGACTTGGAGCCGCCCATGGCGCCGGCGGTGGCCGCGCAGATGCGGTAGTCGAGGCCGAGGCGCTCGAAGATCCGCTGGTAGGCCTGGCGGTGCAGGGCGTAGGACCGGGCGAGGCCCTCGTCCTCCAGGTCGAAGGAGTACGAGTCCTTCATCAGGAACTCACGGCCGCGCAGGATGCCGGCGCGGGGGCGCGCCTCGTCGCGGAACTTGGTCTGGATCTGGTAGAGGATCACCGGCAGGTCCTTGTAGGACGTGCACTGGTCCTTGACCAGGAGGGTGAAGATCTCCTCGTGGGTGGGGCCGAGGAGGTAGTCGCCGCCCTTGCGGTCCTTGAGCCGGAACAGCTCCTGGCCGTACTCGTCCCAGCGGCCGGTGGCCTCGTAGGGCTCGCGCGGCAGCAGGGCCGGCAGCGAGACTTCCTGGGCGCCGATGCCGTCCATCTCCTCGCGGACGATGCGCTCGACGTTGGCGAGGACCTTCTTGCCCAGGGGCAGCCAGCTCCAGATGCCGGCGGCCGTGCGGCGGACGTAGCCGGCGCGGACGAGGAGCTTGTGGCTGAGGACCTCGGCGTCGGCCGGGTCGTCGCGCAGAGTCTTCGCCATCAACTGGGACATGCGCTGGACCGGTGCGTTCGCCATGGTTGTCGTACTCCTGCCGGATGGTGGTCCCCCCGCGCGGGCGAGGCCGAGCGTGGGGAGGGTGATGGCATAGGAGGTTAGCCGGGCGGACTGGGCCGGTGGAAATCGGTTATCGCCTGCGCAGCGGCAGCGGGGCGCCCATCACGGCGTAGGGCCGTGGTGCGCTCGGGAAGTGGACCCGGCGGGCGAGGTCGACGTAGCCGAGGGAGTGGTACAGCCCGCGGGCGGGGCTGTCGGTGTCGATCGCGGAGAGGATCGAGCGGGGCTCGGCGGCGGTGTCCGTGATGGCGGTGATCAGGCGCCGGCCGATGCCGCGGTTCTGGTGGTCGGGGTGGACGTGCAGCTCGGTGATGACGAAGGAGTCGTCGAGCCAGTCGTCGTGGCCGCCCGCGCGGAGGTAGGGCTCCACGACGGTGGACCACCAGTGGGTGCGGCTGTTGGGCATGCCGTAGACGAACCCGAGCAGCTGTCCGCGGCTGGTGGCGCCGAGGGCACGGGCGCCCTGGTACTGCATGTGGCGCTGGACGATCTGACGGCGTACGGCGACTTCTTCCGGGCCGAGCCCGAAGGCGAGGGCTTGGACGGCCAGGGCCTCGTCGATGTGGGCTGCGAGGTCCAGGGCACCGATCACGAGGTCCATGCCGGGAGGGTACAGGGGAGTCAGAACAGTACGCTCATGAAGGCTCCCACCTCCTGGAAGCCCACCCTGCGGTATGTCCTTCTGGCCGCCGTGTTGAAGTCGTTCACGTACAGGCTGACGACCGGGGCCACGTCCGTCAGGGCGTAGCGCAGCACCGCCGCCATGCCGGGGGCCGCCAGCCCCTTGCCCCGGTACTCGGGGGCCACCCACACGCCCTGGATCTGGCAGGCGTCGCGGGTCGCCGCGCCGATCTCCGCCTTGAACACGACCCGGCCCCGGTCGTCGACGCGGGCGAAGGAGCGGCCGGAGCCGACGAGTTCCGCGACCCGGGCCTGGTAGAGCAGGCCGCCGTCGCCGGCCAGCGGGGAGACGCCGACCTCCTCGGTGAACATCGCCACGCACGCCGGCATGATCGTCTCCATCTCGTCCTTGCGGACGCGGCGGACGTACGGGTCGGGGGCGATGTCCGCCGGCATGCTGTCGGTGACCATCAGCGGCTGCTGGGCGCGGACCTCGCGGGCCGGGCCCCAGTGCGGCTCCAGCAGCCGCCACAGCTGGGCGGTGGCTTCCGCGGGGCCGACGATGGACGAGCAGCGCCGGCCGGCCCGGCGGGCGCGGTCGGCGAAGGCGCGGACGGCGCGCGGGGTGGCGCAGACGGGGACGAGGTTGGCGCCCGCGTAGCACAGGGACGTGAGCATGCCGTCCTCGTACCAGCCCCACATCTCGCCGCCGAGGCGCCAGGGGTCGAGTCCGGCGACCTGGACCCGGGAGGACACGAAGGCGTTCGCGACCGGCTCGCGGTCGAGGACGGCGAGCGCGGCATCAAGGTCGCTCGGTTCGAGCACCCGGGAGGTGGTCTGGGTCAACACGTGCGGGGCCTCACCCTGGGGTTCTGCTGGTCCCGGCACTATAACTGCGCCGCCTTGGCGGTGCGCAGTCGAACTCCGCGGCGGGGTCCGTGGGCGCGACCGGTCCGCCGTGGCCGCCCGCGCCATACTCCCCGCCTCGGACGGGCGCCCGCCCCCGGCGGTGCCGGGAGAGATCAGTCCGCCACCGACACCGACGGTTCGCCCGAGGCCACGCCGTCGGCCTCCATCTGCTCGGCCAGCTTCATGGCCTCCTCGATGAGGGTCTCCACGATCTTGGACTCGGGGACGGTCTTGATGACCTCGCCCTTGACGAAGATCTGGCCCTTGCCGTTGCCGGAGGCGACGCCGAGGTCGGCCTCGCGGGCCTCGCCGGGGCCGTTGACGACACAGCCCATGACGGCGACGCGGAGCGGGACCTCCATGCCGGTGAGGCCCGCGGTGACCTCTTCGGCGAGCTTGTAGACGTCGACCTGGGCCCGCCCGCAGGAGGGGCAGGAGACGATCTCCAGGCCGCGCTGCTTGAGGTTCAGCGACTCCAGGATCTGGATGCCGACCTTGACCTCCTCCGCCGGCGGGGCCGAGAGGGAGACGCGGATGGTGTCGCCGATGCCCTGGGAGAGGAGCGCGCCGAAGGCGACCGCCGACTTGATCGTGCCCTGGAAGGCCGGGCCGGCCTCGGTCACGCCGAGGTGGAGGGGGTAGTCGCACTGCGCGGCGAGCTGGCGGTAGGCCTCGATCATGACGACCGGGTCGTTGTGCTTGACGGAGATCTTGATGTCGCGGAAGTCGTGCTCCTCGAAGAGGGACGCCTCCCACAGGGCGGACTCGACCAGGGCCTCGGGGGTGGCCTTGCCGTACTTCTGGAGCAGGCGCCGGTCCAGGGAGCCGGCGTTGACGCCGATGCGGATCGGGGTGCCGTGGTCCTTGGCGGCCTTGGCGATCTCCTTGACCTTGTCGTCGAACTGCTTGATGTTGCCGGGGTTGACGCGGACCGCGGCGCAGCCGGCCTCGATGGCGGCGAAGACGTACTTGGGCTGGAAGTGGATGTCCGCGATGACGGGGATCTGGGACTTCCTCGCGATGGTGGCGAGGGCGTCGGCGTCGTCCTGGGTGGGGCAGGCCACGCGGACGATCTGGCAGCCGGAGGCGGTCAGCTCGGCGATCTGCTGGAGGGTGGCGCCGATGTCGGAGGTACGGGTCGTGGTCATCGACTGGACCGAGACGGGCGCGTCTCCGCCGACCGCGACGCTTCCGACCTGGATCTGCCGGCTCTTGCGGCGCTCGGCGAGCTTGGTCGGAACGGACGGCATGCCGAGAGAAATCGCAGTCATCTGCTGTGCAACCCCAAGTCGTGGATCAAGCTCCGGTCCCGTGAACGGCGCGGGCCCCAGCCTCCGAGATTACGGCACGGGGGTGGGGGGCGGCACATCCCACCCGCAAACCCACTCGAAGGTAGGCGGCCCGCAACCGCTGGGTTCCGGGCCCCCTGGAACGTCGGACGGCTAGGAGATCTTCACCGGGTTGACCACGTCCGCGATGAGCACCAGGACGGTGAAGCAGACGAAGATCCCGGCCACCACGTAGGCCACCGGCATCAGCTTGGCGACGTCGAACGGACCGGGGTCCGGCCGGCGCATCACCCGGGCCAGGTTCCGCCGCAGCGCCTCCCACAGCGCGCCCGCGATGTGTCCGCCGTCCAGCGGCAGCAGCGGGAGCATGTTGAACAGGAACAGGGACAGGTTGAACCCGGCGAGCAGCATCACGAACATCGCCACCTGCTGGGAGGCGGGGATGTCGAGCGTGGCGATGTCACCGGTGATGCGGGCCGCGCCGACGATGCCGACCGGTGAGTCCGGTTCGCGCGGGCCGTCGCCGAAGGCTGCGTCCCACAGGGCGGGGACCTTGGCGGGCAGCGCGGCGAGGGAGTCGACGGCGTCGCCGACCCGGTCGGTCATCCAGGAGACGGACCCGCCGAAGTCCTCCTTGACGACGCCGGTGGCGGCGCTGAAGCCGAGGAAGCCGGCCTCGACGTAGCCCTTGGTGTACTGGCCGCTGGAGTCCTTCTTGGCGACCTTGTTCGTCGTGATCGTCGTGTGCAGGGTCATCTCCCGGCCCTTGCGGTCGACGACGATCGCGACGTTCTTGCCCGCGCTGTCCCGGATGAGGTCCGAGAGCGTGTTCCAGTCCCTGGTCGGCACGCCGTCGAAGGAGACGATCTTGTCGCCCGCCTTCAGGCCGCCCTTGGCCGCCGGGGAGACCGGGTCGGACTTCCTGCAGGTGTCGCGGTGCTCGCTCTGCTCGATGGAGCAGGGGGAGACGGAGGCGACGGTGGTGGTCTGCTGCTGGATGCCGAAGCCCATGAGCACGGTGAAGAACAGGCCGATCGCGAGCACCAGGTTCATGAAGGGGCCCGCGAACATGACGATGACCCGCTTCCACGGCTTGCGCGTGTAGAACATGCGCGTCTCGTCACCCGGCTTGAGCTCCTCGAAGGCCGCCGAGCGGGCGTCCTCGATCATGCCGCGCCACGGGGAGGTGGAGCGGGCGGAGACCCGGCCCTGGTCGTCGGGCGGGAACATGCCGATCATGCGGATGTAGCCGCCCAGCGGGATGGCCTTGATGCCGTACTCGGTCTCGCCCTTGTCGCGCGACCAGACGGTCGGGCCGAAGCCGACCATGTACTGCGGGACGCGGATGCCGAAGAGCTTGGCCGTGGACAGGTGCCCCAGCTCGTGCCACGCGATCGAGACGAGCAGGCCCACCGCGAAGACCGCTATGCCGAGGATGAACATCAAGGTCGTCATGCACGCGCCTCCGCGGTCGCCGTCGTGGCTGTGAGTTCGCGGGCCCGGGCTCTGGCCCAGGTCTCCGCTTCGAGGACGTCCGACACCGTGAGTGAGGTTCCCGTGCCCGGGGTGCCGTGCTCCTCGACCACCCGGGTGACGGTCTCCATGATCCCGTTGAAGGGCAGCGCGCCGCCCAGGAAGGCCTCGACGCACTCCTCGTTGGCCGCATTGAACACCGCCGGAGCCGTCCCCGCGAGCTGCCCCACGTGCCGGGCGAGGTTCACCGAGGGGAACGCCTCGTTGTCCAGCGGGTAGAACTCCCAGGTGGAAGCCTTGCTCCAGTCGAAGGCGGGCGCCGCGTCGGGAATGCGTTCGGGCCAGCCCAGACCGATGGCGATGGGCCCGCGCATGTCGGGGGGCGTCGCCTGGGCGATCGTGGATCCGTCGGTGAACTCGGCCATCGAGTGGACATACGACTGGGGATGCACGACCACCTCAATGCGGTCGAAGGGAATGTCGTAGAGGAGGTGTGCCTCGATGACTTCCAGTCCCTTGTTGACCAGGGTCGCGGAGTTGACCGTGATCACCGGGCCCATCGCCCAGGTGGGGTGGGCGAGCGCGTCCTGGACGGTGACGTGCGCCAGCTCGGCCCTGGTCCGGCCGCGGAAGGGGCCGCCGGAGGCGGTGACGACGAGCTTGCGGACATCGGCGCGGGTGCCGGCGGCGAGTGCCTGGAAGAGGGCCGCGTGCTCGGAGTCCACCGGGATGATCTGGCCGGGCTTGGCGAGCGCGGTGACCAGCGGGCCGCCGACGATCAGCGACTCCTTGTTGGCCAGCGCGAGCGTGCGGCCCGCCTCCAGGGCGGCCAGGGTCGGCGCGAGGCCGATGGAGCCGGTGATGCCGTTGAGCACGGTGTGGCAGTCGGAGGCGGCGGCCTGGGTGGCCGCGTCGGGCCCGGCGAGGATCTCGGGCAGCGGCTCCCCGCTGCCGTACTCGGCGGTGAGCGCCTCCCGCAGCGCGGGTACGACGTCCTCGCGGGCGACCGCCACGGTCCGCACCCGCAGCCGGTGCGCCTGCTCGGCGAGGAGGGCCACCCGGCCGCCGTTGGCGGAGAGGGCGGTGACCCGGAAGCGGTCGGGGTTGCGCAGCACGAGGTCGATGGCCTGGGTGCCGATGGATCCGGTGGAGCCGAGTATCACCACGTCCTTGGGGCCGTCGCCGGGGACGGGGTCGTAGACGAGGTGCGGGTCCGCGAGGGGTGCCGGACTGGCGGGACTGTCGGTCATCCCCCCATTGTTGCCGCAAGCGGTGACGGCCTGGACAGTGCGTCCCCCGGGCGGGTGCACCGGCGGCCTTCCCCGCCGGGCGGAGCGGTGCTCCTGTCGTTCTCCCGATGTGGAGTCACCGTGAAGATCATGTGATAACACTTCCTTCCACATGTTCTCGCGGACGACATCCTGGGGGGATCTCTCCATGCGTACTGTGCGGCTGCGCGCTGCCCTGCCCGCCCTCGCCGGCGCGGCCCTGCTCACCGGCACCCTGCTCAGCACTCCGGCCGAGGCCGCCGGGGGCGTGCGGATCCACCACGTGTGGTTCGACAGCCCCGGCTCGGACAACCGTTCCAACAAGAGCCTGAACGGCGAGTGGGTGCAGCTGAGGAACACCAGCCGTTCGGCGGTCTCGCTCAGGGGCTGGGTGCTGAAGGACGCCTCCAACCACCGGTACGTCTTCCCGGACGTCAGGATCGGCGCCGGGAAGTACCTCAAGGTCCACACCGGCAGCGGCTCGGACACCGCGTCGGACAAGTACCAGGACCGGCGTGCCTACGTCTGGAACAACGACAGGGACACGGCCACGCTGACCAGGGCGAGCGGCACCAAGGTCTCCTCCTGCTCCTGGACGACGCGGGACCCGAGCGACAAGTACTGCTAGCCGCCCGACCGCCTAGCCGCCGAAGGGGCGGCGGGCGTTCTCGTGGGCCGAGGCTCCGGGGGTCGCGTCGGCGATCCACGGGCCTTGCCCCGAGGGGTCGAGGATGCCCTCCTCCAGCCAGGTGTAGGCCCCGCCGAGGACCCCCTTGACCACCTTGCGGTCCAGGTCGTCGGTGTTGGTCCACAGGCGCGTGAAGAGTTCGTCCACCCGGATGCGGGCCTGGCGGCAGAAGGCGTCGGCCAGCTGGTACGCCTCACGGCCGTGCTCGCCCTCGCCGCGCAGCCGCTCGGCGCGGACGCAGGCCGCGCTCATCGCGAACAGCTCGGCGCCGATGTCCACGATCCGGCCGAGGAAGCCCTGCTTGGTCTCCATCCGGCCCTGCCAGCGGGACATGGCGTAGAAGGTGGACCGGGCCAGCTTGCGGGCGGTGCGCTCGACGTAGCGCAGGTGGCCGGAGAGGTCGACACCCTGCTTGAACTGGCTGTACGAGGTCGGAAGCTGACCTGGTCCGGCGACCAGCTTCGGCAGCCACTTGGCGTAGAAGACGCCCGCCCCCGCGCCCGCCCTCGCCTTGTCGGCCAGCGACTTGTCGGGGTCGATCAGGTCACCGGCCACCGAGAGGTGGGCGTCCACGGCCTCCCGCGCGATCAGCAGGTGCATGATCTCCGTGGAGCCCTCGAAGATGCGGTTGATCCGCAGGTCGCGCAGGATCTGCTCGGCCGGGACCGGGCGTTCGCCGCGCGCCCTGAGGGACTCGGCCGTCTCGTAGCCGCGTCCGCCGCGGATCTGGACCAGTTCGTCGGCCATCGTCCAGGCCATCTCGGAGCCGTAGAGCTTGGCCAGGGCGGCCTCGATGCGGATGTCGTTGCGGTCCTCGTCGGCCATCTGGGAGGACAGGTCGAGCACGGCCTCCAGCGCGAACGTGGTGGCCGCGATGAAACTGATCTTGGAGCCGACGGCCTCGTGCAGCGCGACCGGCTTGCCCCACTGCTCGCGCTCCGCCGCCCACTCACGGGCGATCTTCAGGCACCACTTGCCGGCACCCGCGCACATGGCGGGCAGCGACAGCCGGCCCGTGTTCAGCGTGGTGAGCGCGATCTTCAGGCCCGCGCCCTCGGGGCCGATCCGGTTGGCCGCGGGCACCCGGACCCGGTGGAAGCGGGTCACGCCGTTCTCGATGCCGCGCAGGCCCATGAAGGCGTTGCGGTGCTCGACGGTGATGCCCTCCGAGGCCGCCTCCACCACGAACGCGGTGATGCCGCCCTTGTGGCCTTCGGACTTCGGCACCCGGGCCATGACCACGAGCAGGTCGGCGACCACCCCGTTGGTGGTCCACAGCTTCACCCCGTCGAGGACGTAGTCGTCGCCGTCGGGTACGGCCGTGGTGGCGAGGCGGGCCGGGTCGGAACCCACGTCCGGCTCGGTGAGCAGGAACGCGGAGATGTCGGTCCGGGCGCAGCGGGGCAGGAAGGCGTCCTTCTGCTCCTGGGTGCCGAACTGCTTCAGCGGCTGCGGTACACCGATCGACTGATGGGCGGAGAGCAGCGCGCCGACGGCGGGGCTGACGGAGCCGACCAGGGCGAGGGCCTTGTTGTAGTAGAGCTGGGTGAGGCCCAGGCCGCCGTACTTCGGCTCGATCTTCATGCCGAGTGCGCCGAGTTCCTTCAGGCCCGCGACCACCTCGTCGGGGATGCGGGCCTCCCGTTCGATGCGGGCGGAGTCGATCGTCGTCTCGCAGAACGCGCGCAGCTTCGCCAGGAACTCCTCGCCGCGCCGGACGGATTCGGCGTCGGGGAGCGGATGCGGGTGGATGAGATCGAGCCGGAAGCGCCCGAGGAACAGCTCCTTGGCGAAGCTGGGCTTGTGCCAGTCCTGCTGCCGGGCGGCCTCCGCCACCTGACGTGCCTCGCGTTCGGTGACGGTGGTGCGTTGGGTGGTGGGGGCGGACATGAGGCTCACCTCGCCGCGAAGAGGGATGATTGCGGACCGTTCCATACCGACCAGTGCTACTGGATCGTTGGTACCTGAAACGGGCCGCCCCCACCACCCCTCGCGGTCCGATCGGGTCACACGGGTTCCGGACCGGGGTTCGGCGCCGGGGTCAGGGCCGGGAGGTGGCGACCTCGATCCGGGACCCGCGCGGGCCCTCCTGGCGGCCGGACTCCACGGCCCGCTTCGTCACCGCAGCCGGAAACGGCCGCAGCCCCCGCACAGTGGGCTGCGGCCGTTTCCTTTTCTGACCTGTCCGTGGCAGGTCAGAGCGCGAGACCGGTGAGGACCAGCACGCGCTCGTAGGTGTAGTCCTCCATCGCGAACCGCACGCCTTCGCGGCCCACACCGGACTGCTTGGCGCCGCCGTACGGCATCTGGTCGGCGCGGTAGGACGGGACGTCGCCGACCACCACACCGCCGACCTCGAGGGCGCGGTGGGCACGGAAGGCGACTTGGAGGTCGTGCGTGAACACGCCCGCCTGGAGGCCGTACTTGGAGTCGTTGACCGCGGCGAACGCCTCGGCCTCGCCGTCCACCTTCGTCACGGTGAGGACGGGGCCGAAGACCTCCTCGCAGGCGAGGGTCGCGGTCGCCGGGACGCCGGTGAGGACGGTCGGCGCGTAGGAGGCGCCGTCACGGTCGCCACCGGTGTGGAGCGTGGCGCCGGCCTCGACGGCCTCCTTCACCCACGCCTCGACGCGCTTGGCGGCGTCCTCGCTGACCAGCGGGCCGACGTCGGTCTTGGCGTCGGACGGGTCGCCGGTCACCTGGGCCTCGACCGCGGCGACGATCCGCGGCAGCAGCCGGTCGTACACGGACGCGTCGGCGATCACCCGCTGCACCGAGATGCAGGACTGGCCGCCCTGGTAGTTGGAGAAGGTCGCGATGCGGGTCGCGGCCCAGTCCAGGTCGGCGTCGGAGGCGTAGTCGCCGAGGACGACCGCGGCTCCGTTGCCGCCCAGCTCCAGCGTGCAGTGCTTGCGCGGCACCGAGTCCATGATCGCGTAGCCGACCTTCTCCGAACCGGTGAAGGAGATGACCGGCAGGCGCTCGTCCTGGACCAGGGCGGGCATCTTGTCGTTGGCGACCGGCAGGATCGACCAGGAGCCGGCCGGCAGGTCGGTCTCGGCGAGCAGGTCACCGAGGATCAGGCCGGACAGCGGGGTGGCCGGGGCCGGCTTCAGGATGATGGGGGCACCGGCGGCGATCGCCGGGGCGACCTTGTGGGCGCACAGGTTCAGCGGGAAGTTGAACGGCGCGATGCCGAGCACGACACCCTTGGGGAAGCGCCGGGTGAGGGCCAGGCGGCCCTGGCCGCCGGCGTCGGTGTCGAGGCGCTGGGCCTCGCCGCCGTTGAACCGGCGGGCCTCCTCGGCGGCGAACCGGAACACGGAGACGGCGCGGCCGACCTCGCCCCGGGCCCACTTGATCGGCTTGCCGTTCTCGCCGGAGATCAGCTGGGCGATCTCCTCCGTGCGCTCGGCCAGCCGCTTGCTGACGTGGTCGAGGGCGGCGGCACGTACGTGCGCCGGGGTGGCGGCGAACTCGTCCCGCACGGCGTACGCGGCGGCCACGGCCTCCTCGACCTGGGCGTCGGTCGGCACGCTGACCTTGCCGACGAGCCGGCCGTCCCACGGCGAGGTGACGTCGAAGGTGTCCTCGCCGGTGACCTGGCGGCCGGCGAGCCAGAAGGCATGGGTGGAAGTCATGTACGAGTCCCGGCCCTTCCGCGTTGGGGGTGTGCTTGGCTTGCGTGGTCCACGGTAGGGCGGGGGCGCCCTGGGGGCGTTTGTCCGAGTCGTAGCAGTCGCGGCCGGGGCCGCTCCGCTTTGGCGTCATAGGGGGACTGCGCAGCCCGGGCCGGCAGCCCGCTGCTCCCCCGGCGTCACTCCCCCGCACGTCACTCCCCCGACGTCGCCTTCAACGCGAGCCAGAGCTCCATCCGGACGTCGGGATCGTCCAGGCTCCGGCCGAGGATCTCCTCGACGCGGCGCATCCGGTACCGCAGCGTGTGCCGGTGGACGCCCAGGTCGGCCGCGGCCGCGTCCCACTGCCCGTGCCGGGACAGCCACGCCCGCAGCGAGGCGACCAGGTCCCCCCGCCCGGTCGCGTCGTGCTCGTGCAGCGCCCGCAGCAGCCCGTCGGCGAACGCCTTCACCGCGTCGTCGGCCAGCAGCGGCAGCACCGACCCCGCCGCCAGCTGCTCGTGCTCCACGAAGACCCGCCCGCGCCGCCGCGCCACCGACAGCGCCTGCTCGGCCTGCTTGTACGCCGCTGCGGCCGCGATCGGCCCGGAGGGCGCCGAGAGGCCGACGACCAGTTCGTCCTCGTCCGCACGTCCCTGCTCGGGCGCCGTCCGCTCGGCCTCCCGCGCCGTCGCGTACGCGGCGCACGCGGCCACCGCCGTGCCCTCGTCGGCGGCCAGCACCACCAGCCGCTCGCCCTCGGGCACGACCAGCACGGCCTCCCCGGAGCGGGCGGCGGCGGACTCCACGGTCTCCGCCAGGTCGCTGAGCGGTTCGCCCGCGGGGCCGGACCCGGACTCGGCCAGGATCATCCGGAACGGGGCGTCCAGCAGCCCGCCGTACAGGTCCCCGGCGACGGCGCGGGCGTGGTCGGGTTCGCCGGCGAGGAGCATCCGCAGCACCGCCGTGCCGACGCGCTGCTCGGCCGCGTGCAGGGAGCGGGAGCGTTCGGTGGTGAGGGTGAGCAGGGCGATGGCGGAGTGGACGGCGTACCGCTCGGCGGTGCCCAGCGTGGCGGCCGTACCCACGGCGAGGGCGGCCCGCGGGCGTCGGCCGGTGCCCAGGGAGTGCAGCTCGACGCGGTCCTCGTGCTCGGGTCCGCCGACCACGGAGGAGGCGGGGGCGGCCCGTTCCCGGAGCCGTTCTATTTCGCCGGTGAGGCGGGCGGCGCGGCGGCCGGCCCACTCCGGCGCGGCGGCGACGACGGCGCCCGAGGCGTCGTACAGGGCCGTCCAGCCGTCGACCTGCGCGGCGAGTGCGGTGAGGACGCCCTCGGGGCCGGTGGTGAGCGCCTGTCTGGTCAGCTCGCGCTGGGCGGCGAAGCCGGCCGTGACCGCGCGGTACTGGTCGGCGGCTATCGCCGCGGAGACGGCCTTGCTGATGGCGAGGAAGGGGGTGCGGCGGGGCACCTCCAGCAGGGGGAGCCCCTCCTGCGCGCAGGCGTCGACGAGGGGCTCGGGGGTCTCCTCGTAGTTGACGCCGACGGCGAACCCGAGTCCGACGACTCCCGCGCCGACCAGCCGTCGCACGTACCGCAGCATCGCCTCGGGATCGTCCGCGTCCAGCTTCAGCGCGGTGATCAGCAGCAGCTCGCCGCCCTCCATGTAGGGCACGGGGTCGGCCAGCTCGCTGACGTGCGCCCAGCGGACGGGCACGTCCAGGCGGTCCTCGCCGGCGCGCACGGTCAGCTTGAGCGCGGAGTGGTGGACGAGCGAGGCGAGAGTCGGGGGCATGGGGCCTTCACGGTGAGGGAGATCCGGCGATCACGGTGATCTTTTGGCCGCCGCGTATGAACGGCCTACGCCGATTCTGCCTCACCGTACGACGGCCCGCTGGCGCCCTCAGCTCCGCAGATCCACCAGCAACGGCGGCGCGTGTTCACCCCGCACGGTGGTCAACGACAACACCGCGTGCCCCGGCGGCACCCCATGAGCCAACTCAGAAGGCGACCACCGCTCCCGCTCGACCTGCCGAACGGTGACAGCCTCCGTGGTGACCGCCTTTCCGGTCACCAGCTTGCGCAAGGCATGAATAGCCCGGGTCATCGGCTGGTTCGCGAAGACGGTGTGCCGGGCCACGTCCCGCGCCTCCACCCACTGGGTGCCCCAGGCGTCCGCGAACCGGCTGCCGTCCCAGGTGGTGACTCCGGAGAACGCCATCCGGCAGCCCACGGCCGCGTACAGCGGTCCGTGCAGCGCCTCGGGCACGTCACCGACGGTGCGCAGGGCGAGTACCACACCCGCGTTGCGGGAGCGCAGACGCTGGATGCGCCGCACCGACTCGGCCGTCACGACGCCGGTGGCGTCGTCCAGGACCAGGCAGGCGAAGTGCGTCCTTTCACCCGCCGTCGCCACGCCACCGAACTGGGCGAGCAGGAGCCGGGTGACGAGGCGCGACGCCTCCTCGTACCCACGGTCGGGCAGGTCGATCCTGACCCGCAGCGGATGCTGGGCGACGGCACTCAGCGAGAACGGCCGGGCCCCTTGGTCGGCGCCGAAGAATCCGGCGAAGGCCGGGCGGTCGAGAACGGCCAGCCGGTCGGCCAGTACCGGACCGGGATCGCCTGCGCTGCCCGTCTGCCGAGCCCGGGCGTCGAGTTCTCGGCGCATCGCGGTGTGCTCTTCCCCCTCGAGTGCCGCACGCAGTGCGGCCAGGGCCGAGGGGTCGCCCTCCAGCAGCTCGCGGAGCTGGGGCAGCGCGGGAAAACGTCCGTACGCCGCTCGGTACGGGCCGAGGAGCTGGGCCAGGGTCGTGACAGCCCGCTGACCGCTGACCGCGTCCAGGTCACCGGCCAGGCCCTCCGCGAGGAAGGCCGCCGCCTCGTCCGGATCGCTGGTGTCCGCGTACGGGTCGAGGTCGTACACGGACGCCGGGTCTCCGAGGCGTACGACGACGTCGAAGGCGGAGTCGGGCCCGAGCGGGGTGCCGGCCGCGCAGACGGCGACCACAGCGCACTCTCCGGTCAGGGCCTGCAGGGCGAGCGACTCGACGACGGGCCGGACCAGGTGGCGTGTCTTGCCGGATCCGGAGGGTCCCACGGCCAGTAGCGAAGTGCCGAGGGTGTCGGGCCCGAGCGCCGCTCCGGCCCCGCCGTAGACGAGCGGGGTGCGGTCTCCGGCCGGCCAGCGCCCGATGCGTACCTGCCCGGCCAGCAGGTCGTGCCGGGCGGAGCGGCCCGACAGGTCGCGGTCGCCGGAGGGGTGGGTCCAGGCAGCGCCACCTTCGCGCAGCACTGTCTCGGTGAACGAGGAGAGCCGCGCACTGGTCCGGGCGACGGTCCACCTGTGGCCGACCCTCACGCAGTCCACATCGTTCATCCGGCCGGTGTGCAGCTCACTGGTGAGCACGTCCGCTGCCTGGTGCTGGCCGGCTTCGCGCAGCTCGGGCCAGTGTGACGGCCGCCGGTCGACGGCCGGCTCGGCGACCTGGGCGATCTGGGCCTGCCCGCGTGCGGCGATCGCCTCTTTCGCCAGGGGCAACCAACCGCCGATCCGGGCGAACGGCCACAGCACCAGCAGGGTGATCAGCGCATACAACCCGTCCGTGAGCAGCACCGACCCGAACACCTCGTAGTTGCCGGTGATCAGAACGATGAGGGAGAACAGCGGATCCTGAACAGGCAGGGCGTTCCAGCCGAGGCCGAAGGCGCTGGGGAAGACGAAGGCGAGGGCGACCAGCGCGCCCAAGGCCGCGATCAGGGCGCGACCCGGCTGTGCGCGGCGGGTGACGACGTGCCGGATGATGTCCGGCCAGCTGCCGAGGTGCGCCATGGCGAAGAGGATGACGGCGAAGGCCACGCCGTCGGCGACCGTGATGGCCTCTGCCCCCTGGTAGCCCTTCGGTGACGTGGTTCCGCCCCACCACCAGTCGTCCGGGGTGAGGAGTTTCAGGACGGCCCACTGGTAGGGGATGCTGCCGTGCCGCCACAGGGACCACACGAAGAGCCCCGCGGCAAGGGGGACGAAGAAGCCCACGATGGTGACGGGGGCCAGGCGCTGTTCCTGGCGCGCGGCCTCGGGCACGCGGTAGCCGTAGCGCCAGATGCCGGGCTCGGCCGCCGGGCGCGGCTCGTCGAGCCAGTCGGCGACGGGCGAGCGGGGAGGCTCAGCGGGCGCGGCCGAGGGTGGCCTGCCGCCGGTTGTCGGCGTCCCCGGTGCCCGCGTCGGCCTCGGCGGCACGGCGGAGTCGCTGTAGGCCGCGGCGCCGCCGGTGTACGACGGCGGCACGCTCGGCGGGGCCGCGGGCGCGCCCGGCGGCGCCGTCGGCCGTGGTACTGGGTTCGGGTGCGTGCCGCGGGTGTCCCGCGTTCCGTCGCTTTCCATCGACCTTGCCCCCTGACCAGCCGTTCCGTCCGCCGTTTCGTCCAGCATCAGCGAGCCAATCTAACGCCCAAGCAAGGGGAGTTCACCGCTTACGTGGCCGAGAGGGCCGGCTGCCGCCCGGGCGGGCTATGTCCATCGCGGACAAGGGCAGGCGCCGACAACGCCCACATGGAGCATGCCCACCCCCCGGAAGCGGTCTTAGCCTGCGAGAAAAGAAGGTATGCGTCCGTAAACGCACCGCCCGGAACCGCCCGGGAACGCCCGGTACGCAAGATCATCAGGGAGCCCCCCATGACCGCACTTCCGCAGGAGCGCCGCGTCGTCACCGCCATCCCCGGCCCGAAGTCGCAGGAGCTTCAGGCTCGCCGCACCGCCGTGGTCGCGCAGGGCGTGGGCTCCGTGCTGCCCGTGTTCACCGCGCGCGCGGGCGGCGGCATCATCGAGGACGTCGACGGCAACCGGCTGATCGACTTCGGCTCGGGCATCGCCGTGACCTCCGTCGGCGCGTCCGCCGAGGCCGTCGTGCGGCGCGCGAGCGCCCAGCTCGCCGACTTCACCCACACCTGTTTCATGGTCACCCCGTACGAGGGCTACGTGGAGGTCGCGGAGGCCCTGGCCGAGCTGACCCCCGGTGACCACGCCAAGAAGTCCGCGCTGTTCAACTCGGGCGCCGAGGCCGTCGAGAACGCCGTGAAGATCGCGCGTGCGTACACCAAGCGGCAGGCCGTCGTGGTGTTCGACCACGGCTACCACGGGCGGACCAACCTCACCATGGCGCTGACGGCGAAGAACATGCCGTACAAGCACGGGTTCGGGCCGTTCGCGCCCGAGGTCTACCGCGTGCCGGTGGCGTACGGCTACCGCTGGCCGACCGGTGCCGAGAACGCCGGCCCCGAGGCCGCCAAGCAGGCCATCGACCAGATCACCAAGCAGGTCGGCCCGGACAACGTCGCCGCGATCATCATCGAGCCGGTGCTCGGCGAGGGCGGCTTCATCGAGCCGGCCAAGGGCTTCCTGCCGGAGATCGTGAAGTTCGCCAACGACAACGGCATCGTCTTCGTCGCCGACGAGATCCAGAGCGGGTTCTGCCGGACCGGGCAGTGGTTCGCCTGTGAGGACGAGGGGATCGTCCCGGACCTGATCACGACCGCCAAGGGCATCGCCGGCGGTCTGCCGCTCGCCGCCGTCACCGGGCGCGCGGAGATCATGGACGCCGCGCACGCCGGTGGCCTCGGTGGCACCTACGGCGGCAACCCCGTCGCCTGCGCCGGTGCGCTCGGTGCCATCGAGACCATGAAGGAGCTGGACCTCAACGGCAAGGCCAAGCGCATCGAGGAGGTCATGAAGGGCCGCCTCACCGCCATGGCCGAGAAGTTCGACGTCATCGGTGACGTGCGTGGGCGCGGCGCCATGATCGCCATCGAGCTGGTCAAGGACCGTACGACCAAGGAGCCGAACCCGGAGGCCACCGCCGCCCTGGCCAAGGCCTGCCACGCCGAGGGCCTGCTGGTCCTGACCTGTGGCACCTACGGCAACGTGCTGCGCTTCCTGCCGCCGCTGGTCATCGGCGAGGACCTGCTGAACGAGGGCCTCGACATCATCGAGCAGGCCTTCGCGCGCGTCTGAGCGACGGGTCCGCACCTCTGACGGGCGCCTGCGGCAGGCCGTGTGAAGAAGGTGTGCGGGGTGGATGACGGGAATGGATTCCGTCTGCCCAAGCGCCTCGGCCTGTCGTAGGTTCTTCCCAGATGAGAGATACACCCCGCCCACAGGGGACTGTGGGCGGCTCCAGGCCGGGGCCTCCCCAGCTTCGACCTGGTCGTGCCCTCGCGCACACAACCGGCGCCTGACGCCGGGATCTCCTCACCGATCGGACGGTCGCCGCCCCAAACCCCCCGGGGCGAGCGACGTTCCGGTCCGGTCGGCCGCCCCGGAACTACCCCCCCTGTTCCGGGGCGGCCGACCTCCTTCCCGGCGCGTCCGGGTATGTCTGCCAAGCTGGGCGCCGTGTCGACCGTCGTCCGCCGTGTGCTGCTCCTGGTCCTTCCGGCCCTGCTCCTCACCCTGGCGACCTGGCAGGTCCTCGCCCACGGCCCGCTGCTCGGCCTGGACGCGCGGCTCAGCCGGGCCCTCGTCCATCCCGACCGGTTCTCCGAGCTGCTGTCCGACCTCGGCGACATCCAGGTCGCCGTCCCGGTGCTCGCGCTCGCCGTGGCCCGCGTCCTGTGGCGGGGCCGGGCGGCGGGCACGGACCGGTGGTGGCTGCCGCCGCTCGCCGCGGCCGTCCTGATGGCGCTGGTCCCGTTGATCGTCGTACCGCTGAAGGAGTGGACGGCGAGGCCGGGGACCCCTGTGGTGCCCCCGGCAGTCGGCTACTTCCCGTCCGGGCACACGGCCACGGCGGCCGTGGCCTACGGCTCCGCGACCCTGCTCCTGCTCCCCTGGCTCCGCTCGCCGGCCGCCCGCCGCTCACTGGTGGCCGGCTGTGCGGTCCTGGTGCTCGGGGTGTCGTACGGCCTGGTCCGCCGGGGCTGGCACTGGCCGCTGGACGTGGTGGCCAGCTGGTGTCTGTGCACCGTGCTGCTGACCACCCTGTCCCTCGTCTGCGGCCTCAGCCGAAGTAGGCGTCGAAGTTCTTCTCGAACTCCCAGTTCGCGTACCGGTCCCAGTTCACCGACCAGGTCATCAGGCCGCGCAGGGCGGGCCAGGTCCCGTGGGTCGCGTACGAGCCGCAGTTCGTCTTCTTCGTCAGGCAGTCCAGGGTCTTCGTGACCTCGGACGGGGAGACGTAGCCGTTGCCCGCGTTCGTCGACGCCGGCATGCCGATCGCGACCTGGTCGGGACGGAGCGGCGGGAAGACGTTGGCCGGGTCGCCGGCGACCGGGAAGCCGGTGAGGAGCATGTCGGTCATGGCGATGTGGAAGTCGGCGCCGCCCATGGAGTGGTACTGGTTGTCCAGGCCCATGACGGGACCCGAGTTGTAGTCCTGGACGTGCAGCAGGGTGAGGTCGTCGCGCAGGGCGTGGATGACCGGGAGGTAGGCGCCGCAGCGCGGGTCCTGGCCGCCCCACTTGCCGGTGCCGTAGTACTGGTAGCCGTTCTGCACGAAGAAGGTCTCCGGGGCCATGGTCAGCACGAACGAGGAGCCGTACTTCGCCTTCAGGGTCTTCAGGGCCGAGATGAGGTTCACGATCACGGGGGTCGTCGGGTTCCTGAAGTCCGTGTCGTTCGCGTTCAGCGACAGCGAGTGGCCCTCGAAGTCGATGTCGAGGCCGTCGAGGCCGTAGGTGTCGATGATCTTCGAGACGGAGGAGACGAAGGTGTCGCGGGCCGCGGTCGTGGTCAGCTGGACCTGCCCGTTCTGGCCGCCGATGGAGATCAGCACCTTCTTGCCGGCCGCCTGCTTGGCCTTGACGGCCGCCTTGAAGTCGGCGTCGCTCTCCACGTTCGGGCACTCGGTGACGGGGCAGCGGTTGAACCGGATGTCGCCGGAGGTGACCGAGGTGGGCTCGCCGAAGGCCAGGTCGATGACGTCCCAGCTGTCGGGGACGTCGGCGAGGCGGGTGTAGCCGGCGCCGTTGGCGAAGCTCGCGTGCAGGTAGCCGACGAGCGCGTGGGCGGGCAGGCCGCCCGATCCACCGCCGCCGCCGGCGCTGGTCGTCGCGGTCACGGCGGTGGACTTCGCGGACTCGCCGGCGTCGTTGACCGCGGTGACCTGGAAGCTGTACGCGGTCGAGGCCGTGAGGCCGGACACGGTCGCCGAAGTACCGGTCATCGTCAGCGCCTTGACCCCGTCGCGGTAGACCGCGTAGCTCGTCGCGCCGGTCGCCGCCGACCAGGAGAGGCCGACGGAGGACGCGGTCACGGAGGTGGCCCTGAGGCCGGCCGGCGGGGCGGGCGGCTGTCCGGTGCCGCTGCCGCCGGGGCCGGTCAGGGTGATGTCGTCGGCCTGGTAGGCGCCGGTGCCGTACCAGCCGTGGGTGTAGATCGTGACCTTGGTGGTGGCGGCGCCGGTACGGAAGGTGGTGCTCAGCTTCTGCCAGTCGGGGGCGGACTGGGTCCAGGCGGAGACGTCGGTGGTGCCGGTGCCGTTCGCGCCGAGGTAGACGTAGGAGCCGCGGACGTAACCGGACAGGGTGTACTGCGCGTTCGGCTGGACGCTCACCGTCTGGGCGCACTGGGCGTCGTCGCTGCCCGCCGGGGTCGCCTGCAGCGCCGAACCGCCGCTGTGCACCGGTGAGTTCACCGTCGTGCCGGCGGTGCAGGTCCAGCCGGTCAGGCCGGACTCGAAGCCGCCGTTGACCGCGACGTCCACGTCGGCCGCACGGGCGGCCGACGAGAGCGCGGTGATGCCGGGCAGGGCCAGCAGTGCGGCCGTGAGCGCGGCGAGGACGAATCTGGGACATCTGGCGCGGTCCACAAGGGCCTCCGGGATCAGGGGAGTTGGAGGAGCGGAGCGCACACAACTTGGTCCAGACCAATCCTGTTGTCAAGGTGTGCGGACGTTACCCGCCCTCGCCCCTCTCCCGGGCCGGCCCCGCCGCCGCCTCGTGCATCGCCAGCTCCAGCAGCGCCGGATCGGTCAGCGTGCCCGAGCCGTCCGGCGGCACCAGCCAGCGCACACCGTGGGTCGCCCGGCCGGGATACGGCACGACGATCCAGGTCCCCGGTCCGGCGGTGCGGATGCCCGTGCCGAGCCACCGGGCCGCGGTGCCCGGGGGCACGAAGAAGCCGACCCGGTTGTCGCCGGAGTCGACGAGCACCGGTCCGGGCCGGTCCAGGACCCGGGTGAGTACGTCCAGGGTCGGACAGCCGAGGTCACCCGGCAGGATCAGGACGTCCCACGCCCTGCCCGCGGGCAGCAGGGCGACCCCCAGGGGGTTGCGTTCCCACTCCCAGCGGCAGGCCTCGGGGTCCGGTGCGACGGATGCCAGCCATTCGACCGCCGTCTTCGCCCCAGTCATCAGAAAGCCTCCCTCTCTCTCGCGCTCTCGTGCTCTCGTGCGACGCGGTCGCGTCGGGAGAAGAGAGGGGGACTCTCCGGAGGCATTACGCGGGTTCGCCCGACCCGTTGGGGTGAGCCGGCTCACACCCATCCGTCGGGGCGCGGCCCGCCGACGGCCTTGATCCTCGCGGTCAGTTCGGTCATCTGGTTGTAGATGGACCGCCGTTCCGCCATCATCGCGCGCAGCTTCCGGTCCGCGTAGTCGACGGCCGACTGGTCACGGCCGCCGAAGAGCTGGCCGATCCTGGGCGGCGACAGGTCGGTGAGTTCGCGGCACAGGTACATGGCCATCTGGCGGGCGGTGACCAGGGCCCGGCCGCGCTCCTTCCCGCGCAGGTCGGCGGCTGTCACCCCGAAGTAGTCTCCGGTCAGCTCGATGATCCGGCGGGCCGCCTCCTCCTCGCGGGAGGGGCCGCGGTCCGGGACCAGGTCGCGCAGCACGACCGCGGCCAGCTGGACGTCCATCGGCTGCCGGTTCAGCGCCGCGAACGCACGGACCCGGACGAGCGCGCCCTCCAGCTCCCGGACGTTGCGCTCGACGTGGGAGGCGATGTAGTCGAGCGTCTCGGGCGGCGCGGTGATGCCCTCCTGCTCCGCCTTGCGCCGCAGCAGGGTGACCCGCACCGCTTGCTCGGGCGGCCGGACATGGGTGATCAGCCCGGACTCCAGCCGGGCCCGCAGCCGGTCACCCAGGTGGGTGAGCTGCTTGGGCGGTCGGTCCGAGGAGACCACGATCTGCTTGTGCGCGCCGTGCAGTTCGTCGAAGAGGTGACGGAACTCCTCGTGCAGGCCGCCCAGGTCCGGGAGGTACTGGATGTCGTCCACGAGGATCAGGTCCGGCTCCAGACAGCGCCGGCGGAACGCGTCGAGGCCGGCGCCCCGGCCGGCGCCGCGGTACTCGTCGGCGAGCGCCTCCGCCGTCACATAGCGCACCCGCGTGCCCGGCCGGGCCCGCCGGGCCTGGTGGCCGATCGCGCAGAGCAGGTGCGTCTTGCCGATGGCGGACGTCCCGTAGACGAAGAGCGGGTTGTACAGGGTGGCCGGCGCCTCCGCGACGGCCCGGGCGGCCCCGTGGGCGAACCGGTTGGTGTCGCCCACGACGAACGTGCCGAAGACGAAGCGCGGGTCGAGGCCGTGGCGGGCCTCGGTGTCCTCGGCCACCGGCCCGCGCGGGACGGCGTCCTTCGCTGCGGCGTCCGTGGGTGGGGCATCCGTGGGTGGGGCATCCCTGAGTGCGGCATCCGCGACCGGCGGGTTCTCCCCCTCCCCGTGTTCCTCGGCCGCGACGAGCTGGCGTTCCAGTTCCTCGCAGCGCCGCTCGGCCCGCACCCGCCGGGCGTGGGCGTCCTTCAAATCCTCGCCGAGTGCCTCCACCTGCTCCATGAGGTCCTGCCGCTCTCTCAGCAGGGCGGTCACCTGGTCCTCGTACAGACGCAGGGTCTTGTCCCGCTCGGCGGCGGAGCGGTCCTGGTGGCCGTGCAGCTGACGGATCTGCAGCTCCAGGTCGGCGGCGCGGTGCTGGGCGTCGGCCAGGGCTCCCTCCAGCGCCCGGACGAGGGCCGCGGAGCGCATCGACTGCCGGTCGGCGTCGGCGAGTTCGTCCTCCAGCGCCTGGACCCGGTTCAGCGCGGAACCGCCGCACGCCAGTGCGGTGCGGTGCAGCCGGCGCAACAGCTCGATGGCCTCGGGGGTCGGGGCGCGGCCCTGTTCCTCGGCGACGTCGCGGATCAGGTCGTGCACGAACTCCCAGGGGGGTATGCGGGTGCCGTTGAGGAACCGGGAGAGGGAGCCGGGGTCCCGGTGCCGGCGGGCCGCGTAGCGCCGCACACTGATGCCGAGGCCGTCGAAGAGGCGCCGTAACGCCTCCGCCAACGCCCGCGACTCCTCCGGGAGATCCCCGCCCAACGGCACCAGAACGCTCATGCCCTCCCCCTTCGCGCGCCGGGCGTCCCGGTGTTGCGGCAGGTGGCAACTGTGCCGCCTGGCGCAACACCGGACGACCGCACCAGTCTCTTGTCCTGTCCCCCGCACCGGAGACCAGAAAGGGATACCAATGCGCGGCCCCCGAGGGCGAACCGATCTTGTCGCCTTTCTCGCGGTCCTGTCGACCGGAGTCATCCTCGTCCTGTCCGGCGTCGCACCGGAGGCGGTGTCCATCGTGGCGATCGGTCTGTCCACGCTGTACGCCGCCTGGCGGGGGGAGAGCTCCTCCGGGGACCGGGACGCGTGAGGGATCAGCTGTCGAAGCCCAGCCCCAGCCGGTCCATCGTCCGCAGCCACAGGTTCCGCCGGCCGCCGTGCGCGTCCGCGCGGGCCAGGGACCACTTGGTGAGGGCGATCCCGGTCCAGGCGAAGGGCTCCGGCGGGAACGGCAGCGGCTTCTTGCGGACCATCTCCAGCTCGGTGCGCTCGGTGCGCTCCCCGTCCAGCAGGTCCAGCATGACGTCCGCGCCGAACCGGGTCGCGCCGACGCCGAGGCCCGTGTAGCCCGCGGCGTAGGCCACGCGGCCGTCGTGGGCGGTGCCGAAGAACGCCGAGAAGCGGGAGCACGTGTCGATCGCGCCGCCCCAGGCGTGGGTGAAGCGGACGCCCTCGAGCTGCGGGAAGCAGGTGAAGAAGTGGCCCGCGAGCTTGGCGTACGTCTCGGGCCGGTCGTCGTACTCGGCGCGCACCCGGCCGCCGTAGTGGTGGATCGCGTCGTAGCCGCCCCACAGGATGCGGTTGTCCGCGGACAGCCGGAAGTAGTGGAACTGGTTGGCGCTGTCCCCCAGCCCCTGCCGGTTCTTCCAGCCGATCTCGGCGAGTCGGTCCTCGCTCAGCGGCTCGGTCATCAGCGCGTAGTCGTAGACCGGGACGGTGTACGACCGCACGCGCCGCAGCAGGCTCGGGAAGATGTTCGTGCCGAGCGCGACCCTGCGCGCGCGGACGGCGCCGTACGGGGTGCGTACGGCCATCCCGGCGCCGTAGTTCTTCAAGGTCAGGGCGGGTGTGTGCTCGTACACCCGTACCCCGAGCCGGAGGCACGCCTGCTTCAGCCCCCACGCCAGTCTGGCCGGGTTCAGCATGGCCACGCCCCGGCGGTCCCACAGGCCCGCCTCGAAGGTGGGCGAGTTCACCTGCTCGCGCACGGCGTCGGTGTCGAGGAACTCGACGCCGTCGGCGAGCCCCTTCTCCTCCAGCTCGCGGTGCCAGTCACGCAGTTCCCACGCCTGGTAGGTCTCGGTGGCGACGTCGATCTCACCGGTGCGTTCGAAGTCGCAGTCGATGCCGTGCCGGTTGATCGCGTCCTCGATCCCGTCGAGGTTGCGCCGGCCCAGCTCCTCCAGCTTGTGGATCTCGTCGGGCCAGCGGGTGAGGCCGTTGGGCAGGCCGTGGGTGAGGGAGGCGGCGCAGAAGCCGCCGTTGCGGCCGGAGGCGGCCCAGCCCACCTCGCGGCCTTCCAGGAGCACCACTTCGCGCTGCGGATCGCGCTCCTTGGCGTTCAGCGCGGTCCACAGCCCGCTGTAGCCGCCGCCGACGACCAGCAGGTCGCAGGTCTCGGTGCCGGTGAGGGCGGGTTCGGCGTGTGGCTTCCCGGGGTCTTCCAGCCAGTACGGGACCGGCTGGGCTTCGGAGAGTGAGGCGATCCACTTGTCTGTGCCACGGCTCATGGCGCTTGGGGCCATGATTTCAACTCCCTACAGAGGACTTGCCGAAAAGGGCTATGCCTTTTGCTTGTTCCGGCGGTTGCCGGCGACCATCGAGGTCAGGACGAGGAGAACGGCGATGAGGAACATGGCCGTACCGATCACGTTGATCTGCACGGGAGTTCCGCGCTGCGCCGAGCCCCATACGAACATCGGGAAGGTGACGGTCGAGCCGGCGTTGAAATTGGTGATGATGAAATCGTCGAAGGAGAGCGCGAACGACAGCAGCGCGCCCGCGGCGATTCCGGGTGCCGCGATGGGCAGGGTGACCCGCAGGAAGGTCTGCGCGGGACCGGCGTACAGGTCCCGGGCGGCCTCCTCCAGGCGCGGGTCCATCGACATCACGCGCGCCTTGACCGCGGTGACGACGAAGCTGAGGCAGAACATGATGTGGGCGATCAGGATCGTCCAGAAGCCGAGCTGCGCGCCCATGTTGAGGAACAGCGTGAGCAGCGAGGCGGCCATGACGACCTCGGGCATCGCCATCGGCAGGAAGATCAGCGAGTTGACGGCGCCGCGCGCGCGGAAGCGGTAGCGGACCAGCGCGAAGGAGATCATCGTGCCGAGGACCGTGGCGCCGACCGTCGCCCACACGGCGATCTGGAGGCTGATGGACAGCGAGCCGCACATGTCGGCGACGCCGCACGGGTCCTTCCAGGCGTCCGTGGAGAACCGCTGCCACTCGTAGTTGAAGCGTCCCTTCGGCTTGTTGAAGGAGAACACCGTGACGACGATGTTCGGCAGCAGCAGATAGGCGAGCGTCAGCAACCCGGCGATGACGACGAGACGGCGCTTGAACCAGTTGACGAAGGGCATTTAGACGAGATCCTCCGTCCCGGACCGGCGGATGTAGATCGTGACCATGGCCAGGATGGCGGCCATGAGGATGAAGGAGAGGGCCGCGGCGGTCGGGTAGTCCAGGATGCGCAGGAACTGCGTCTGGATGACGTTGCCGATCATGCGGGTGTCGGTGGAGCCGAGGAGTTCGGCGTTGACGTAGTCGCCGGCCGCCGGGATGAAGGTCAGCAGCGTGCCGGAGACCACGCCCGGCATGGACAGCGGGAAGGTGACCTTGCGGAAGGTCGTCCACGGCTTGGCGTACAGGTCGCCGGCCGCCTCGTGCAGCCGGCCGTCGATCCGCTCCAGTGAGGTGTACAGCGGCAGGATCATGAACGGCAGGAAGTTGTACGTCAGTCCGCAGACGACGGCGAGCGGGGTGGCGAGGACCCGGTCGCCGGCCGTCCAGCCGAGCCAGTTGGTGAGGTCCAGGACGTGCAGCGAGTTCAGGGTGTGCACGACGGGGCCGTTGTCCGCGAGGATCGTCTTCCAGGCCAGGGTGCGGATCAGGAAGCTGGTGAAGAACGGCGCGATCACCAGGATCATGATCAGGTTCTTCCAGCGGCCCGCGCGGAAGGCGATGAGGTAGGCCAGCGGGTAGCCGAGCAGCAGGCACAGCACGGTCGCGGCGGCGGCGTAGGAGACGGACCGCAGGAACTGCGGCCAGTACTCGGTGAGCGCGTGCCAGTAGGTCGCGAAGTGCCAGGTGACCTTGTAGCCCGCTTCCAGCGAGCCCTGCTGCACGGAGGTGGAGGCCTGGTAGACCATCGGCAGCGCGAAGAAGACGACCAGCCACAGCATGCCGGGCAGCAGCAGCCAGTACGGAGTGAACCGGCCGCGCTTGCGCGGTGGCTTCCGCTCCGGCTCGGCGGGGGCGAGCGGCGGGGGTGCCTCGGTGAGGGTGGACATCAGGCCGCCGCCTCTTCCTCGATGCCCGCGTCGATGTCCTGGTCCGCGTCCAGACCGAAGGTGTGGGCCGGGCTCCAGTGCAGGACGACGTCGGCGCCGGGGACGAGCCGGCCGTCGCGCTCGACGTTCTGGACGTAGACCGCGAACTCGTCGCAGACCGGGGTGTCGATCACGTACTGGGTGGAGACGCCGATGAAGCTGGCGTCGGCGATCTTGCCGGTGATGCGGTTGCGGCCCTCGGGGACGGAGCCGGCGTCGTCGGCGTGGGTGAGGGAGATCTTCTCCGGGCGGATGCCGACCAGCACCTTGCCGCCGGCCGTGGTCGGGGCGGAACATCGCGCCTCGGGCAGCACCAGCTTGCCGCCGCCCGCCCTGAGCACGATGTCGTCGCCGTTCTTCGTGTCGACCTCGGCCTCGATGAGGTTGGAGGTGCCGAGGAAGTTCGCGACGAAGGTGGTGCGCGGGTTCTCGTACAGGTCGGTCGGCGCGCCGAGCTGTTCGACCCGGCCCGCGTTCATCACGGCGACCGAGTCGGCCATGGTCATGGCCTCCTCCTGGTCGTGCGTGACATGGACGAAGGTGATGCCGACCTCGGTCTGGATGCGCTTGAGCTCCAGCTGCATCTGGCGGCGCAGCTTGAGGTCGAGGGCGCCGAGCGGCTCGTCCAGCAGGAGCACCTTCGGGTGGTTGATCAGCGCACGGGCCACGGCGACCCGCTGCTGCTGGCCGCCGGAGAGCTGGTGCGGCTTCTTGCGCGCCTGCTCGCCCAGCTGGACCAGCTCCAGCATGTCCTCGACCTGCTTCTTCACGCTCTTGATGCCGCGTCGGCGCAGGCCGAAGGCGACGTTCTCGAAGATGTCGAGGTGCGGGAAGAGCGCGTAGGACTGGAACACCGTGTTGACCGGACGCTTGTACGGCGGCAGGTGGGTGACGTCCTGGTCGCCGAGGCGCACGGTCCCGGAGGAGGGGTCCTCCAGGCCGGCGATCATGCGCAGGGTGGTGGTCTTGCCGCAGCCGGAGGCGCCGAGCAGGGCGAAGAAGGAGCCCTCGGGCACGGTCAGGTCCAGCGGCTGCACGGCGGTGAAGCCGTTGTCGTAGGTCTTGGAGATACCGGAGAGGCGGACGTCGCCGCTGTTGTCTGGTGTCGTCTTCATCGTCGTCACGCCCCTGTGAGCTTCGCGAACTTCTCTTCGTAGGCCGTCTCTTCCTTCTGGCTCAGGGAGCGGAAGGCATGGGACCTCGCCTGCATGGCCTTGTCGGGAACGATCAGCGGATTGTTCGCCGCATCCTTGTCGATCTTCGCAAGGTAGGGCTTCACGCCGTCGACCGGAGTCACGTAGTTGATGTAGGCGGCGAGCGCCGCGGCCTGCTCGGGCTCGTAGTAGAAGTCGATCAGCCGCTCGGCGTTCGTCTTGTGGCGCGCCTTGTTGGGGACGCACAGGTTGTCGGTCGACGTCATGTAGCCGCTGTCGGGGATGACGAAGTCGACGTCCGGGCTGTCGGACTTCAGCTGCACCACGTCCCCGGCCCAGGCCACACAGGCGGCGAGGTCGCCCTTGGTGAGGTCGGAGGTGTAGTCGTTGCCCGTGAAGCGGCGGATCTGGCCCTTGTCGACGGCCTTCTGGAGGCGGGCGATCGCCGCGTCGAAGTCGTCGCCGGTGAAGCGCGCCGGGTCCTTGCCCATGTCGAGCAGGGTCATGCCCATGCTGTCGCGCATCTCCGACAGGAAGCCGACGCGCCCCTTGAGCCGGGGGTTGTCGAGCAGGTCGGAGACCGACTTCACCTCGATGCCGTCGAGCGCCTTCTTGTTGTAGGCGATGACGGTCGAGATGCCCTGCCAGGGGTACGAGTAGGCCCGTCCGGGGTCCCAGTCCGGGTTGCGGAACTGGGGCGACAGGTTGGTGTAGGCGTGCGGCAGGTTGGACGGGTCCAGTTTCTGGACCCACCCCAGGCGGATGAGGCGGGCGGCCAGCCAGTCGGTGAGGACGATGAGGTCCCGGCCGGTGTCCTGGCCCGCGGCGAGCTGCGGCTTGAGCTTGCCGAAGAACTCGTTGTTGTCGTTGATGTCCTCGGTGTAGTTGACCGTGATCCCGGTCCGCTTGCGGAAGGCGTCCAGCGTCGGGTGGCGCTTGCCGCTGTCGTCGACGTCGATGTACTCGGTCCAGTTGGAGAAGTTCACGCTCTTCTCCCGGGCCGAGTGGTCCTCGGCGGACGTGCCGCCCTGCGCCTTGCCGGCCGCCGGGATACCGCAGCCGCCCAGGGCCCCCAGGCCGCCGGCCGCGAGCGCGCCGCCCGCGGTGGCCCGGAGCAGCGAACGGCGGGTCAGGGCGGCCCGGCCGTTTCGCATGCTGCGCCGCATGGCGGCCACTTGGGGCGGGGTCAGACGGTCGGGCTGGTACTGCTCCATGCGCGTGGTGCCCTTTCGGGAGGGATCGGCCTGGTCGTCGGCCTGGTCGTCTCTAGCGGTCCCCGAAGATCGTGCGGTGCCAGTCCTTCTCGGCCACCGCCGTGTTGTCGAACATTACGTGCTTGACCTGCGTGTACTCCTCGAAGGAGTACACCGACATGTCCTTGCCGAAGCCCGATGCCTTGTAGCCGCCGTGCGGCATCTCGCTGATGATCGGAATGTGGTCGTTGACCCAGACGCAGCCCGCCTTGATCTCGCGGGTGGCCCGGTTCGCGCGGTAGACGCCGGTGCTCCACGCGGAGGCGGCGAGGCCGTACGGAGTGTCGTTGGCCAGCCGGATTCCCTCATCATCGCTGTCGAACGGCAGTACGACCAGCACCGGACCGAAGATCTCCGACTGGACGATCTCGCTGTCCTGGGCCGCGCCGGCGATCAGGGTGGGCCGGTAGTAGGCGCCGTTCTTCAGGTCGCCCTGAGGGGCCTCGCCGCCGGTCACCACGCGCGCGTAGGCGCGGGCCCGGTCCACGAAGCCGGCTACTCGGTCGCGCTGGACGTGCGAGATCAGCGGTCCCAGGTCGGTCCCGGCCTCGAACGGGTCCCCGAGCCGGACGGTCTCCATCAGCGCGGCCGTCCGCTCCACGAACGCGTCGTAGAGCGGGCGCTGCACGTACGCGCGCGTGGCGGCCGTGCAGTCCTGCCCGGTGTTGATGAGCGAGCCCGCCACGGCGCCGTGCGCGGCGGCCTCCAGGTCGGCGTCGTCGAAGACCACGAAGGGCGCCTTGCCGCCCAGCTCCAGGTGCAGCCGCTTGACGGTGGCGGTGGCGATCTCGGCGACGCGCTTGCCGACGCCCGTGGACCCCGTGAAGGAGGTCATGGCGACGTCGGGGTGCCCGACGAGGTGCTCGCCTGCCCCCTTGCCGGTCCCGGTGACGATGTTGATCACGCCGTCCGGGATGCCCGCGTCCGTCGCGGCCTGGGCGAACAGCAGCGAGGTCAGCGGGGTCAGCTCGGCGGGCTTCAGGACGATGGTGTTGCCGGCGGCGATCGCCGGGAGGATCTTCCACGCGGCCATCTGGAGGGGGTAGTTCCAGGGCGCGATCGACCCGACCACCCCGATGGGCTCGCGCCGGACGTACGACGTGTGGTCGCCGGAGTACTCACCGGCGGACTGCCCCTGCAGATGCCGGGCGGCGCCCGCGAAGAAGGCGGTGTTGTCGATGGTCCCGGGCACGTCGAACTCGCGGGTGAGCTTGAGCGGCTTGCCGCACTGGAGGGACTCCGCGCGGGCGAGGTCCTCGGCGCGGTCGGCGAGCACGGCGGCGAACCGGTGCAGTGCGTCCGAGCGCTCGCCCGGCGTGGCGGCGGCCCAGCCCGGGAACGCCGCACGCGCGGCGGCGACGGCCGCGTCGACGTCGTCGGTGCCGGCCAGCTCGTAGGCGTAGACCTCCGCACCGGTGGCGGGGTCGGTCACGGCGTGGTGGCGGCCCGAGGTTCCCTTGGTCAGCCGTCCGGCGATGAACTGCGCGCCGTCCGCGAACCGGTCCCGCGCGGGGAATCGTTCCGGGGTGCCCGGGTTGTCCATGTCGCTCTCCTCCGCCGGTACACCCCGTCCCGGGGGTGGGTGGCGTAGCTCCAGCTCGATTTGAGTGCCGATCCTGACAGAGCAATAGGACTCCAACAAGTGATTCCGTTGTTGCCTTTTGGTTACGCGACGGAATCTGTCGACCAGGTGTCGAGTCAGGGTGGAAAAGGCCGGACGGAGTGTCCGTGGTGCGTGCCACACTCGCGTGCATGGGGAAGATCGACGGGCTGGAGGCCCTGATCAGGGAGGTCCGGGCCGGATCCCGGATCCGGTATCTGCACTTCTGGGGGCACCGGCCGCTGCCGGACGGGCGGATCGGCGCGAGCTGTCTGAGCCAGTGGTGGCCGTCACCCTTCGTAGTGGACGGCGTCGAGTACGCGACGGCCGAGCACTGGATGATGGCGGGCAAGGCCCGGCTGTTCGGGGACGCGGAGGCGGAGCGCCGGGTGCTGGCCGCGGAGCACCCCGCCGCGGCGAAGAAGGCGGGGCGGCTGGTCCGGGGCTTCGACGAGGAGACGTGGGAGCGGGAGCGCTTCCGGCTGGTGGTCGAGGGCAGCGTGCACAAGTTCGCGGCCGACGAGGACCTCGGGACGTTCCTGCGGAACACCGGCGACCGGGTGCTGGTGGAGGCGAGCCCGGTGGACCGGATATGGGGCATCGGCCTGGCGGCGGACGACGACGCGGCCTGGGACCCGGAGCGGTGGCGGGGGGCGAACCTGCTGGGGTTCGCGCTGATGGAGGCGCGGGAGCGGCTGTCCCGCGGGGCTTCGGCGGGGTGACGCGGACCGGCGCCGTCGGGTGACGCCGTGCCCGGTCGACCGCCTGTGTCAGGTGTTCACGTCAGGTGTTCACGACGATGATGAGGACGAAGAAGCCCAGCGCCAGCACAAAGCCCACGGCGCCGCAGATGAGACCGGCCAGGGCCATGCCGGGGTTCGTGGCCTCGCCCCGTTTCGCCTTCCCGCGGCCGAGCACGCCGAAGATGACGGCCAGGATGCCCAGTACCAGGGCGACCGGCCAGGCCAGGAAGAGGACCGCGGCCAGGATGCCCAGCACCAGCGAGGCCGTACCCATGCCGTTGCTCGGGACCGGCTGCGTACCGGGCCAGTCGTAGCCGTACCCGGCGGGATAGGGAGCGTTCGGCGTGCCCGGGTAGCCGTACGCCGCCGTGGTGCCGTACGCCGCCGTGGTGCCCGGGTAGCCGTACGGCACCTGGCCGGGACCGTCGGGGGCGATGGGCGGCGGGGGCACCGGATCCGTTCCGCCGTACGGCGCGGCGGGGGGCACCGGCGGGGCGAAGGGGTTCTGCTGCTGGGGAGCCGAGGCCGGGGGCGCGAAGGGGTTCTGCTGCTGCCCGGCAGACGGGGGCGCGAACGGGCTCGGCTGCTGCCCGGCAGACGGGGGCGCGAAGGGGTTCTGCTGCGAGGGTGCCGGAGGTGCGAACGGATTCGGCTGCCGCGGGACGGAGGCCGGGGGCGCGAACGGGCTCGGCTGCGGCTCGGGGGCCGGGGACACGAGGCCGTCGGCGGGGCTCGCCCACGGCGCGGGGGCGGCGTCGATGGGTGCGGCCGGAGCCGAGGGCGCCGGCAGCGAGGTCAGGGTCTGCTGGTAGTGGACGGAGCCGGGGGCCGGGGTCGCGTCCCGCACCGGAGCCTCGTCCGCCGCCGGCGCCGCCGCTCCCTTGTCCAGGGACACCGGGGGTATCGCGGACCGGTGCCCGGCGGTCTGCTCCGCCGGCGTGGACTGCGGCACCTTGTCGGACATGGTGAAGGAACCCCTCTGGTGGACGTCCCGTCATGCTACGGGCAGGGCGGGACGGCCCGGCCCGGGGCCTACGATGATCCCGCGCCACCGATCAGCCGATCACCGCGCCCGGACCACGCAACCGGTCCACGGGCGCCGTCCCCGGGGAGGACCCCTTGACCGACACCTCCGTACCCGCCGTCGGCACCGCCGACCGCGATCTGCGCGCCTTCATCGCCGGACTGCCCAAGGCCGAACTGCACGTCCACCACGTCGGCTCCGCCTCCCCCCGCATCGTCTCGGAGCTGGCGGCCCGCCACCCCGACTCCAAGGTCCCCGCCGATCCCGAGGCCCTGGTCGACTACTTCACCTTCACCGACTTCGCGCACTTCATCGAGGTGTACCTGTCGGTCGTGGACCTCATCCGCACCCCCGAGGACGTCCGGCTGCTCACCTACGAGGTGGCCCGCGACATGGCCCGGCAGCAGGTGCGGTACGCCGAGCTGACCCTCACCCCCTTCTCCTCCACCCGGCGCGGCATAGACGCGCGGGCCTTCATGGAGGCGATCGAGGACGCCCGCAAGTCCGCCGAGGCCGAGTTCGGGACCGTACTGCGCTGGTGCTTCGACATTCCCGGCGAGGCCGGTCTGGAGGCGGCCGAGGAGACGACGCGGCTGGCCACCGACGACCGGATCCGCCCGGAGGGCCTGGTGTCGTTCGGGCTCGGCGGGCCGGAGATCGGCGTGCCCCGGCCGCAGTTCAAGCCGTACTTCGACCGGGCCGTCGCCGCCGGGCTGCGCTCCGTGCCGCACGCCGGGGAGACGACCGGCCCGGAGACGGTGTGGGACGCGCTCACCGAGCTGCGCGCCGAGCGGATCGGGCACGGCACGAGTTCCGCGCGGGACCCGAAGCTGCTCGCCCACCTCGCCGAGCACCGCATCCCGCTGGAGGTCTGCCCGACCTCCAACATCGCCACCCGCGCGGTGCGCACCCTGGAGGAGCACCCGATCAAGGAGTTCGCGCGGGCCGGGGTACTGGTGACGGTCAACTCCGACGACCCGCCGATGTTCGGCACCGACCTGAACAACGAGTACGCGGTGGCCGCCCGCCTCCTGGAGCTGGACGAACAGGGCCTGGCCGGCCTCGCGAAGAACGCCGTCGAGGCCTCCTTCCTGGACGCGGCCGGCAAGGCGCGGATAGCGGAGGAGATCGACGCCTACACGGCCGCCTGGCTCACCCACTGAGCCGACGTGGGTCCGCCGCCGGACCCGCCGCGGGTCCGCGCGGTGCCACGGGACGGCCACAATGGGGGCCATGCAGACCGTGACCGCCGTGGCGCACCGCGGCGACCCCTATCGCTTCCGCGAGAACACCCTCGGCTCCCTGCGTTCCGCGCTCGACCGGGGCGCGGACGCCGTCGAGATCGACGTACGGCTCACCCGTGACGGCGTGCCCGTGCTGCTGCACGACGAGACGCTGCGGCGGCTGTGGGAGGTCGACCGGCCGCTGGGCACGCTGTCCGCGGAGGAACTGCGCGGGCTGACGGCCGGCGGTGTGCCGACGCTGGCGGAGGCACTGGCCGCGACCGGTGACAGCCGGGTGATGGTGGACCTGTGCGGGCGGGTCGACCGCCGGACGGTCGAGCGGACCCTGGACGTGGTCCGGGGATGCGGGGCCGGGGACCGCGTCTACTACAGCGCGCACGCGGAGGCGATGCTCGCCGTCCGTGCCGCCGACCCGGCCGCCGAGATCGCCCTGACCTGGACGACCCTGGCTCCGCCGCGGCCCGCGCTGCTGGCGGCGGTCCGCCCGCGCTGGCTCAACTACCGCTTCTCCCTGGTGAGCCGGGAGCTGGCCGCCCGCGTCCACCGGGACGGGTACCTCCTGTCCGTGTGGACCCCGGACACCCGCCGCTCGCTGAGCCGCCTGCTGGACCTGGGCGCCGACTCGATCACGACGAACCGGATCGACACGCTGCACGCCCTGCGCACCTCGGACCGGTAGCCGGGCCGCGCGCTGAGCGGGGCGGCCCCGGGCCGCCCCTCGGGCGCGCGTGCGGAAGGAGGTCTCGGCAAGGCGCTTCCCTTACTTCAGAGGTGATCGTCTCGGCGTGCCCACGCCGGCAGGATTCGTGCACACCTAGGGGCCATCCCGGACAACTGCCGTGTTCCGGGGACGGGTTGTTCGGGGTACGGCAAGGGTCGCGCGCCCTCCTCCGTGAGGATCCGGGGTGCCGTGCCGCCACCGGAGGATGATCACGCATCCGCACCCGATCTCCTCCAGGAGCCCGTCATGCGCCGTACCCGTCGTTCCGCCCTCCTGGCCGCCGGTCTCGTCACCGCGCTGGCCGCCGGCCCGCTGGCCGCACCCGCCTTCGCCACGCCCGCGCCGGCCCCGTCCGCCGCGCCCTCCTCCGTGACCTTCGCCGGGACCACGGCCGGGCCGGACGCCGAGGCCCTCTCCGCCGCGATCGCCGGACTGCCCGACCACGACGCCACCGCGGCGCTGCTCCGGGTCGGCGGTGACGGCACCTGGCGCGGGACGGCCGGGGTACGGGACATCCGCACCGGGGCGCGGGCCCTGGAGAACGCGCGGTTCCGGGCCGGTTCGGTGACGAAGGTGGTCACCGCCGCGATCGTGCTGCAACTGGCGGCGGAGGGCCGGATCGACCTCGACGGCACCGTGCAGCAGTATCTGCCGGGCCTGCTCACCGAGGACTTCGAGCCGATCACCGTACGGCAGTTGCTGAACTACACCAGCGGCCTGCGCCCCGGTGCGTCTCTCGGTGACACCGTCGAGGACGGCTACCCGCACCGCTTCGAGACGCTGACACCCCGCCAGGTGGTGGCGTCGTCCGTGGCGGAGAGACCGGCGTACGAGCCCGGTACGCGGCAGGACTACGGCAACATCCACTACACCGTGCTCGGCATGCTCGTGGAGAAGGTGACCGGCGACTCCTACGCGCACCAGGCGGCGGTACGGATCTTCCGGCCGCTGGGCATGCGCGACAGCTCGTTCCCGGCCGGGGCGGACCCCCGGATCCACGGGCCGCACAACCGGGGGTACGACTGGATCGGCGGCAAGCTGGTCGACGTGACCGACTGGAACATGACCGACCGTTTCGCCGCCGGTGACCTGATCTCGACGACGGCCGACCTGGAGCGGCTGCTGGTGGGGCTGTTCCGCGGGCGGGTGGTGCCCGAGCCGCAGCTGAGGGAGATGTTCACGCTGCCCGACGTGCCCGGGGCGCGGTACGGCGCGGGGCTGGAGCGGTTCGAGCTGAACGGCAAGGTGATCTGGGGGAAGACCGGCTCGCGGCCGGGTTACGCCACGGTGATCGCCGCGACCCCCGATCTGTCCCGCACCCTGGTGTACTCGGTCGACTCCACGGACGCGAAGGGCGACGGCCAGGCCGTCGCCGAGCGCTTCGCGTACCCCGCGTTCAACCGCTGACGGCCCGCGGCGTGTCCGCTACAAGCCCACGATCTTGTTCCACCGCTGGGCGTACTCCGTCCGCTCCGTGGAGGTGATGTCCCGGGCGACGGCGAGGCGCTTGCGCATCCCGGCGTCCGGGAAGATCAGGGTGTTGCCGGCGAGGGCCGCGGTGGCCTCGTCCTTGGCGTCGGCCAGGATCTCCCGGGCCGCCGGGACGGGGCAGACGTAGTTGACCCAGGCGGCGAGCCTCGCGGCGACCTCGGGGTCGTAGTAGTAGTCGATCAGGCGCTCGGCGTTGGCCTTGTGGCGGGCCCGGTTGGGGATCATCAGGGAGTCCGACCACAGCTCGGCGCCCTCCTCGGGGACGACGAAGCGGATGTCGGGGTTGTCCGCCTGCAGCTGGATGACATCGCCCGAGTACGCCTGGCAGGCGAGGACGTCCCCGCTGACCAGGTCCTTGGTGTAGTCGTTGCCGGTGAAGCGGCGGATCTGGCCCCGGTGGACCTCCCGCTCTATCTGGTCGCAGACCTCGTGGAAGTCGTCCGCTCGCCAGCGGGTGATGTCCACGCCGTTGCCCTGCATGAGCAGCGCGAACGACTCGTCCAGGCCGGACAGCAGGGTGACGCGGCCCTTGAGGTCCTTGGCCCACAGGTCCCGCACGTTCCGGATCTCGCGGCCGAGCTTGCGGTGGTTGTAGGCGATGCCGGTGATGCCCGACTGGTAGGGCACCGTGCAGCGGCGGCCCTTGTCGAAGGCGGGCGAGCGGAGCAGCGGGTCGAGGTACCTGGCCACGTTGGGCTGCCGGGCGCGGTCCATCTCCTGGACCCATCCCAGCCGGACGTACCGGGCGCACATCCAGTCGCTGATGACGATCAGGTCGCGGCCGGTGGACTGGTGGTTCATCAGCGAGGGGCTGATCTTGCCGAAGAACTCGTCGTTGTCGTTGATCTCCTCCACGTAGTCGACGGAGATCCCGGTGCGCTTCTCGAACCCCTCCAGCGTGGGCCGCCGGTTGGGGTTGTCGTCATCGGTGTCGATGTAGAGCGGCCAGTTGGCCCAGGTCAGCTTCTTGTCGGCGGCGGACTCGTCGGTGACGGCCCGGTCGCCGGGCTGGACGTAGGCTGCCGGCACGCCGCAGCCGGCCAGGGCACCGAGCCCCGCCGTGCCGCCGAGGGCGCGCAGCAGGGAACGGCGGGACAACGCGGTCGTACGAGAGGATGTCTGGGCCACCCCGGAAGCATGCCGCCCCGCGCGGCGGGGGGACAATCGACGCTGCGTCGAGCGCGCCGGTGCCTGCCCGACACCTTGTCGACACCTGGGGGACGGCGGGGAGCGGCGGGGAGGACGGGAGCGGCAACACGGCGGCCCCGGACGGGAGATGTCCCGTCCGGGGCCGCGCTGCTGTGCCGGGGATCAGCCGTCCAGCGACGTCATCACGTGCTTGATGCGGGTGTAGTCCTCGAAGCCGTACGCCGACAGGTCCTTGCCGTAGCCGGACTTCTTGAAGCCGCCGTGCGGCATCTCGGCGACCAGCGGGATGTGGGTGTTGATCCACACGCAGCCGAAGTCGAGCTTCTTGGACATGCGCATCGCGCGGCTGTGGTCCTTGGTCCACACCGAGGAGGCGAGGGCGTACTCGACGCCGTTGGCCCACTCGACGGCCTGCTCCTCGTCCGAGAAGGACTGGACGGTGATGACCGGGCCGAAGACCTCGTTCTGGATGATCTCGTCGTCCTGCTTCAGGCCGGAGACGACGGTCGGGGCGTAGAAGTAGCCCTTGTCGCCGACCTGCTGACCGCCCGTCTCCACCTTGGCGTGGGCCGGCAGCCGGTCGATGAAGCCGGCCACCTGCTTGAGCTGGTTGGGGTTGTTCAGCGGGCCGAAGAGGACGTCCTCGTCGTCCGGCTGGCCGGTCTTCGTCTCGGAGGCGGCCTTGGCGAGCGCGGCCACGAACTCGTCGTGGATGGACTCCTGGACGAGGACGCGGGTCGCGGCCGTGCAGTCCTGGCCGGCGTTGAAGAAGCCCGCGACGGAGATGTCCTCGACGGCCTTGGCGATGTCGGTGTCCTCGAAGACGACGACCGGGGCCTTGCCGCCCAGCTCCAGGTGGACCCGCTTGACGTCCTTGGAGGCGGACTCGGCGACCGAGATGCCCGCGCGGACGGAGCCGGTGATGGAGGCCATCGCCGGGGTCGGGTGCTCGACCATCGCGCGGCCGGTGTCGCGGTCGCCGCAGATGACGTTGAAGACACCCTTGGGGAGGACGGAACCGATGATGTCGGCCATCAGCACGGTGGAGGCGGGGGTGGTGTCCGACGGCTTCAGAACGACCGTGTTGCCCGCGGCGATGGCCGGGGCGAACTTCCACACGGCCATCATCATCGGGTAGTTCCACGGGGCGACCTGCGCGCAGACGCCGACCGGCTCACGGCGGATGATCGAGGTCAGCCCCTCCATGTACTCGCCGGCCGAGCGGCCCTCGAGCAGCCGGGCCGCACCCGCGAAGAAGCGGATCTGGTCGACCATCGGCGGGATCTCCTCGGAGCGGGTCAGCCCGACCGGCTTGCCCGTGTTCTCCACCTCCGCCGCGATCAGTTCCTCGGCTCGCTCCTCGAACGCGTCCGCGATCTTCAGCAGGGCCTTCTGCCGCTCGGCCGGCGTGGTGTCGCGCCAGGCGGGGAAGGCGCGGGCCGCGGCTTCCATGGCGGCGTCCACGTCCGCCTGCCCGGACAGCGGCGCGGTGGCGTACGCCTCGCCCGTCGCGGGGTTGACCACCTCGGTGGTCCGTCCGTCGGCGGCGTCCCGGAACTCACCGTCGATGTAGTTGCGCAGACGACGCAGCTCGGTGCTCACTGCCGGCCTCCTGATCTGGTTCGAGGGTTCGAGCGGCTCAGCCGGTGCAGCCTGCTCCGGCTGTCCAGTCGCTGAGACACCCCACCCTAATCGCCATACCGACGTTTTCAACACCCCCGCTGCCATCACTTCTGCGAAATCCGCACACTCTGGGCTCCCAGACAACGAATTTCATCGCTCAGGGCTTGCAAAACTGTCGAGACCTCGTGCACAGTGACGTCGTGGCCAGTCGAAGCGCAGACCAGAGGGACTCGTCCCGCGAGTCCAGGAACGGCACCCCTACCTTGGATGCCGTCTCCCTCGCCATCATTCAGCAGCTCCAGGAGGACGGACGCCGGCCCTACGCCGCTATCGGCAAGGCCGTGGGCCTGTCCGAGGCGGCCGTGCGCCAGCGCGTGCAGAAGCTGCTGGACCAGGGCGTGATGCAGATCGTCGCCGTCACGGACCCGCTCACCGTGGGCTTCCGCCGGCAGGCGATGGTCGGGATCAACGTCGAGGGCGACGTCGAGTCGATCGCGGACGCGCTGACCGCCATGTCGGAAGTCGAGTACGTGGTGATGACCGCGGGCTCGTTCGACATCCTCGCCGAGATCGTCTGCGAGGACGACGACCACCTGCTGGACGTCATCAACAAACGCATCCGGGCCCTGCCCGGCGTGCGCTCCACCGAAAGCTTCGTCTACCTGAAGCTGAAGAAGCAGACCTACATGTGGGGAACCCGATAACCGTGAGCTCAAAGGACCTCAGCAAGACCGCGTACGACCACCTGTGGATGCACTTCACCCGCATGTCCTCGTACGAGAACTCCCCCGTCCCGACCATCGTCCGGGGCGAGGGCACCTACATCTACGACGACAAGGGCAAGCGCTACCTCGACGGTCTCGCGGGCCTGTTCGTGGTCCAGGCCGGCCACGGCCGCACGGAACTCGCCGAGACCGCCTTCAAGCAGGCCCAGGAGCTGGCCTTCTTCCCGGTGTGGTCCTACGCCCACCCCAAGGCCGTCGAGCTGGCCGAGCGCCTCGCCGACTACGCCCCGGGCGACCTGAACAAGGTCTTCTTCACCACCGGCGGCGGCGAGGCCGTCGAGACCGCCTGGAAGCTGGCCAAGCAGTACTTCAAGCTCCAGGGCAAGCCGACCAAGTACAAGGTCATCTCCCGCGCGGTCGCCTACCACGGCACCCCGCAGGGCGCCCTGTCCATCACCGGCCTGCCGGCCCTGAAGGCACCCTTCGAGCCGCTCGTCCCGGGCGCGCACAAGGTGCCGAACACCAACATCTACCGTGCGCCGCTCTTCGGCGACGACCCGGAGGCCTTCGGCCGCTGGGCCGCCGACCAGATCGAGCAGCAGATCCTCTTCGAGGGCCCGGAGACGGTCGCCGCCGTGTTCCTGGAGCCGGTGCAGAACGCCGGCGGCTGCTTCCCGCCGCCGCCCGGCTACTTCCAGCGGGTGCGCGAGATCTGCGACCAGTACGACGTGCTGCTCGTCTCGGACGAGGTCATCTGCGCCTTCGGCCGCCTCGGCACGATGTTCGCCTGTGACAAGTTCGGCTACGTCCCGGACATGATCACCTGCGCCAAGGGCATGACCTCGGGCTACTCCCCGATCGGCGCCTGCATCATCTCCGACAAGCTCGCCGAGCCGTTCTACAAGGGCGACAACACCTTCCTGCACGGCTACACCTTCGGCGGCCACCCGGTCTCCGCCGCGGTGGGCGTGGCCAACCTCGACCTGTTCGAGCGCGAGGGCATCAACCAGCACGTGCTGGACAACGAGGGCGCCTTCCTGCAGACCCTGCAGAAGCTGCACGACCTGCCGATCGTCGGCGACGTCCGCGGCAACGGCTTCTTCTACGGCATCGAGCTGGTGAAGGACAAGGCCACCAAGGAGTCCTTCAACGACGAGGAGACCGAGCGCGTCCTGTACGGCTTCCTCTCCAAGGCGCTGTTCGACAACGGCCTGTACTGCCGTGCCGACGACCGCGGCGACCCGGTCATCCAGCTCGCGCCGCCGCTGATCTCCAACCAGGAGACGTTCGACGAGATCGAGCAGATCCTGCGGGCCACCCTCACGGAGGCGTGGACCAAGCTCTGAGCCGCCAGCGGCGACTGTGATCATCCGATCGGATGATCGACCCGGCCCCGGTGCCGTCCGTTCGAGTGGGAACGGCGGCCCGGGGCCGTGTGCTGTCCGGCCTCCCGGTGACGGCTGCCTAGCGTTCCAGTGACCGATCAGCCCAGCCTTCGTTCCCCCGGACGGGGGAACAGGCACGGGAAAACGGATCAGAACCGAGGTGTACGCCCATGGAGGCCCCGCCGGACAACGACGTGCTCTGGGCACGCTCCCTGCACTTCACGCACCGCGACGGCTCCCCCGGACTCGCCGGGGTCTCGCTCGGCGTGCGTGAGGGCGAGATCCTCGCCGTCAGCGGGCCGCGCGGCAGCGGCAAGACGACTCTGCTGCGCTGCCTGTCCGGCCTGGTGCCGGTGCGCTGCGGAGAGGTCTGGTTCAACAGCTCCCCCGTGCACACCCTCGGTCCGATGGCCCGCGAGCGGCTGCGGCGGGAGCGCTTCGGCTGGATCGACCCCGAGCCGGTCCTGGTGCCCGAGCTGAACGTCTGGGAGAACGCCGCGCTCCCGCTGATGCTGCGCGGCGCCGGCCGCCGCCGGGCCAAGGCGGCGGCGCTGGAGTGGCTGGAGCGCCTGGACGTCGGCGACAAGGCCCGCAGCCGCCCGCACGAGCTGCGGCACGCCGAGCGCCAGCGCGTCGCCGTCGCCCGCGCGCTCGCCCCCGGGCCCACGGTCCTCTTCGCCGACGAGCCCACGGCCGCCCTGCACCGCGCCGACCGCACCCATGTGCTGCGCACCCTGGCCTCGGCCGCCCGCTCGCACGGCATCACCGTCGTCCTCGCCACGCACGACCCCGACACCGCCGCCCTCGCCGACCGTACGGTGGCCCTGCTGGACGGGCGGCACGTCCACACCGTGCACCTGCCCGAGGCACCCGACGCGGAAGGCCGGGCCGCGTGCTCGCTCTCCGCCTGACCCGCGCCGCCCGGCCCGCGGTCCAGCTGCGCCGCCTGCTGGTGGCCGCCGCCTCGGCGGGCACCGGCTTCCTGCTCCTGGCCTGCCTCGCCCACGCCCTGGACCACCCGGACGCGGCGGGCGCCGCCGCGCAGCGTCTCGCCTGGTGCGCGGGGCCGCTCGCCGCCACGGTGTACCTCGCGCTCGCCGTCGCCCGCACCGATCCCGGCACCCGGCCGCGTCCCGGGCTGTCCGCCGTGGGTCTCGGACCGGCCCGTCTGATGGCCGTCTCCGCCCTGACGACGGCCCTGTCCAGCATCCTGGGCTCGACGCTCGCCCTGCTGGTCTTCCTGCATCTGCGCGGCGACCTGTCGGGCATGCCGTTCGACGGCGCGGCGGCGGACCTCCTGGCCGCTGACCGCCCGCTTCCCGTCCCGGCGACGCTGACCCTGCTGGCCCTGCTCCCGGCCACGGCGACCACGGCGGTGGCCGTGACCCTGCGCCCCCGGGACCCCCGCCCGGCCGTCCGGGGAGCCCGGGGCTTCGGCCGCTTCGGGGCGTACGGCGACGCGACGGCGAAGGAGACGTTCGGGACGTACGGACGCTTCGGCGCCCGCCTCGGCCACCGGCCGCCGGGACGCACCACCGATGGCGCACGGCCGCCGGGACGCACCACCGATGGCGCACGGCCGCCGGGGAGCACCGACGAGGGAGAACTGCCCGGCCGCCGCGATGCGGGGAGCACCGACGAGAGCGAGCGGCCCGGCGGCCCGCGCGCGGGTGACGGGGACGACGGCGAGCGGTCCGCGCGTCATCCCGCGGACGGTCGTACGGCCGCCGCGGCGGTGAGGGAGGGCAGCCGGCCCGCGCGGGGCGGCGTGACCGAGGCCGACCCGGCCGCACCGGACGCCGACCTGGCCGCCCCTCACCCGCAGCCTCCCCGGGCAGCGCCCGCCGGCCTCCCCTGGGGCGTGGCCCTCGTCACCGCCGGGCTGGCCGTGCAGTCGTACGCGGGCCGCTCCGGTCCCGCCCCCGCGCTCGCCGTACTCCTCGGGTGGTTCCTCACCGGCACCGGGCTCGTCCTGGCCGGTCCCGGCCTCACCCACCTCTGCGGCCTGCTCCTGCAGTCCACCCGCCCGGGCGCGCTCCGGCTGCTCGCCGGCCGGGTCCTCATGACGGAGGCCGCCCGGATCGGCCGGCCCCTCGGCGTGGTCTGCGCGGTCGCGTCCGCCGGTTACGCCATGACCGCCCTGGGCGACGGTTCGGCCCGTGCCGTCGGGCCGCTGTCCGCCCTCGGCGCGCTCGTCGTCGCCGGCTCCACGCTCGCCACCCTGCTGACCGCGGCCGTGGAGGCCCGCCAGGGCCGCGCCGACACCACCGCCGCGCTGCTGCGACTCGGCGCGCCCGCCACCATGCTGCGCGGTGCCGCCGCCCTGCGCACGGTCGCCCTGCTGGCGCTGTTCGTCCCGCTCACCGTGGTGATCGCCGGGCTGTCGGCGCTGCCCGTGGCCCGCTGACCGCCGGCCGGCGACCCGCCGCACGGAGAAGGCCGGGGGAAAAATGATGCCGGGCACCGATGAGTCCGGGGCGGCCCGCCGGTCCACCTTCCGCAAGCGACACACCGCGCAGCACCCCGACGGGAGAAGCCCGCATGTACCAGCAGATGATCTTCGTGAACCTGCCCGTGAACGACCTCGACGCCTCGAAGCGGTTCTTCACCGAACTCGGCTACACGATCAACCCGCAGTTCAGCGACGAGAAGGCGGCGTCCGTGGTGATCAGCGACACCATCTTCGCCATGCTGCTGACCAAGCCGTTCTACTCGACCTTCACCAAGAAGGAGATCGCCGACGCGACGACCACCAGCGAGGTGCTGGTCTGCCTGAGCGCCGAGAGCCGGGAGAAGGTGGACGAGCTGGTCGGCAGGGCGATCGCGGCCGGCGGCACGGAGAGCGGCCCGACCCAGGACCACGGCTTCATGTACGGCCGCGCCTTCGACGACCTCGACGGCCACACCTGGGAGGTCATGTGGATGGACCCGGCGGCCGTCCAGGGCTGATCTCCACGCCCCGAACATCCGTGCCAGCATGGGCGGGTGCATCCGACACCCGCCCAGCCGCCCCGTGCCGCCCACGACCACGAGATAGAGTCCCTCGCCGAGTTCGACGAGGTGGTCGCCGAACACGGCTCACTCGCCCGGTTCCGTGTCCAGGCCGTCGACCTGACCGGCCGCACCACCGTCCTGCTCGGTCTCGACACCGCCGGTGCCGTCTTCCTCGGCTGCCCGATGGACGCCGCTGCCGCCGCTCATGTCCGCTCGGCCGGAGCGCTGGTGTTCCCGCCGGTCCCCGGGCTCCCCTTCGACCCGTACCGGGGCTTCGTCTACACACCCGACGAGCTGTTCGCGTCGCTGGACGAGGGGTACGAGGCGACCCCGGACGCACGGGCCTACGCCTGGTTCCAGCGGACGAAGGACGACGGTGACGTCTTCGCCTCCATGCTCCGCGCGATCCACGACGACGCCGTCTCCGACGCGCTGGACGAACTGCTCGCCGGCGCCCGGGTGGTGGGCGTCATGGGCGGCCACGCGATGGCCCGCGGAACCGACGCCTACGCCGGTGCCGCCCGGCTCGGCCGGGAACTGACCCGCGCCGGGTTCACGGTGGCCACCGGCGGCGGGCCGGGCGCGATGGAGGCGGCCAACCTCGGCGCGTACGCCGCTCCGTTCGGCGACGACATGCTCGACGACGCGCTCCGGCTGCTCGCCAAGGCCCCCTCGTTCCGGCCGTCCGTCACGGACTGGGCGCGGGCCGCCTTCGAGGTGCGCGAACGCTGGCCCGGGGGTGAGGTGTCGGTGGGCATCCCCACCTGGTTCTACGGCCACGAGCCGCCGAACGCCTTCGCCGCGCACCTCGCCAAGTACTTCGCCAACGCGACCCGCGAGGACGGCCTGCTGGCCCGCTCCACCGCGGGGGTGGTGTTCCTGCCGGGCGCCGCCGGGACCGTACAGGAGATCTTCGACAACGCGACGCCCAACTACTACGAGTCGCGCGGTGAGCCGACCCCGATGGTGCTCGTGGACGGCGGGCACTGGACGCGGGAGCTGCCGGCCTGGCCGTTGCTCCGGTCGCTGGCGCGGGGGCGGGCGATGGAGTCCCGTATCGCCCTCGTTGACCGGATCGAGCAGGCGCCGGAGGCGCTCAAACGTCTGGGCGGTTAATAAGCGGGCAAAGCCAACGGCGGTTGGTGGCATATGCGTTGACACTGCGGACGGAGCGCTTATAAATCTGTGAGCCTCCCGGGGTTCCGGGGCATCACCTCATCAGTCGCCCCGACTCCCCCTCCACCCCCCGCAATTGCACTCTGTAAAGGACAAACGTTGTCCATGACTCGCCGTAGCGTACGCCGTTCCGTGCGCCTCCTGGGTGTCACCTCCGGGTCGACGGCGCTGGTGCTGGGCCTGGCCGGCTCCGCCCTCGCCTGCAACATCAAGGACTTCTCCGCCGAAGCCAAGTGCGACGGCGGCAAGGGTGTCATCGTCGTCACCGACAGGGACGCCTCCGCCAAGGACGCCACCGTCAGCGTCTTCCTCAAGGGCGTCGGCGGCATAGAGACCAAGGTCGGTGAGCAGCCGGTCAAGGGGTCGAAGCAGGGCACCGGCATCACCTTCGCGGAGGACTGGAAGCCGACCGCCACCTATCGGGTCCACGTCAAGGCCGACAAAGCCGTCGACGAGGACATCCAGCCCGATCTGGTGACCCCCGCCACCGCCTGCAAGACCGAGAGCCAGACCCCGACGCCGCCGGCCGGCAAGACGCCGCCGCCGTCCCCGTCCGCCTCCGCGTCCGCCTCCACGCCGGCCGAGTCGGCGCCGCCCGGGTCGGCCACCCCGGCCCCGTCGGCCTCCGAGTCCAGCTCCGCACCGGCGGGCACGTCGAACAACGCACCGTCCCCGGCGGCCGGTGAGTCCAACCTCGCCGAGACCGGTGCGAACTCCAACACCGGTCTGATCGCCGGTCTCGCGGCGGGGCTCGTCGTCGTCGGCGGTGGCGCGGTCTGGTTCGGGATGCGCCGCCGTGGCGCGAGCCGCAACGGCTGACATCAGGGGTGGTACGGCGCCCGAAGCGCGGGCGCCTCACACCGGCTGACGTCTCACCGGGTACCGCGCCGCGGCCCGCCCCCTGCTTCCGGGGGGCGGGCCGCGGTCGCGTCCGGCTCGCTGAGCGACTCGGCGTCCGGGGCCGGCCCGGAGCCGGTGGGGCGCGGTTGGCGGGAGCGGCCGGCCGCACCTGGTCCGCCGCCTGGCGGGCCGCGTCGCGCCGCCCGCCTGACGGGCCGCGTCGCGCCGCGCCCACAGGCGGGCGCGCTCAGTCCAGCACGACGATCTCCGCCACGTCGAACTCCACGCCGACCGAGGCGCCGGGCTCCGGGGCGTCCCGGAGCGCGCAGGCCGCCTCCAGCCGCGGACCGTCCGCCGGCTGGAGGCGGACGGCCACGTGGGTGCCCCGGAAAGTCCGGGCGGTCACCGTGCAGGGCAGCCCCTGGCCGGCCGGCACCAGCCGGACGCCGGCGGGGCGGGCGAGGAGAGTACGGCCGCCCTGCGCGGAGCCGTCGGGGACGGGCAGCTTGCCCCACGGACTGTCGGCCACCGTACCGGCGACGGTCGCCGGGACCACGTTCTCGAAGCCGAGGAAGCGGGCCACGAACGCGTCGGCGGGCCGCTGCCACACCTCCACCGGCGTGCCGGACTGCGCGATCCGCCCGTCCCGCATCACCACCACCCGGTCCGCCAGCGCGAACGCCTCGCCCTGGTCATGGGTCACGGCGAGCACGGTCGTCCCCAACCGGCCGAACAGCTCCCGCAGTTCGACCACCAGCCGTTCGCGCAGCGAGCGGTCGAGCTGGCCGAGCGGCTCGTCCAGCATGAGCAGCCGGGGCCGGGGCGCGAGCGCCCGGGCGAGGGCGACGCGCTGCTGCTCGCCGCCCGACAGCGAGGCCACGGCCCGCCGGGCCGCTCCCGGCAGCCCGACCAGCTCCAGCAACTGGCCCACCTCGGTGTCCCGTTCACCCTTGCCGACACCGTGCATACGCAGCCCGAACGCCACGTTCGCGCCGACGTCCCGCTGCGGGAAGAGCTGATGGTCCTGGAACATCAGCCCGACGCCCCGCTTGTGCGCGGGCGTGCCGGCCTGGTCGCGGCCGTCGAGCAGCACCCGCCCGGAGTCCAGCCGCTGCAGCCCGGCCACCGCCCGGAGCAGCGTCGACTTGCCGCTGCCGCTCGGTCCGAGCACGCACACCACCTCGTGCTCGGCGACGTCGAGGCCGACCGTGTCGAGCACGGGCCGCCCGCCGAAGCGCACGGTCGCGGCGTCCAGGGTCAGCAGCATCAGAACTCCCCCGTCCGGTCGGTGCGGAGCCGCTCCAGGATGAGCAGCGCGGCGGCGCACACCACCATCAGAATGGTCGAAAGGGCCATCGCCTGGCCGTAGTTGAGGTCCCCGGCGCGACTGAGCAGCCGGGCCACGGCGACCGGGAGGGTGGGGTTGTCGGGCCGGGCGATGAACACGGTCGCCCCGAACTCCCCGAGCGACACGGCGAACGCGAACCCGGCCGCGACCAGCAGCGCCCGCCGCACCAGCGGCAGGTCCACCTCCCGCCAGACCCGCCAGGGCGAGGCCCCGAGCACGGCCGCCGCCTCCCTGAGCCGGCCGTCCACCGCCCGCAGCACGGGCAGCATGGTCCGCACCACGAAGGGGGCGCCGACCAGCGCCTGGGCGAGCGGCACCAGGATCCAGGACTGGCGCAGGTCCAGCGGCGGCTTGTCGAGTGCGATCAGGAAGCCGAAGCCGACGGTCACCGCGGAGACGCCGAGCGGCAGCATCAGCAGCGCGTCGAAGCCCCGCACCAGCCGTCCCGCGTCCCGGCGGGCCAGCGCGGCGGCGGCGAGACCTCCGATCACCACGGCGATGGCCGTGGCGGCGACGGCGTACTCCAGCGAGGTCCACACGGCGTGCACGGGCGCCACGAGGAACGTACCGCCGTCCGCGTCGGTCAGCGCCCGGTAGTAGCCGAAGCCGTCCGCGTCCAGCGAGCGCCGGACGAGGACGCCGAGCGGCAGGACCAGCAGCAGGGCGATGGTGACGAGGACCCCGGCGAGCAGCGCCCGCTGACCGGCCCCGCGGGGCCGGCGCGCGGTCACCGCGGCGTCGACCAGCCGCAGGGCGGTCTCCCGGCGCCGTACCGTCCAGGCGTGCACGGCGAGGATCGCGCCGACGGCGGCGAACTGGACGAGGGTGAGGACGGCGGCCGTGGACAGGTCGAGCATTTCGGAGGTCTGCCGGTAGATCTCCACTTCGAGGGTGGAGAAGGCGGGGCCGCCGAGCACCTGCACGACACCGAAGGAGGTGAAGGTGAACAGGAACACCATCAGCGCGGCGGCGGCCACCGCGGGCGCGAGGGCCGGCAGCGTGACCTTGCGCCAGGCCGACAGCGGGGAGGCGCCCAGCATCCGCGCGGCCTCCTCCTGCCGGGGGTCGAGCTGGGCCCACAGCCCCCCGACCGTGCGGACGACGACCGCGTAGTTGAAGAAGACGTGGGCCAGCAGGATGGCCCACACCGTGGTGTCCAGCCGTACGCCCCACAGCTCGTCCAGCAGCCCGCCGTGCCCGACGAGGGCGAGGAACGCGCTGCCGACGACGACGGTCGGCAGCACGAACGGAACCGTCACCACCGCCCGCAGCACCTGCTTGCCGGGGAAGTCGAGCCGGGCGAAGACGTAGGCGGCGGGCAGCGCCAGCAGCAGGGTGAGGGCGGTGGAGGCGAGCGCCTGCCAGGTGGTGAACCACAGCACGTGCCGGATGTCCGGCTGCGTGACGACGTCCGCGATCCGCCCGAACCGCCAGGCGCCGTCCGCCTTCAGCCCGCGCGCGACGATCGCGGCCACCGGCCAGGCGAAGAACAGCGCGAAGAACGCGACGGGCAGGGCCATCAGCCCGAGCCGTGCCGCGCTCCCCCGCAGATCCCTGACGCGGGCGGCTACTTCAGTACGAGCGACGTCCACGACTTGACCCACTGGTCGCGGTTGGCGGCGATCCTGTCGGGCGCCATGGTCTCGGGGTGCTCGGCGGCCGGCCCGTACTCGGTGAACTCGGCGGGCACCTTCGCGCCGCGCACCACCGGGTAGACGTACATGTTCAGCGGCATGTCCTCCTGGAACTCCCGGGAGACCAGGAAGTCGACGAACGCCTTGGCTCCCTTGGTGTTCCGGGCGTTGCTGAGCACCCCGGCGAACTCGGTCTGCCGGAAGCAGGTGCCGCTCACCACACCCGTCGGCGCGGTGGCGGGCCGCTTCTTGGCGTAGATGACCTCGGCGGGCGGGGAGGAGGCGTACGACACCACGAGCGGCCGGTCGCCGCCGGCCTTCCTGCCGCCGGAGGATCCGGAGAACTCCTGGGAGTAGGCCTGCTCCCAGCCGTCGACGACCTTGACGCCGTTGGCCTTCAGCTTCTTCCAGTAGTCCTGCCAGCCGTTGTCGCCGTACCGTGCGGCGCTGCCGAGCAGGAAGCCGAGGCCCGGCGAGGAGGTGGCCGCGTTCTCGGTGACGAGGAGGTTCTTGTACCGCGGCTCGGTCAGGTCGGCGAAGGAGCGCGGCGGGGTCAGCTTGTGCTCGCTGAAGTAGGCCTTGTCGTAGTTGACGCAGATGTCGCCGTAGTCGACGGGCGTGACCCGGTGCCTGTCCTTGTCGAGCTGGTAGGCGGCGCCGACCGTGCCGAGGCCCTTGGCCGTGTACGGCTGGAACAGGCCGTTGTCGAGGGCCCGGGACAGCAGGGTGTTGTCGACGCCGAAGAAGACGTCGCCCTGCGGGTTGTCCTTGGTCAGGACGGCCTTGTTGACGGCCTGCCCGGCGTCGCCGTCCTTGAGGACCCTGACCTTGTATCCGGACCGCTTCTCGAAGTCCCTGAGCACGTTCTTGGAGACGGCCCACGAGTCGTGGCTGACCAGGGTCACGGTCCCGGGGTCCAAGGAGCCGTTGCCGTCGGACGACCCGCACCCGGTCAACGCGGGCAGGGCGAGCAGGCCGAGCCCGGCCGCCACGGCCACGAAGGTCTTGTTGTGCACTGGATGTCCTCCTGGGGTTGGCCAGGAAGAGACGCGGCCCTGCCCGGGCTCCCGAGGGGGCCCGGGCAGGGCGCAACAGCTTGAGTGGTGACCGAACTTCCTACCCAGAATGACCTGGGCGAGGTTCAGAGGGTCTGCGGCCCGGTTGCCGCACTCTCAGCGCTGTGGCGCTCCCCTGTCGGAATATGAAGATGTGTGGACGTGGCCAGATTACCGCTCGGTGGCCGCGAGCTGACCACAGGCTCCGTCGATCTCCTGACCACGGGTGTCCCGGATCGTCACGGGCACCCCGTGCGCGGCGATGGCCTCGACGAACGCCTTCTCGTCCTCCGGCCGCGACGCGGTCCACTTCGACCCCGGCGTGGGGTTCAGCGGGATGAGGTTGACGTGCACGGGCTTGCCCCGCAGCAGCCGGCCGAGCCGGTCGCCGCGCCAGGCCTGGTCGTTGATGTCCCGGATGAGGGCGTATTCGATGGACAGCCGGCGCCCGCTCTTCTCGACGTACTCGAACCCGGCGTCCAGCACCTCGCGCACCTTCCACCGCGTGTTCACGGGGACGAGGGTGTCGCGCAGCTCGTCGTCGGGGGCGTGCAGGGAGATCGCGAGCCGGCACTTGAAGCCCTCGTCGGCGAACCGGTGGATGGCCGGCACCAGCCCGACGGTCGAGACGGTGATCCCGCGCTGGGACAGCCCCAGGCCGTCCGGAGCGGGGTCGGTGAGCGCCCGGATGGCGTCGGCCACCCGCTTGTAGTTGGCGAGCGGCTCGCCCATCCCCATGAAGACGATGTTGGACAGCCGCGCCGGTCCGCCCGGCACCTCCCCGTCCCGCAGCGCCCGCATCCCGTCCACGATCTGGTGGACGATCTCCGCGGTGGACAGGTTACGGTCCAGCCCCGCCTGCCCGGTCGCGCAGAACGGGCAGTTCATCCCGCATCCGGCCTGCGAGCTGATGCACATGGTGACCCGGTCCGGATACCGCATCAGCACCGACTCGACGAGGGTCCCGTCGAACAGCCGCCACAGCGTCTTGCGGGTGGTCCCCTGGTCGGTCGACAGGTGCCGGACGACGGTCATCAGCTCCGGAAGCAGCGCCTCCTGGAGCTTGGCGCGCGAACCGGCGGGGATGTCGGTCCACTGCTCCGGGTCGTGCGCGTACCGCGCGAAGTAGTGCTGCGCGAGCTGCTTGGCACGGAACGGCTTCTCACCGATCTCGGCCACCGCGTCCTTGCGCTCGGCGGGCGTGAGGTCGGCGAGATGCCGCGGCGGCTTCTTGGCTCCGCGCGGGGCGACGAAAGTGAGTTCTCCGGGCTTAGGCATGGCCTTACCAGTGTCGCAGATCCAATCGGGTGGCCTGCCGGGCCGGTGCGCACGTCGTTCGTCGTCCGTTGACGGCCGCGGGCACGCGGGGTTGCCGTCACCACGTCACGGGCAGGTTCCTCGGTCCGCGGATCAGGCCCTGGAGCTGGAATCCGACCTCCGCGGGGGGCACGGCGAGCCGGATGCCGGGGAAGCGGGACAGGACGGAGCCGATCATGACCTCCGCCTCTATGCGGGCCATGACGGCGGCGAGGCAGTGGTGCGGGCCGTGGCCGAAGGCGACGTGGGGGGCGTCCTCGCGGTCGAAGTCCAGGGCGTCGGGGTCGGGGAACGTCCCGGGGTCGCGGTTGGCGGCGACGTAGGCGTTGTAGACCACGTCACCGGCGCGGATCAGCCGGCCGCGGATCTCGACGTCCTCGGTGGCCACCCGGGGGATGCCGACGCCGTTGCGGTGCGGGACGTAGCGGAACAGCTCCTCCACCGCCCGGGGCAACAGGTCCGGCTCGCGGCGCAGCCGGTCCAGGTGTCCGGGGTGGGTGAGCAGCGCGTACATCATCGAAGCGCTGTTGCTGCGGACCGCGTGGCCGCCGCTGACCTGGACGGCGATGGCGAGGGAGAGCGCCTCGTCTTCGGTGATCTCGCCCGTGGCGGCGGCCTGCGCCAGCACCCCGGCCAGGTCCTCGCCGGGATCGTCGCGGCGGCTCCGGAGCAGCTCGGCGATCAGGGCCCGGGTGGCCCCGGCGGCCTCCTGGGCGCGCTCGCGGGATTCGGCGCCTGCGGACAGCAGGGCCTCGCCCGTCGCGGCCCAGTGGTGCCAGTCCTTCTCCGCCACGCCCAGGAAGTCGCGGAGCACGGCGAGCGGGAAGGGGCCGTGCAGGTGCTCGACCAGGTCGGCCGGGGCCCCGGCGCGAGCCATCCCGTCGAGCAGTTCGGCGGCCCGGCGCTCGGCGAGGGGGCGCAGCCGCCGCATGTTCCCGCCGGTGAACGCGCGGGCGACGACCCGGCGCAGCAGGGTGTGCCGGGGCGGGTCCATGTACTGCAGCCCGGCCGTCTGCGACGCCACCGGCACCGGGCGCATGGCGGTGACATCGCGGCCGACGACGTGCGCCCGGGAGAAGCGCGGATCGGAGGTGACGAAGCGGACGTCCTCGTACCGCGTGACGAGCCAGGCCCACCCCGCGCCGTACGGCAGCCTGACGCGGGTGACCGGCTCGTCGCGCAGCAGCTCGTCCAGGAACGGATCGGGGTCGAGCGCGGGCAGGTCGTCGACGGGCCAGAACCTGACCGGCGGTGCGGGCGGGCCGACGGCCCTTGCCGGCGGTGCGGGCGGACCGGCGGCCCTGACCGGCGGGACCGGGTCGAGCGGGGGGCGGGCGGGTGCGGGGTCGAGGGGCATCGGGCACACTCCCTGCTGCGTCGCCGGGCGGCGGTGGGAACGCCGCCCTGAGAGGGAGTCTGCCGCGCGGGGACACCGGCCGCCGATTCGTACTGCGGCATCCGGGTGCCGATGCGTACCGCGGCGTCCGGGTGCCGCTCTCCTCGGCTTCCTTCCGGCTTTCCTCGCCTTCCCCGGCTTCCCGTCCGGGGGTTCGTCAGCGGCACCGCTTGCCGCCCGGTACGACGACGGGCCCCCGCCCTGCACTCAGGACGGGAGCCCACCAGTCGTACGACAAGCAGCTCAGGCGACCAGCGGCTCACGGGGAGCCCGTGACCGTCCAGGGTCCGCCACCCGGCGTGGCACCACCGACAGCCGGACCGCGGACCTGTCTCAGCCGCTGCCGACGAGCACCACCATCAGCAGCCACACCACCGGTGCCGTGGGCAGGAGCGAGTCCAGGCGGTCCATGATGCCTCCGTGACCGGGGAGCAAGGTGCCCATGTCCTTGATGCCCAGATCCCGCTTGATCATGGATTCGCCGAGGTCGCCGAGCGTGGCGCTGGCCGCGACCGCGAGGCCCAGCAGCAGACCCTGCCACCAGACGCCGTCGTCGATCAGGAACTGCATGCACAGCGCGCCCGCGACCATCGCGAACAGCACCGCGCCGGCCAGGCCCTCGCGGGTCTTGCCGGGGCTGATGCGCGGGGCGAGCTTGTGCTTGCCGAAGCGCCAGCCGACCGCGTAGGCGCCGGTGTCGCTGACGACCGTCAGCAGCAGGAAGGTCAGCACCCGCCAGGGACCGTCGTCGGCAGTGAGCATGAGCGCGACGAACGTGGCGAGGAAGGGCACGTAGAACGCGGCGAAGACGCCGGCCGTGACGTCCTTGAGGTAACCCTCCGGTGGTTCCGTCATGCGCCACACCAGGACGGCCAGGGCGGTGAGGGCCATGGCGACCCACGCGCCCTCGGCGCCGCGCGCATAGCCGGCGACGACCATCGCCGCTCCGCCGACCGCGAGCGGCACGAGCGGCGCCTTGATGCCCTTGCGCTCCTGGAGCCTGCTGGTCAGCTCCCACAGCCCGACCACGACGGCGACCGCTATGACGCCGACGAACACGGCCTTGACGATGAACAGGGACGCGACGATCACCACGCCGAGCCCGACCCCGACCCCTATGGCCGCGCTCAGGTCACGGCCCGCGCTCTTCTTCTGCGGCGCCGGCGGCGTCTGCGGGACGTCGGGCATGGGCTCCGGGTTCTGGATCTCGGCCGGGAGTTCCCGGACCTGGAACGTCTCATCTCGGAACAAGGGGCCGCCCGTCCGAGCGGCCCCCCGGTCGTCGTCCTGGTCTCCGCCGTACGCGGGTACGTCGGGTACGTCGGGCGCGATGGGCATGGGGCGAGTCTGCTGCGCCTGAGGCGCATCGTACGCGGGACCCGCCGGGGCAGCCCCCTGGACAGGCCCACCCGCGGTGGACCCCCAGTAGCCGGCCTGCCCCGCCGGTGGCGGCGCCCCCCAGGAAGAGTCGCTCATCAGACTTCGAGCAGCTCTGCTTCCTTGTGCTTCAGGAGCTCGTCCACCTGTGCGACGTACTTGTGCGTGGTGTCGTCGAGCTCCTTCTCCGCACGGCGGCCCTCGTCCTCGCCGACCTCGCCGTCCTTGACGAGCTTGTCGAGGGCTTCCTTGGCCTTGCGGCGCACGGAGCGGATGGACACGCGCGCGTCCTCTGCCTTGCCCTTGGCGACCTTGATGTAGTCGCGGCGGCGCTCCTCGGTCAGCTCGGGGAACACCACACGGATGATGTTGCCGTCGTTGCTGGGGTTGACGCCCAGGTCGGAGTCGCGGATCGCCTGCTCGATGTTGCGCAGCGCGCTCTTGTCGAACGGGGTGACGACCGCCATGCGCGGCTCCGGCACGGAGAACGAGGCCAGCTGGTTGATCGGCGTCGGGGCGCCGTAGTAGTCGGCGACGATCTTGTTGAACATCGCCGGGTGCGCACGGCCGGTGCGGATCGCGGCGAAGTCCTCCTTGGCGACCACGACGGCCTTCTCCATCTTCTCCTCGGCCTCGAGGAGGGTCTCTTCGATCACCACTTGCTCCTGCGTGTCTTGAGTAAGGCCCGGCTCCGGTTCCTCTGTCGGGGCGGCGGCCGGCTGCGTCGCGTCTTCTTCCTGCACGGTTCCCGACCGGCAGGACATTGTCCATCCCCCGGCCAGGGCGCGTCCCGTCCGTCCCTCGGACAGGTGGAGTGCCCCGGGCGACGGGGGCGTTCCGGTCAGTCCCGGCTGCCCTGGTCGCCCACCAGCGTGCCGATCTTCTCACCCTTGACGGCGCGGGCGATATTGCCCTCGGCGAGAAGCTCGAAGACGAGGATCGGGAGCTTGTTGTCACGGCACAGCGTGATGGCGGTGGCGTCGGCGACCTTGAGCTCCCGGGTGATGACCTCGCCGTAGCCGAGCGCGTCGAACTTGACGGCGTCCGGGTTGGTCTTCGGGTCGGAGTCGTAGACCCCGTCCACGCCGTTCTTGCCCATCAGCAGCGCCTCGGCGTCGATCTCCAGGGCGCGCTGGGCGGCGGTGGTGTCGGTGGAGAAGTACGGCATGCCCATACCGGCGCCGAAGATGACCACGCGGCCCTTCTCCAGGTGGCGCACGGCACGCAGCGGGATGTACGGCTCGGCGACCTGGCCCATGGTGATGGCGGTCTGCACGCGGGACTGGATGCCCTCCTTCTCCAGGAAGTCCTGGAGGGCGAGGCAGTTCATCACGGTGCCGAGCATGCCCATGTAGTCGGAGCGGGCGCGGTCCATGCCGCGCTGCTGGAGTTCGGCGCCGCGGAAGAAGTTGCCGCCGCCGATGACGACCGCGATCTGGGCCCCGTCGCGCACGACGGCCGCGATCTCCCGTGCGATCTTGTGCACCACATCCGGGTCCACGCCCAGGCCGCCGCCTCCGGCGAATGCCTCTCCGGACAGCTTCAGCAGAAACCGGCCGTGTACTTTGCCGTCGTCGCTCGTCTGGGTGGTGGTCATGGGGGATCCCGCCTCTTTCATGTGTTGCACATACGAAGAAGGCCATTGCCGATGGGGTCGCTTTTCGCTCCCATGCGCGGCAATGGCCTCCTCGTCAGATCTGCTGCCGTCCGCCCAACGCCCGGGTGTGGCGGTGTGCGCGGACGACTGCGGTCGACCCTACCGGGAATTCCTGGGGGACTTCCCCGTGGGTCACGCGTCGATCGCGGTACGGACTCAGATGCCGACCTTGATGCGCGAGAAGCGCTTCAGGGCGACACCGGCCTCGTCCAGAACCTTCTGGACCGACTTCTTGTTGTCGAGCGCGTACGGCTGGCCGAGCAGCGTCGCGTCCTTGAAGAAGCCGTTGAGCCGACCCTCGACGATCTTGGCGATCGCGGCCTCGGGCTTGCCCTCGGCGCGGGTGGTCTCCTCGGCGACACGGCGCTCGGTCTCGACGACCTCGGCCGGGACGTCCTCACGGGAGAGGTACTTCGGCGCGAAGGCGGCGATGTGCTGGGCGACGCCCTTGGCGACCTCGGCGTTCGGCTTGTCGAGCTCGACCAGGACACCGATCTGCGGGGGCAGGTCGGGCATGGTGCGGTGCATGTAGGCGGTGACGTAGCCGTCGGCGAACTGCGCGAAGCGGTCCAGGACGATCTTCTCGCCGAGGTTGGCGTTGGCCTCGTCCACGAACGCCTGGACGGTCTTGCCGGCCTCGATCTCGGAGGCGAGCAGCGCCGCGAGGTCGGCCGGGTTCGTCTTGGCGACGTGCTCGGCGATGGCGTTGGCCACGGCCTGGAACTTCTCGCCCTTGGCGACGAAGTCCGTCTCGCACTTCAGCTCGACGAGGACACCGGAGGAGTTGTCGTCGGCGATGACGGAGACCACGGCGCCGTTCTCGGCGGAGCGGCCCTCGCGCTTGGCGACGCCCTTCTGGCCCTTGATGCGCAGCGCCTCGACTGCCTTGTCGACGTTGCCCTCGGCCTCGTCCAGCGCCTTCTTGCAGTCCATCATGCCGGCGCCGGTGAGCTCACGGAGCTTCTTGACGTCGGCGGCGGTGTAGTTCGCCATGAGTCTGTGAGTCTTTCTCGAAGTCTGGAAGATCTTCTGATCCGCACGGTCTGTCGATCCACATGTAGCCGCGGATCACGGACGGCGTGCCGACCTACGGGTGAACAGCGGGGGCGGACTTGATGGCACCGCCCCCGCCGTTCGAACGCTGACGGACTGTCGTCAGGCCTGCTCGCCCTCGGCGGCCGGAGCGGCCTCCGCGGGGGCGGCCTCGGCGGCCGGAGCGGCCTCGGCGGGGGTGGCCTCGGCGGCCGGAGCAGCCTCGGCGGCCGGGGCGGCCTCGGCAGCCGGAGCCTCGTCCTTCTTCTCACCCTCGAGCAGGTCGCGCTCCCACTCGGCCAGCGGCTCGGCAGCGGCCTTCTCGCCCTTGTCACCGGTGGCGACGCGCGAGCGGGAGATGAGGCCCTCCGCGACGGCGTCGGCGATCACGCGGGTGAGCAGGGTGACGGAGCGGATCGCGTCGTCGTTGCCCGGGATCTTGTAGTCGACCTCGTCGGGGTCGCAGTTGGTGTCGAGGATCGCGACGACCGGAATGTTCAGCTTCCGGGCCTCACCAACGGCGATGTGCTCCTTCTTGGTGTCCACGATCCAGACGGCGCTGGGCACCTTCTGCATCTCGCGGATACCACCGAGGGTCTTCTCCAGCTTGGCCTTCTCGCGGGAGAGGACCAGGAGCTCCTTCTTGGTCAGACCCGAGGCCGCGACGTCCTCGAAGTCGATCTGCTCGAGCTCCTTGAGGCGCTGCAGACGCTTGTAGACGGTCGAGAAGTTGGTGAGCATGCCGCCCAGCCAGCGCTGGTTGACGTAGGGCATGCCGACGCGGGTGGCCTGCTCGGCGATGGCCTCCTGCGCCTGCTTCTTCGTGCCGACGAACATGACCGTGCCGCCGTGGGCCACGGTCTCCTTGACGAACTCGTAGGCGCGGTCGATGTACGACAGCGACTGGAGCAGGTCGATGATGTAGATGCCGTTGCGCTCGGTGAAGATGAAGCGCTTCATCTTCGGGTTCCAGCGACGGGTCTGGTGACCGAAGTGGACGCCGCTCTCCAGCAGCTCCCGCATCGTGACGACGGCCATGGCCGTATCTCCTTGGTGTTCTCGGTTGTGCCGCGTCCGCCGGACGGCGGTCGCGCCTGACGCCCGCGATGCGCCGTGCCGCGAAGGACCGAGGGGCGCTTGGTACGAACCGTTGCCGGGTGCCGTACCGGGGCGTGCGAAGTCGACCCGGTGACCCGGATCGCCAGAAGAAGTGTACGGGACCGGCGAGGCGCCGGGTGACGCCACTGTCCACAACCGGCGAGTGGTCCACAGGCCCGGCCGCGGTCGGCGGATGTGCGGGACGGTTCCGTCATGCGACGAGTGATGCGACGAGGGGTGCGATCAGCCACCCTGTGGGTGGTCTTGCTGCTGGGCTTGCCGGTGATCACGCTCACGCCTCTGGCCTGGGCGGACGTCCCCCTCCCGGCTCCTGCGCCGGCTCCGGCTGCGGGGGCACCGGTTCCGGCCGTCGGCCGCGGCTGGCCGGTCGGTCTCCGCCCGCCGGTCCTGCGGGGCTGGGAGCCTCCGGCGACGGCGTACGGCCCCGGCCACCGGGGCGTGGACCTGGCGGCACCGGCCGGGTCACCGGTGCGTGCGGTGGCGCCGGGCCGGGTGCTGTTCGCCGGACGGGTGGCGGGGCGGGGCGTGGTGTCGGTGGAACTGGCCGGCACGGATCTGCGGACGACGTACGAGCCGGTGCGGGCCTCGGTGCGCAAGGGCGAGGAGGTGGGGCCGGGTGATGTGGTGGGTACGGTCGAACCGGCCGGCTCCCACTGCGGGACCGCGACGTGCGTGCACTGGGGACTGCTCCGAGGCGCGGCCTACCTGGACCCCCTGTCCCTGCTGCCTCCCTGGCTGCTGGGGAGGGGCCCGTCGAGACTGCTGCCCGTACCGGCTTCCTGAACCGCGGGCCGCGGCGGGTGGCGGGAGGTGACAGGGGTGGCAGGGGTGGCAGGGGTGGCAGGGGTGGCAAGGGGTGACAGGCGGTGAGTGACAGAAGGTGTCCGGTGGTGAGAGGGGGCGCGGCCTTCAGCCCTTCACACCCCGCAAGGCCATGGCCACGGCGGCGTCGGTGATGGCCGTGGGATCCTCGGCCGCCCCCAGTTCGATCCTGCGCACCGCCGCGTCCACGACCCCCTGCAGCAGCATCGCCGCCAGCCGGGGCTGCCCGTGCCCCATCTCCCCCAACGCCTCCGCGATCATCGCGACCAGACCGCCGTGCGCCGCCCGGATCTTCTCGCGCGCCCCGGCGTCCAGCTCACTCGCGGAGATGGCCACGACCGCCCGGTGCCGTCGGTCCCCGACCAGCGCCAGCTGCCGGCGCACATACGCCTCGACCTTGCCCTCGGCCGAGTCGGCGCGCTCCATCGCGGCCGCGACCTCCGCGGCCCACGCCGGGAAGTCGACCTCGCACAGTTCCTCGACCACGGCGGCGCGCGACCGGAAGTACTCGTACACGCTCGACCTGGCCAGCCCGGTCCGCTCGGCCAGCGCGGGGAAGGTCAGCGCTTCCGTTCCGCCCTCGGACAGCAGGGACCGAGCCGCGTCCAGCAGGGCGGCTCGCTGCATCGACCGGTGTTCGGCCACGGAGGCCGCTCGAATCCTTGGCACGTCGACCACTTTACGGACGCGCCATGCCGAAAGGGAGGACTCACCGTCCGAAGCTCGCCAGCTTGGCCCGCAGCTGGAGCACCGACTTGGTGTGGATCTGGCTCACCCGGCTCTCGGTGACACCGAGCACATTGCCGATCTCGGCGAGGGTGAGCCCCTCGTAGTAGTACAGGGTGACCACGGTCTTCTCCCGCTCGGGCAGCGTGTTGATCGCCCGGGCCAGGAACCGGCGCAGCTCCCGGTCCTCGGCCACCTCCACCGGGTTGTCGGCGGCGGTGTCCTCCAGGGTGTCCATCAGGCTGAGCCGGTCCCCGCCGTCGCCGCCGACGTGCAGCAGCTCCTCCAGGGCGACCACGTTGGCCAGCGACAACTGGCTGAACACGGCATGGAGTTCGTCGACCTCCATGCCCAGCTCGGCGGCGACCTCCCCCTCCGTCGGCGTCCGGCGCAGCCGCGCCTCCAGGGTGGCGTAGGCGCGCTCGACGTTGCGCGCCTTCTGCCGGACCGAGCGGGGGATCCAGTCCAGCGCCCGCAGCTCGTCGATCATCGCGCCGCGGATCCGGGTGATCGCGTACGTCTCGAACTTGATCTCCCGGTCGATGTCGAACTTCTCGATCGCGTCGATCAGCCCGAACACTCCCGAGGAGACGAAATCGGCCTGCTCCACGTTGGGCGGCAGCCCGACGCTGACCCGGCCCGCCACGTACTTGACCAGCGGCGAGTAGTGCAGGATCAGCTGCTCCCGGAGCCGTTCGTCCCCCGTCGCCTTGTACGACCGCCACAGCTCGTCGAGTGTCGAGGGGGCGGGCGGTCGCACGCTGCCACCGTCGCGGGCGGTTGGGGGGATCGCCGCCGCCCGATCGGACCCGGAGGTGTGCTGGGGCATTCGTCGCCTTGTGCCGTTCTGCCGTGAAGTGCCGTGAAGTGCTGTGAAGCGGGTGAGAGGTGGATGGGAGGGGATTCGTTCGGTTGACGTGGGCCGACTGGGTGAGGTGTCTGTCTCGTGCCGGGTTGACGCGTTCTGCGCCACCACCGTCGTGAGCGTAGCGTGACTGAGGAGTCGCGGTGTGCGAACAGCGAGGCACCACCCCGGCGCGAGGGGCTCGCGCAGGGCGTGCGCCCGCGCCCCGCGGCTCGCTCTGCGTGACCGGCTCGAAACGCCAACTCCGGGAAACGCCAAGGGCGTCGGGAGTTCCCCCGGACGGCCGAACACGGTCGGTCAGCATGGGCGGCGACCACCCCGGACCGAGATCATCGCCTGGCGTGTCAACTTCCAGCCATCGCCGTGTCGTTCGACGTAACCAAGTGCGCGGAGTTCGTACAGTCTCGCGATCGCCTCGTCCCGTGTGGTGCGGGCACAGAGCGCGATCTCCTCCGCAGGGGCCGCGCGGTCGCCGGGCAGGGCGGCGAGCACGTCACGGGTGGCCGGTTCCAGCAGGTCGCGCGGGAGGACCGGACCCCGCCGGGCCGGTGCCAGGTCACCCATGTCGCCCACGAGTTCGACGACTTCCGCGGCGTCGGTGACCAGGGCGGCCTCGCCGCGCAGCAGTTCGTGGACGCCGGCGGAGAGGACGCTGGTGACCGGGCCCGGTACGCCCATGGTGAACCGGCCGAGGCGCTGGGCGGCCCGGGCGGTGGCCAGCGAGCCGCTGCGGCGGGCGGCCTCCACGACGACGGTGCCCCTGGTCAGGGCGGCGATCACACGGTTGCGGAGGATGAACCGGCTGGGCGTGGGGTGGTCGCCGGGCGGCAACTCGCCCACCACCAGTCCCTGTTCCGCGATGCGGGTGAGCAACGCGGCGTGGCCGCGGGGGTAGGGCTGGTCGACGCCGCAGGCCAGGACGGCGACGGTGGCGCCGCGGGCGGCCAGGGCGCCTCGATGGGCGGCGCCGTCGATGCCGTACGCACCGCCCGACACCACGACCCACCCGCGCTCGGCGAGGCCGGAGGCGAGGGTGGCCGCCGTGTGGGTGCCGTACCCGGTGCAGGCGCGGGCGCCGACCACGGCCACGGAGCGCAGCGCCCACATCCGCAGGTTCGGCCGGCCGCGCACCCACAGGCCGAGGGGCCGGGCGTCTTCGAGGTCGTCGAGCTGTCGCGGCCACTCGCCGTCCCCCGGGCACACGAACCGCGCCCCCGCGGCCCGGGCCACCGCGAGGTCCCGCTCCGGCTCGGCCCGCCGGGCCCGCGCGGCGAGCCCCGCCCACCGGCCTGCGCTCACACCGGGCAGCGGGTCCCCGCCGCACCGCAGCCGCCGCACCACCTCCCCCACCCCGAGTTCCCGCACCCATCGCCCGCCGGCCTCGTCCCCCGGTTCGATCACCCGGCCGAGGAAGACACGCCCGAGCCTCTCGTCGCCGGGATCCTGTGCTCCGGACATGCCGGTCATGTCAGCACCCCGATGGCCATAGGCACCCCCCGGGGTACACCGGTGCGCAGTTGCAGTGCCAGGGCCACGTCGCCCGCGTCCGGGCGGTCGTGCCCGGCCAGGTCGGCGACCGTCCAGGCGACGCGCAGGACCCGGTCGATGCCGCGGGCGGTGAGCAGACCCCGCTCCAGGTTGCGTTCGGCCTCGTCCATCGCACCGGCGGCGGCGTGGTACCGGCTCCGCAGCTCGCGTCCGGGCACTTCGCTGTTGGTGCGCCACGGGGTGCCGGCGAGGCGGGCCGCCGCCCGCCCGCGGGCCTGCCGGACCCGGTGGGCCACGGTCGCCGTGGACTCTCCGCGGGCGCCGGGCTCGGTGAGCTGCGCCCGGGTGACGGGATCGACCTCGACGCGCAGGTCCACACGGTCCAGCAGGGGGCCGGACAGCCGGGACTGGTAGCGGCGGATCGCCGAGGGCGGGCATTCGCACAGCGAGTCGCGGAGGGAGAAGCGTCCGCAGGGACAGGGGTTGGCGGCGAGCACCATCAGGAACCGCGCCGGGAAGCGGACCACGCCGGCACTGCGCGCGATGACGACGTGCCCCGACTCCAGTGGCTGTCGCAGGGCGTCCAGGGTCTGGCTGCGGAACTCGGGGGCCTCGTCCAGGAACAGCACGCCGCGATGGGCGAGGGAGACCGCGCCGGGCCGGGCGATGCCCGGGCCGCCGCCGACGAGCGACTGCATCGTGGCGGAGTGGTGCGGGGCGCAGTAGGGCGCGATGTCGATCAGCGGCTTGCCCGGGGGCAGCAACCCGGCTACCGAGTGCACCGCCGTGACTTCGAGTGAGTCCTCCCGGGTGAGCGGGGGAAGGACGGCGGGCAGGCGTTCGGCGAGCATGGTCTTGCCCGCACCGGGCGGCCCCTCCAGGAACAGGTGGTGTCCGCCGGCGGCGGCCACCTCGACGGCCGTTCGGGCGGAGGTCTGACCCACGACATCCACCAGGTCGTGATCGTGGTCGTGCTGAGCGGCGCCGATGCTGTGCATGCCGGTGGCGGCGCCCGTTCCCGGTACCCGCAGCCCGGCCAGCAGGGGGTCGGGCCGCCCCTGCTCCCGCGGGGCCTCGTCGGGGACGGGCTCCTCCGTCAGAACCGCGACGAGCTGCCGCAGGCTGCGCACACCGAGGACGGACACACCGGGAACCAGCGCGGCCTCGGCGGCGGCGCACTCGGGTACGACCACCTGTTCGTACCCCGCATCGGCCGCGGCGAGGACGGCCGGCAGGATGCCCCGTACCGGCCGCACCCTGCCGTCCAGTCCCAGCTCGCCGATCATGACGATGTCGGCGAGGACCCGGGGATCGATCCGCTCGGCGGCACCGAGCACCGCGCAGGCGACGGCCAGGTCGAACCCCGAGCCGGCCTTGGGGACCGAGGCCGGGCTGAGTCCGACGGTGAGCTTCTTCTGCGGCCACTCGCCGCCCGAGTTCACCACCGCCGCCCGGACCCGGTCCCGGCTCTCCGTCAGGCTCTTGTCCGGCAGGCCGACCAGGGTGAAGGCCGCCACGCCGGGTTCGAGGTCGGCCTGGACCTCGACGACCACTCCCTCGACGCCCACGAGGGCCACCGAGCACGTACGGGCGAACGCCATTCAGGCCACCCCCCGCGCGTGCTCGACGGACGCGGCGCCACGGCGGGGCACGAGGACGCCGACCAGGTCGATGCGGACGCCGCCCGGCGGGGCTCCTCCGTGGGCCTGGATCCAGTGCTCGGCGAGTCGGCGGAGCCTGGCCGCCTTCTCTGGGGTCACCGCGGCCATCGGGTGTTCGTACTCACCACCCCGGCGGGTCTTCACCTCGCAGACGACGAGCGCGTCACCGTCCCGCGCCACGATGTCGATCTCGCCGGACCGTCCGCTGCGCCAGTTGCGCTCCAGGATCGTCATGCCGGCCTCGGCGAGCCGCCGCGCGGCCAAGTCCTCGCCGTACTTGCCGATTGCCTCTCGTGCGTTCATGTCGGCACCACCTCCGGCGCCAACCGTCACGCGTCCCGCCACCACATGTTGATCTTGGTGGACGGTTCGGCGGTTGTGGAAAACCCCGTCACCCGGGCGGGTAACGCCATGCGAAGCCGCAGGTCATCAGCCGCCCGGCAGCTCCAGGTCGCTCTTGTTCAGCTCCTCGATGTTCACGTCCTTGAACGTCAGTACGCGAACCTGCTTGACGAAGCGAGCCGGCCGGTACATGTCCCAGACCCAGGCATCGGCCATGGTCACCTCGAAGAACACCTCGCCCTGGACCGAGTGCACCTGCATCTCGTAGTCGTTGGTGAGGTAGAAACGACGCTCGGTCTCGATCACGTATTTGAACAGACCGACGACGTCTCGGTACTCCCGGTAGAGCTTCAGCTCCATCTCGGTCTCGTACTTCTCGAGGTCCTCGGCGCTCATGGCATGTTCCCCTTCAGCCGTGCGATCCCACCATTGTGCGCCAGTCCCCGGGGCCCTCAGACGATTTCCGTGTCGAGGGTCACGGGCGTGGCCGGGGGACCTTCGACGAGCAGCGTGCGCAGCAGCTCGGCGAGTCTGGTCGGATACACCGTCTCATGTGCCCGGGTCAGTTCCTGACACGTCCACCAGCGCGCTCCGGCGACGCTGCGCCGCTCCAGCTCCGTCAGCCCCGTCGCCGCGGTGGCCGTCTGGCTCGTACGGGCCAGGTAGTACCACTCGTCCTGGTCCCAGCGGCGGCCCGCGAACGGGAACGAGCACCGCCGCCGCCAGAGCACGGGGCCGAGTTCGACGTCGGTGATGCCGGTCTCCTCGGCGAGTTCCCGCAGCGCGGCCTCCTCGCGCGTCTCGGTGCCTTCCAGGCCGCCGCCGGGCGTGAACCACCAGTCGTCGGCCGGGTCGTCCGGCTCGTGGCCGTGCAGGAGCAGGATGCGGTCCGCGGGGTCGAGCAGCACCACGCGGGCCACCCGGCGCGGGCGGTCCGCGCCGTCGTACGACTCCTGCGCCGGCCGCGCGGTCTCAGCGGGCACCGGCCGCCTCCGGGCGGGCCGTGCGGGCGCGCGAGCGGCTCAGCCGCCCCGCGACGGGGCCGTAGGCGCCGCCGCCGAGGACCAGGACCGCACCGGCCACGACCATCAGCTCGATCGTGCGCAGCGGCCCGGGCGGGGAGAGGGCGCCGAGCGTCTCGAAGCCGGTGGGGCTCTTGAGCGTGCCCTTCCACGGCCAGATCACGGCTTCCACGCGGGCGGAGACGGCGCCGCGGGAGACGGTTCCCTTGGCCGCGTCCGTGAGGTGGGCGGTGGAGTCGAGGGAACCCTGGCGTTCGTCGCCGAGGAGGAACAGCCGGCCCTCGGGAACGGTCACCGTGCCGAAGCCCTTGAGCTCGGCCAGGCTGCCCTTGGGCAGGTACGGCTCGTCGATCTGCTTGCCGTCGACGGTCAGCTTGCCGTCGGTGCAGCAGGAGACGGTGTCCCCGCCCACGGCGACCACGCGCTTGACCACCTTGGCGTTGGTGACCCAGGTCTTGTCCTCGAAGACGACCACGTCACCGCGCCGCACCTCGCCGCCGTCGACGCGCTGGGCCAGCACGCGGTCGCCGGCGTCGATGGTGGGGGTCATGGAGCTGGTGGGCACGGTGTACGGCCGGTAGACCACCGCTCCCCATACGAATCCGCCCAGGAACAACACCAGACCCAGCGCCACGGCCAGTCCGGACAGCCGCTGCCCGAGCCGGCCGCGGCCGGCCTGTGCCGTGCCGGCGCCCTGCGGGGCCGTACGCGTCATGCTCTCGCCACCCATGGACCCGCACCCTACCCGGCGGTTCCGAACGGGGGCAGCCCCTCCTGCCCGACCGCGGCCGGCAGGGCCGGGACGTGCGCCTCACGGCCGTGGGGAGGGATTCGGCACGGGAGTCGCCCGAGCGGGTGTACGAGCGTCCGCCCCGTCCGCCCCGTCGGCGCCGCGCTGCCACGCCGGGGCCGTGCCTGCCCGGCACGGCCGGCACACCCCGCGGGTCACAGACGATCGCCGGGCACCCGTGGGTCACAGGGGGCCGGCACACCCCGTGGGTCACAGGCGGCCGACACACCCGTGCGTCAACAGGCGGCAGACACAGCCCGTGCGTCAACAGGCGGCCGACGCACCCCGGGGTCACAGGCGGTCGGCGGGCAGCCGTGGGTCAGGGGCGGCCGGCGGGCGTCGTCCGGGCCGTCCCGGTCCCGGTCCGGTCCGTGCGCCTGCGCCGCCACACCGCGAGCGGCAGCACCGCGGCGACGGCCACGCCCTGCGGGGCCACCGTCAGGGACGCGGCGGAGGAGGACTGCCGGTCCAGGCCGGGCTGGTCGAAGGTGTCCGGGATCGGCAGGGTGCCCCAGCGGTTGACCGGCCAGGCCTTGACGATCGCGCGGCCCACGACGTCCTTGACCGGGACCATGCCGTGGTGCTTGTCGGACTGGTTGTACCGCGAGTCACGGGAGTTCTGGCGGTGGTCGCCCATCACCCAGATGTAGCCCTTGGGGACCTTCACCGTGAACTGGCCGCCCTGGTCGTCCACGCTGCACGGGGTGTTGCCCGGGTAGACGTAGGGCTCGTTCAGCGCCTTGCCGTTGACCTTCAGCGGGCCGCTGTTCTTGCACTCGACCGTGTCACCGCCGACCCCGATCACCCGCTTGATGAGGTCCTTCTCCTCCGCCGACGGCATCAGGCCGATCCAGCTGAGGACCTTCTGCACCGGGTTCGGGTTCGGCGTCGGCTCGCCCGCCAGCCAGTTGTCCGGGTCGTGGAAGACGACGACCTCGCCTCGCTCGGGCTCGGAGCCGAACCACGGGGTGAGCTTGTCGACCAGGACGCGGTCACCCTCCTGGAGGGTGTTCTGCATCGAGTCGGACGGGATCGAGAACGCCTGCACCAGGAAGGTCTTGATCAGCAGCGCCAGGACCAGCGCGATGCCGATCAGGATGGGGAGCTCCTTCCAGAAGGAGCGCGGCTTCCTCGGCCGATGTGTCCCCTCGTCGCCGTCCGTGTCCGCGTCCGCGGCGCCGGCGCGGGGCCGTGGCTCGCCCTCGTCGCCCGCCGCCGCGTCATTCCCGGAGGTCATGGCGCCGTCCGGTACGGGAACGTCCGGTCCCACGGGGTGCCCGCGGTGCTCCTCGCCGTCGTGTCCCGACCGTGCGCCAACCGCCACATCCCCCACGCCAACTCCTCACTCTGTGCCGCCGCCTGCCCCACACACGACGCAGGCCCACCACTCCCATAACGAGCGGGAGTTCCGCAGGGGTCGGGAGCTGTGTCATTCCGTTCGGATTCTCGGGCTCAACCCTATGCGACAGCCGCGGAGCAGCGGTCGCCCCCGACGCCGCGTCGGGGACGCTTGCGAAGGTTTTAGGTTCGTCCAGGCGCGTCCAGTGGCCGAGCGGCCAGCCGATGACCATGGCCCGGCCGACCACCGAGTCCTCGGAGACCGTGCCGCCGTAGGGCGTGTCCTGGTGGGCACGGGAGTCCGCCGAGTTGTCCCGGTGGTCGCCCATCATCCACATCCGGCCCTTGGGCACGGTGATGTCGAAGGGGGTGGAGGAGGGGGAGTTCCCGGGGTAGAGGTAGTCGCCCTCGGTGAGCGGTACTCCGTTGACCGTGACGCGGCCCTGCGCGTCGCAGCACTTGACGTGGTCCCCGCCGACCCCGACGACCCGTTTGATCAGGTCCTTCTCGTTGTCGGAGGGCAGCAGGCCGATGAAGGTGAGCCCTTCCTTGACCTGCTTGACCACGACGGGGTCGTTCTTCTTGGCGGTCTGCTCGTCCTGGAGCCAGCCGCCCGGGTCGTGGAAGACGACGACGTCCCCGCGCTGCGGCTTGGAGCCGAACCAGGGGGTGAACTTGTCGACCAGGACCCGGTCGCCGATCCGGATCGTCTGCTCCATGGACCCGGACGGGATCACGAAGGCCTGGACGAGGAACGTCTTCAGGACGAGCGCGATGAGGACGGCGACACCGACCAGCAGAGGGATCTCCCGGACCGCCGAGCGCCTGCGCTTGCGCTTGACCTTGCGCTGCAGTCTGCGGCGCTCCGCGCGCGTGCGCCCGCCGCCCGGCGCGGCAGTGCGGCGGGCCCCGGTGGGCAGCAGGTTGTCGGCGGGGTCGCCGGACACCCCGCGTGGTTTGCCGCGGTTACCCATGGACGCCCTCCGCCGGGACGGCGGGCACGCGCGCGTAGGCGGACGGCCGGGTCAGATGTGTCCAGTGGCGGTACGGCCACACGATCCAATCGGCCCGGCCGACGACGTCGCCGACGGGAATCATGCCACCGCCGGGCGAGCCGAGGTGGTCGCGGGAGTCGCTGGAGTCGCTGCGGTGGTCACCGAGGACGAACAGGCGGCCCGGGGGCACCACGACGTCGAAGGGCACGCTGGAGGCGCTGTCCCCGGGATGGAGGAACGCCGTCTCGTCGACCGCCCGGCCGTTCACCTCGATCCTCCGCTTCCTGTCGCAGCAGACCACATGGTCTCCCCCCACCCCGACCACACGCTTGATGTAGTCGGCGTCCCCGAAATACCCGGTGCCGTCGAACACAATCACGTCGCCGCGGCGCGGCTGGGCACCGAAACGGTACGCCAACTTATTTACGAGAACGCGGTCCCCGATCCTCAAACCCTGCTCCATGGATCCGCTCGGGATCTGGAACGGCTGCGCCACGAAGACGTTGAGGACCAGCAGGAACGCCAGGACGGTCAGGATCGAGAGGGTGAGCCGGCCGCCCGGGAGCCGGTCGGCGGCCCGTGCCACCAACGCGAAACGCGACCGGCCCTCCGTCCCCGGTGTACCCGGGTGGGAGGAGCGGTCGCGTTCCGTCGGCTGTGCTTCGGTGTCCATCGGGGCGAGATGCTATCCCGACCCGCCATGGACTCCTTCAGCGCGCTCAGCTGTCGCGCTTCTCCTTGATCTTCGCGGCCTTGCCGCGCAGGTCACGGAGGTAGTACAGCTTGGCGCGGCGCACGTCACCGCGGGTGACGAGCTCGATCTTCTCGACGATCGGGGTGTGCACCGGGAAGGTGCGCTCGACGCCGACGGAGAACGAGACCTTGCGGACCGTGAAGGTCTCGCGGACACCGGAGCCCTGGCGGCGGATCACAACGCCCTTGAACTGCTGCACACGGGAGCGGTTGCCCTCGATGACGCGGACGTGGACGTTGACGGTGTCACCCGGACGGAAGGCCGGGATGTCGCTGCGCAGCGACGTGGCGTCGACGGAGTCGAGCAGGTGAGACATTTCGTCTGCTTTCTTCGCTGATGCCACAGGTCATCAACGGAAACTAGGGTTTCAGGAGGACTGCCGTGCGGGTCGGTGCGGGCGTCGTGTCCCCCTGTGGCAGGGGCGCACGCCGGACGGACGCACAACAGCGGTCTATTCTTCCACGCCCTCGGCCCGGCGCCAAAATCGGCCGTACCGCTCCCCCTCGGGGTCCGGTTCCCAGCCCAGGATGGAGAGCATCTCGCGGTCCTTCTTGTCGAAGGCCTTGGGATCGCAGTGCTCGATCAGGTCGGGCCGGTGGGCGGTGGTACGCCGGAGGGCCTCGTCCCGGCGCCAGCGGGCGATCTTCCCGTGGTGCCCGCTGAGCAGTACCTCGGGGATGTCCCGGCCGCGCCAGACGGGCGGCTTGGTGTAGACGGGGCCCTCGAGGAGGGCGGCCATCGCGCCGGGGGCGAAGGAGTCGTCGCGGTGGGACTCCGCGTTGCCGAGGACGCCGGGCAGCAGCCGGGCCACGGCCTCCGTGACGACGAGTACGGCCGCCTCGCCGCCGGCCAGTACGTAGTCGCCGATGGAGACCTCGTAGACCGGCATGCGCGTCGCGTACTCGTCCGTCACGCGCCGGTCGATGCCCTCGTAGCGGGCCGGCGTGAAGATCAGCCAGGGGCGTTCGGACAGCTCGACGGCGAGTTCCTGGGTAAAGGGACGGCCGCTGGGCGTGGGGACGATCAGCGCGGGCGCCTGGGCGCCGCTCTCGTAGCCGTCGGCGAGGACGGTGTCCAGGGCGTCGCCCCAGGGGTCGGTCTTCATGACCATGCCGGGGCCGCCGCCGTACGGGGTGTCGTCGACCGTGTTGTGGCGGTCGTACGTCCACGCGCGCAGGTCGTGCACCTGGACGTCGAGCTGCCCACGCGCGCGGGCCTTGCCCACGAGGGAGACGTTCAGGGGTTCGAGGTACTCGGGGAAGATCGTGACGACGTCGAGCCTCATGCGCTGCCGTCCCCGGATTCTTCCCCGGGCTCTTCTCCGGATTCTTCCCTGGAGGACGCGATCTCGGCCCGGTCGTCGATCAGGCCCGGCGGGGGCGTGATGACCGCCCGCTGCTCCTCCAGGTCGATCTCACTGACGATCTCCTCCACGAAGGGGACCATCACCTCGCTGCCGTCCGGGCGCTCCACGATGAACAGGTCCTGGGAGGGCAGGTGTGAGATCTCGGTGATCCGGCCGACCTCCGTGCCGTCCTCGGTGACCACGTCGAGGTCGATCAGCTGGTGGTCGTAGTACTCGTCCTCGCCCTCGGGGAGTTCCTCGGGGTCGATCTCGGCGATCAGCAGGGTGTTGCGCAGGGCCTCGGCGGCGGTGCGGTCGGTGACGCCCTCGAAGCGCAGGAGGAGCCGGCCGCTGTGGACGCGGCCGGTGGCGATGGTGAGCGGCCCGGTGGAGGCCGGGTCGGTGGCCAGGACGGCGCCCGGGGCGAGCCGCAGCTCGGGCTCGTCGGTACGTACCTCGACGGTGACCTCGCCCTTGATGCCGTGGGCACGGCCGATCCGTGCGACTACCAGCTGCACGTGTCCAATTCTCCTGTCATCTGCTGCTCGCGCATGTTGCCCGTGGCAGGTCGTGCATCTCGTACGACTGTGACCTTGTACGGCCACGCGGCCTGCTCATACGACTGCGGGCCGGGGACGGCCAGTGGCCCTCCCCGGCCCGAGCCGGTTGCGGTGAAGCGTCAGCGGACGTGATCCACGTCGACCAGGTCGACGCGGACACCGCGACCGCCGATGGCGCCCACGACGGTACGCAGGGCGCGCGCGGTGCGGCCGTTGCGGCCGATCACCTTGCCGAGGTCGTCGGGATGGACCCGGACCTCCAGCACGCGCCCGCGGCGCAGGTCACGCGAGGCGACCTGCACATCGTCAGGGTTGTCGACGATGCCCTTCACGAGGTGCTCAAGCGCCTCTTCGAGCATGCTGCTCAGGCCTCGGTCGACTCAGCCGCAGAGGACTCAGCAGCCGCCTCGTCCTTCTTCTCGGCCTTCTTCTTCTGGGTGATGGCCTCACCCTTGCCCTCGTCGTCGCCGCCGAGAGCCTCGAACGACGGACGCGTGGCCTTCGGCTCGGCGACGAGCAGCGGCGCCGGGGCGGGCTCGCCCTTGAACTTCTGCCAGTCGCCGGTCTTCTTCAGGATGGCGAGCACGGGCTCGGTCGGCTGCGCGCCGACACCCAGCCAGTACGCCACGCGGTCGGCGTCCACCTCGATGACCGACGGGTTGTAGGTCGGGTGGTACTTGCCGATCTCCTCGATGGCCCGGCCGTCACGGCGGGTACGGGAGTCGGCGACGACGATGCGGTAGTGAGGCGAACGGATCTTGCCCAGACGCTTCAGCTTGATCTTGACTGCCACGGGAGTGGGTTCTCCTGGTTTTGACGTGGTTGGGCACGGCGAGTTGCCGCGTGGGGTTGCGGTACCCGAGTGCCCGATGGACGCGTCAGCCGGAGGAGAGAGGGGTCCTGTGCGACTGTCGAGTACAGCTTGCCATTCTGCCACACCCCGCGGGTCGCTTCGGGCCGAGGGTGGTGAACCGCGCCCGGGCACGCCGGTCCGGCACCCGGCGTGGAGGTGAGGTCACGTCGGGTGCGCTGCCCGGCACCGGCAGGCCGCCGCGGCATCGGCGCCCCTCGTCGTCCGCAGCCCCGGCACCCACGAGATGCCGGTACGTGCGCGGTCCGCGCCTATGCCGCCCCCACGACCTCCGGGATCCGGAACGGCTTGCCGCAGCCGCCGCAGACGATGGGGGCCTGGGCCAGGACCGAGGGCACCACCCGGACGTTGCGCCCGCAGTCGCACACCGCCTTGACCCGGACGCCGCCGCCGGAGGAACCGTGCCGGGCGGCCGGCCCGCGGAAGGTACGGGAGGTGTCGGCGGAGGTGGCCGCGGTGTGGGCCTTCAGAGCCCGCTGCAGTCGCTCGATGGTGGGGCGGTAGCGCCGCTTCGCCTCCGGGTTGAGCGTGACCAGCGAGAAACCGCTGCTCGGGTGCGGCTCCTCGGGGTGGTTCAGGCCCAGCTCCTCGGCGATCGCGAGGAAACGACGGTTGTGGTAGCGGCCGGCCCGGGAGGTGTCACGGATGCCGCGGGCGGCGGCGATGCCGTGGACGGCCTCGTGGAGCAGTCGCTCGAAGGAGAGTTCGTGACCGCACGCGGACGACGACTCTCCGATCAGGGACTCCGGCGCGGCGAGGTCCGGCAGCTCGGGGTGGTGCCGCTGAATGTCGGCCCACGCCTGCGCCAGCTCTGCGGCGAGGACAGGTGGTGTCTGTGTCGTGCTCACGTAATGACAACGAGCGGAGGTGCCGCTGTGTTCCGATTCCGGGGCATCCCAAATATTTTGCACGTACCCGTCAGTTGCCACTGATGCGTCCTGACGAGGGCGGGTGCGCTGATCTGCGGAGAAGCGTCACAGCTCATATCAAGCTGGTGCGTAGTCCGCGCTACGCACCGCCCGTGAGCCCTGATGCGACGGTGGCCGACTGCTGCGCAAGAGGTGTTTCGGCCGCTCTCGGCGCGCGTTCTCATCCCGATCAGCGTCCCGGGCCTCCGTGACGTTACCGCGCACCGCTCCGACCCCTGCCACCGGCCCGTCCCGGGGCGCGGACACCGTAGGGCCACCCAGGTTGCCGGGATGTGAAATCTCGCCACACCCGCGTCGTGGCCCCAAGCGGGGGCCCACGACCCCTGGACGGCACCGCGAGCCGGGAGTTACCTGGCATACGTGGGAAGTGCGCGCGCACGGCACGGGGGCCACACGACCGGGCACAGCGGCGAACTGTCGGCGGATTGGGGCGCTTCTATGACACCTACGCTCGTGCGGCAGCACGTGTCTCACGCGGACTCCGCACCACCCCGCGTGGACAGATACGCACGCGCGCGTGACTGGTCCGAGATCCAGGAGCGGATGCTCGTGCCGCTCTTCGACGCCGTGTACGACCGGCTCGAAGTGGGCCCGGCCACCCGGCTGCTGGGCCTGCGCTGCGGTTCCGGGCTGGCCCTGCTGATGGCGGCCGCCAGGGGCGCCGCGGTCACCGGTGCCGACCCCGCCGCCCCGGAACGGCTCGCCCTCGCCCGCGAGCGGCTGCTGCCGGACGCCCGGCGCGGCAGGGGCGGCGGCGCACGGCGTGGCACGCGCGCGGGTACGCCCGTGACACTCCTCGATGGTCCGCCCGCGGACGCGGCCGGCCCGGGGACCGCCCCGTACACGCTGGTGACCGTCTTCGAGCCGATCGGCAGCCTCGCGGGCGACTTCGAGGGCCTCGGGGAACTGCTCACCGGCGCGCTCGCGCCCGCCGCGCCCGGGACCGCCGTGGTGCTGACCGGCTGGGGTCCGCCGGAGCGCTGCGCCACCTCCGCGGTGCTGCGGGTCGCCACCCGGCTGGCCGATCCGCTGCGCAGCGCGCGCAGCTGGCGGCCCGCCCGGCGGGACGACCTGGAGGAGGTCGCCGGACGGGCCGGGCTGAAACCGGACGGCTCGGGCCGCGTCTCCTGCCCCTTCGGGTACGCCGATCTCGACAGCGCCGTACGGGGGCTGCTGTCGACCGGTCTGTTCGACGCGGCGATCGCGGCGACCGACGCCAAGCAGGTCGACAAGGAACTGGCGGAAGCCCTGCACCCGCACCGCCGCCCGGACGGCACCGTGTGGATGCCGAACGTCTTCCGCTATCTGATCGCCCGGGTGCCCCAGGGCCCCTCGTCCGGATCATGCCGGGCCGGCGGGGCCCGGAGCGAGCCTGGTCCAGACGCAGGGCCCTAGGCGTCGCGGTCCTTGGTCAGGCGGGGGATCCCGGCGATCCGGTACGCGTCCGCCTCCTCCAGCGTCTCCCTCTCCAGCAGGGCCTGGGCCAGAGCGTCGAGCTGTCCCCGGTGGTCGCGGAGTTTGCGGCAGGCCTCCTCGTAGCACTCGTCCACGATCCGCCGCATCTCGGTGTCGATCACGTCGAGGGTCTGCGGAGCGGCGGCGAGGCCGTACGCCTGCTGGGCGTCGTTCGGGAGCGCGGAGAGCCGGCCGACCACCTTGCTCATGCCCCAGCGCGACACCATGCCGCGCGCGATGCTGGTGACCTGTTCCAGGTCGCTCTCGGAGCCGGTGGTGATCACGTCGTAGACGACGTGCTCGGCCGCCATGCCGCCCAGCGCGCCGATGATCCGGCCGCGCAGGTACTCCTCGGTGTACGCGTACTTGTCCGCGTCCGGGGTCGACAGGGTGACCCCGAGCGCCCGGCCGCGCGGCACGATCGTGATCTTGCGGACCGGGTCGGCACCGGGCTGGAGCATGCCCAGCAGGGCGTGCCCGCTCTCGTGGTAGGCGGTGCGCCGGCGCTCCTCGTCGGGCATCACCAGCGGCCGCTCCGCACCCAGCTGGACCTTCTCCAGCGCGTCGGACATGTCGGAGCGGGTCACCCGTTGCTGTTTCCGCTTGACCGCGAGCAGCGCCGCCTCGTTGGCGAGATTGGCCAGATCCGCGCCCGTCATACCCGGGGTCGTACGGGCCACCTGCGCGAGATCGACGTCGTCGGCGAGCGGCATGTCGCGGGTGTGGATCTCCAGGATGGCCTCGCGGCCGCCGCGGTCCGGCGGCGAGACCTGGACCACCCGGTCGAACCGGCCGGGGCGGGTCAGGGCCGGGTCGAGGATGTCGGCGCGGTTGGTGGCCGCGATCACGATGACTCCCTCCGAGCCCGAGAATCCGTCCATCTCGGTGAGGATCTGGTTCAGCGTCTGCTCTCGCTCGTCGTGCCCGCCCACGGACGCGCCGCCGCCGCGCGCCCGCCCGATGGTGTCGATCTCGTCGATGAAGATGATCGACGGGGCCACCTTGCGGGCCTCGGCGAACAGCTCCCGCACCCGGGAGGCGCCCACACCCACGATCATCTCGATGAACTCGGAGGCCGAGGCGGAGAAGAACGGCACCCCCGCCTCTCCGGCGACCGCCCGCGCCAGCAGCGTCTTCCCCGTGCCGGGCGGACCCGCGAGCAGCACACCGCGCGGCATCTTGGCGCCCATCCGGCGATAGGCGTCGGGGTTCTTCAGGAAGTCGACGACGTCGTTCAGCTCGCCCTCGACCTCGTCGATCCCGGCGACGTCGGCGAACGTGGTGCGTTTCTCCCCCGGCACCAGCTCCACCGGCTTCGGTGGCGCCTTGCGGCCGAGCATGCCGCCCGCGCCGCCGAGCCCCGCGCTCATCCGCCGCGCGATGAACACCCACACGGCGATCAGCAGCAGCATCGGCGCCAGCGAGATCAGCAGGTTGGCGAGAAAACTCCGGTGCTGGACGACCGGCTCGGCGGTGACGTTGACCTTGTGCCTGGTCAGGTTCGCCCACAGGTCGTCGGCCGCGAACGACGGCCGCTCGGTGTCGAACTTGGTGTACTGCCCGCCGCCCTCCGGGTTCTTCCGCTCCTTCTTGAGCTGGCCCTGGATGGAGTCGCCCTTGGCGTAGATCTTGTCGACGTTGCCGTCGTTCACCTGCTTGCTGAACTCGGTGTAGGAGATCGTCGGCTCGTTCGCCTGGTCGAAGTACGACAGCACCAGGTTCGCGATCAGGTACACGATCAGCGCGGTGAGGGCGAGCCGCCACCAGCCGCCCCGCATCCTCCCGCCGCCGGGTGTCTGCTGCGGCGGCTCCTCCGGGGCGCCCTCGGTACGCCAGGGCTGGTCCGGCGACTTGCGCGGCGGAGCGGGGTCGGTCATATCCGGACGGTACGACACCGCCCCGGCACCGGCATGCGCAGGGGCGCCCCTCCGGCGGAGGGGCGCCCCTGGTGACGTACGGGCCCGGTCAGCCCATGAACTTCTTGAACTCGTCCGGCAGCTCGAAGTCCTCGCCGCCCTGCTGCGGCAGTCCGAAGGCGCCTCCGCTCTCGGCGGCGGCGGCACGGCGCTGGGCCTCCTCCAGCTCCTGCTGCTTGCGCTTCATCGGGTTGCCGGAGCGCTGCTTGCCCTTGGCCTTCTTCTGCTGCTTCTTCTGCCGGCCGGGGCCGCCGCCCATGCCCGGGATCCCCGGCATGCCCGGCATACCGCCGCCCTGGGCCATGCGGGCCATCATCTTGCGGGCCTCGAAGAACCGCTCGACCAGGCCCTTCACCGCGCTGACCTCGACACCGGAACCCTTGGCGATACGGGCGCGGCGCGAGCCGTTGATGATCGTCGGGTCCTGGCGCTCGCCCGGGGTCATCGACTTGATCATCGCGGCGATGCGGTCGACCTCCCGCTCGTCCAGGTTGTTGATCTGGTCCTTGATCTGGCCCATGCCCGGGAGCATGCCGAGCAGCTTGCTGATGCTGCCCATCTTCCTGACCTGCTCCATCTGGGACAGGAAGTCGTCCAGGGTGAAGTCCTGGCCCTTCTTGGACGCCAGCTTGGAGGCCATCTTCTGGGCCTCTTCCTGGCTGAACGTCTTCTCCGCCTGCTCGATCAGGGTGAGCAGGTCACCCATGTCGAGGATGCGGGAGGCCATCCGGTCCGGGTGGAACGCGTCGAAGTCGTCCAGCTTCTCGCCGTTCGACGCGAACATGATCGGCTTGCCGGTGATCTGCCGGATGGACAGGGCCGCGCCACCGCGGGCGTCACCGTCGAGCTTGGAGAGGACCACGCCGTCGAAGCCGACGCCGTCGCGGAAGGCCTCGGCGGTGTTGACGGCGTCCTGACCGATCATGGCGTCGACCACGAACATGATCTCGTCCGGGGAGACCGCGTCCCGGATGTCCGCGGCCTGCTGCATCATCTCGGCGTCGATACCGAGGCGGCCGGCGGTGTCCACGATCACGATGTCGTGGACCTTGGACCTGGCGAAGTCGATGGAGTCCTTGGCGACCTTCACCGGGTCGCCGACGCCGTTGCCCGGCTCCGGCGCGTACACCGCGACGCCGGCGCGCTCGGCGACGACGCTCAGCTGGTTCACGGCGTTGGGGCGCTGGAGGTCACAGGCGACCAGCAGCGGGGAGTGGCCCTGCTCCTTCAGCCAGCGGCCGAGCTTGCCCGCGAGGGTGGTCTTACCGGCACCCTGGAGACCGGCCAGCATGATCACGGTCGGCGGCTGCTTGGCGAAGCGCAGGCGCCGGGTCTCGCCGCCGAGGATGGTGATCAGTTCCTCGTTGACGATCTTGAGGACCTGCTGGGCCGGGTTCAGCGCCCGGGAGACCTCGGCGCCGAGTGCGCGCTCCTTGAGGTTCTTGATGAACGTGCGGACGACGGGCAGGGCCACGTCCGCCTCGAGGAGTGCGATGCGGATTTCACGGGCCGTGGCGTCGATGTCCGCTTCGCTCAGCCGGCCCTTCCCGCGGAGGTTTTTGAAAGTCGCGCTGAGGCGGTCGGAGAGAGTATCGAACACGGCGGCTTCGGTCCTCGGAGTCGGGGGCGGTCTGAGCGTCTTCCAGGGTATCTGGCCCGACAAGGCAACGGTCCCCGCCCGGCGCAATCGGCGGACGGGCCGTTCCCCACGGCCTCATGGACACGAGGCGTCCGGTCCGGCGGCGACAGGGACGCCCCGGACCGCCCGCGGGCCACCCCGGACCGCCACGGACCCCCCGGACCACCCCCGGGTCTCACCCCCGACCAGCTCGGACCACCCCCGGGTCTCACCCCCGACCAGCTCGGACCACCCCCGGGCCACCCCGGACCGCCTCGGACCACCCCCGGGCCACCCCGGACCGCCTCGGGCCGCCCCGGGGTCATCCCGGACCGCCCCCGGACCGCCTCGGACCACCCCCGGGCCACCCCCGGGTCACCCCGGACTGCCCGCAGGCGACCCCTGGACCACCACGGACCCCCCGGGCCACCCCGGGTCACCCCGGACCACCCCCGGGCCACCCCGGACCGCCTCGGACCGCCCCCGGGTCACCCCGGGCCACCCTGGACCGCCTCGGGCCGCCCCGGGGTCATCCCGGACCGCCTCGGACCACCCCCGGGCCACCCCGGACCGCCTCGGGCTACCCCGGGCCACCCCCGGGTCACCCCGGACTGCCCCCGGGTCACCCCGGACCGCCCGCAGGCGACCCCTGGACCACCACGGACCCCCCGGGCCACCCCGGGTCACCCCGGGTCACCCCGGGCCACCCCCGGGCCACCCCCGGGCCACCCCCGGGTCACCCCGGACCGTCTCGGACCACCCCGGACCGCCCCGGAACGCGCCGGGCCGCCGCCGACCACCTCGGACCGGCTCTGAGGACCGCCCCGGGTCGCCTCCGCGGCCGCGGGGAACACGCCTCGCCCGGTCGGCGAGGGCTGCCGCGGGGGTCACGCCCGCAGCGTCTCCTCCAGCACCCCCGCGAGCGACCCCGCGTCCTCCACCGGCAGCGGCGCGCCCGCCCCCGTCGTGACGTAGAACGCGTCCACCGCGTTGGAGCCCAGCGTGCTCACGTGCATGCTCCGCACCCGCACGCCCGCCTTCTCCAGGGCCGTCCCGATGCGGTGCAGCAGGCCCGGCGCGTCCTGGGCGCGGACCTCGATCACCGTGGCGTGGTGGGAGGCCGCCGGGGCCACCGTCACCCGGGGCGGCGGGGCGGTCCAGCCGCGGCGGCGCGGGTAGGCCGCGTCCCGCTCGGCCAGCCGGCCGGCGATGTCCAGGGAGCCGTCCAGGGCGCGGACGAGGTCGGCGCGCAGGCGGGTCGCCTGCGGCAGGGAGCCGTACTCGGCGGCGACCCGCCAGTTGAGCAGGAGCACCGTGCCCTCGTCGTCCACGTCGTCCGGCAGGCGCAGGGCGCGCAGTTCCGCCGTGCGGACGGTGAGGCGGTGCACGGCGAGGACGCCGGCGACCGCGGGCAGGACGCCCGGCTGGTCGGGGACGGCGATGAGGAGTTCGACGCCCAGCGGTTCCGGATCGCCGGACCGCTCCTCGTCCGGCACCGGTTCGGTCTGGGCGCGCAGCGCGAGGACGGGCCCGCCGGTGCGGTGGGCCTCGATGGTGAGGCGCTCCTGCTCGGCGGTGGGCGCGGCCGGCTCCGGCTCGTCGGGGACGTCTCCGGCGAGGACGGCACGCACGCGCCGTACGAGGTCGGCGACGAGGGAGGCGCGCCAGGAGGACCAGGCGGCCGGGCCGGTCGCGAGGGCGTCCGCCTCCGTGAGGGCGTGCAGCAGCTCCAGGGTGCTCAGGGTGCCGACCGCTTCGGCGACCGAGCGGACGGTGGCGGGGTCGTCCAGGTCGCGGCGGGTGGCCGTCTCGATCAGCAGCAGGTGGTGGCGGACGAGTGCCGACAGGACGGCCACGTCGGCGCGGTCGAAGCCGATCCGGGCGGCGACGTCCTTGGCGATGATCTCGCCGGCCAGCGAGTGGTCGCCGGGCCAGCCCTTGCCGATGTCGTGCAGCAGGGCGGCGACCAGGAGCAGGTCGGGACGGCTGACCCGGCGGGTGAACTCGCAGGCGCGGACGGCGGTCTCGATCAGATGCCGGTCCACCGTCCAGAGGTGGACGGCGTTGCGCTGGGGGCGGCAGCGGACCCGTTCCCAGTCGGGGAGCAGGCCGGTGATCAGGCCCTCCGCCTCCAGGGCCTCCCAGACGTCGACCGTCGGACGGCCGGAGCCGAGCAGGGTGACCAGTTGTTCACGGGCTTCGGCGGGCCAGGGCGCGGGCAGCGGGCGCACGGTGGCGGCCATGCGCCGTACGGCGTGCAGGGAGAGCGGGAGGCCCGCCTGCGCGGCGGCGGCAGCGGCCCGCAGCGGGAGGACCGGGTCGCGCTCGGGGCGGGCGGCGCGGGCGAGCACCACCTCGCCGTCCTGCTCGACCACGCCCTCGGCGAGCGGAGAGCGCTCGGTGACGGACCTGCCGCCGCCCAGCATGGCGCGCAGGCGCGGACGCACGGCGCGCGAGCGCAGTACGCGCCCCACTTCGCGCCAGGTGACGTCGCTGGCGTAGGCGATGACCCGCGCGGCCTCGTAGACCTGCCGGAGCAGGGCGTCCGCGTCGAGCAGGCCCAGCTCGGCGGCCACCTGGTCCTGCTCCTGCAGCGCGAGCCGGTCGGTGGCGCGGCCGGTGGCCAGGTGGAGGGCGTCGCGTACGTCGAGCAGACGGCGTCGGGCGTCGGCCAGGCCCTCGCGCGGGGCGTCGGCGAGCCAGGAGGCGGCCACGGCGCGCAGGGCGGTGGCGTCCCGCAGGCCGCCCCGGGCCTCCTTGAGGTCGGGTTCCAGCAGGTACTGCAGCTCGCCCTGGCGGGCGGCGCGGTCGGCGCACAGTTCCCGCAGCTCGGGCAGGCGTCTGGGGGCCTGGTTGCGCCAGTCGGCGAGGGCGGCGGTGCGCAGGCCGGCGGTGAGTCCGGCGTCCCCGGTGAGATGGCGGGCGTCCAGCAGGCCGAGGTGGACCTTCAGGTCCTCGCCGGCCGTCCTGCGGGCCTCGGCGGGGGTGCGCACGGAGTGGTCGAGGGCGACGCCGAGGTCCCACACGGGGTACCAGAGGCGGTCGGCGAGGGCGGCGACGGCACCGGGGTCGGAGCCGTCGTGCAGCAGGACGAGGTCGAGGTCGCTGCGCGGGGACAGTTCGCCCCGGCCGTAACCGCCGACGGCGACGAGGGAGACCCCGCCCGGTCCCCCCTCCCCCCGTCCGTCGTCGCCGCGCGGCAGCCGCTCCACCGCCGCGCCGAACAGTCCGGCGAGCCAGCCGTCGGTCAGTTCGGCGAGGGCGGTACGGCGCGGCGGCCCGGACCGCGCCCCCTCGGTGAGGAGGCGCAGCCGGGCCGCCGCGTAGCCGCCGGGTCCCGAGTCTTCGGTCTCTTTCCGCACATCCGTACCGGTCACCCAGTGACTCCTGTTCCGTTGCTCCCGCTCAGAGCGCGTCCGGGCCGCGCTCGCCGGTGCGCACCCGTACGGCCGTCTCGACGGGCAGGGACCACACCTTGCCGTCTCCGATCTTGCCGGTGCGGGCCGCCTTGACGACGACTTCGATCAGCTGCTCGGCGTCGTCGTCCTCGGCCAGCACCTCGATGCGGATCTTGGGGACGAGGTCGACGGTGTACTCGGCGCCGCGGTAGACCTCGGTGTGGCCGCGCTGCCGGCCGTAGCCGCTGGCCTCGGTGACCGTCAGCCCGTGGACGCCGAAGGCCTGCAGGGCCTCCTTGATCTCGTCCAGCCGGTGGGGCTTGACGACCGCGGTGATGAGCTTCATGCATCCACCTTCTTGTTCTTCTGCGGGGCGGCCGGGGCCGGGGCGGGGGCGGTGGAGCCGATGACACCGCCGCCGGTGCCGCTGAAGTCGTACGCGGTCTCGGCGTGCTCGGCCTGGTCGATGCCGGAGACCTCCTTGTCCTCGCTGACCCGCATGCCGAGGGTCTTGTCGAGCAGGAAGGCGAGGACTGCGGAGACGACCAGGGAGTAGGCGAGGACCGCGAAGACCCCCGCGCACTGCTTCCACAGCTGGTCGAAGGAGTGGTCGCCGTAGAAGACACCGGTCGCCGCGGACTGGCCCTTGCCGGTGGCGAAGAAGCCGATGAGCAGGGAGCCGATGATGCCGCCGACCATGTGGACGCCGACGACGTCGAGCGAGTCGTCGTAGCCGAACCGGAACTTCAGGCCGACGGCCGCGGCGCAGGCGACACCGGCGACGGCGCCGACGGCGATCGCGCCGAGCGGGGAGACCGCGCCGCCGGACGGGGTGATCGCGACCAGACCGGCGACCGCGCCGGAGGCGGCGCCGAGTGTGGTGAACGCGCCGTGCCGGATCTTCTCGTAGGCGAGCCAGGCCAGCATCGCGGCGGCGGTGGCGACCTGCGTGTTGACGAACATCAGCGCGCCGACGCCGTCGTCGTTGCCGAGCCAGGAGCCGGCGTTGAAGCCGAACCAGCCGAACCAGAGCAGACCGGCGCCGAGCATGACCAGCGGCAGGCTGTGCGGGCGCATCGGGTCCCGCTTGAAGCCGACGCGTTTGCCGATGACGAGGATGACACCGAGCGCCGCCGCACCCGCGTTGATGTGGACCGCGGTACCGCCCGCGAAGTCGATCACGCCGAGCTTGTAGGCCCAGCCGTCGGCGCCCCAGACCCAGTGGGCGACCGGGACGTAGACGATCGTGACCCACAGGGCGACGAAGAGCGCCCAGGCGGAGAACTTGACCCGGTCGGCGAGGGCGCCGCTTATCAGGGCCGGTGTGATGATCGCGAACATCATCTGGAAGACCATGAAGACGTAGATCGGGATGGTGTAGCCGTCCCAGAGCTGCGTCAGCCCGACGTTGTTGAGGCCGATCCAGTCGGCGTTCCAGCCGAGGAGGCTGTTGCCCGTGCCGAAGGCGAGGGAGAAGCCGTAGAGCACCCACAGAATGGTGACGATCCCGAGGCTGATGAAGCTCATCATCAGCATGTTCAGGGTGCTCTTGACGCGGACCATTCCTCCGTAGAAGAAGGCCAGGCCCGGGGTCATGAGCATCACCAGGGCGGAACAGATGAGCATGAAGCCTGTGTTGGCGGACGACAGCTTGGGTGCGTCCGCCGCAAGCATGATGGCTGGTGCCATCGGCGTCTCCTCGTCGGTTGGTGCGGCCCCGTGCGGGCGGTGCCTGAGCGGTCCGGTCGGTGGAGGGGGTGGCCGGTTATGCGCCCTGAGACTGGCGCAGCGCGGTTTCGGTGGAAGCCCCTCGTTGTTTCGCCGGGGTGACGAAGGAGCCTGGCGTGTTACGCGTGGATGAAGTGCCGGATACGGGACCGGGCGATCGTTATCGTGGCGCAACCTTCCGCGGGGATCTCCGCGGGGAGACGGGCCGGCCGCGGCGGGCCTCTCGATGACCTGGCATGGGGGAGCCGAGTCGGGCAGTTCGGGAGGCCCGGCCGCGGCCGGGGCATGTGGTGCTCGGGGTGGGCGTGGGCGGGCCGGACGTCAGACCGCTTCCGCGGACTCCGGCAGGTCGACGGCGAGCTTGTCGGAGAGGTCGACGACGGCGGCGAGGTCGCCGTAGTCGCGCACGGCCGTGTCGACGGTCTTTCGGATACGGGTGTTCACCCGCTCGGAACGGACCTTCTTGGCGATCTCCATGGCCCGCGCGGCGTACTGGGTGCTGTGCTCGGGCTCGCGCTGGAGGAGGTGCACGGTGGCCATGCCGATGAGATTGAGCGCGTACGACCGCTGGTGCTCGGAGTCCTTGGCGAACAGCTCCACCGCCCGCTGCATGAGGGGCTCGGCGAGGGAGGCGTAGGTGGGGCTGCGCCCGGCGACGTAGGCCAGGTCGCGGAAGGAGTGGGAGTTCTCGCCGTACAGCTCGGCCTCGGAGAAGAAGCGGATCCAGTCGGGGTCCGGCTCGTCCCACTCGTCGGCATCGGCGAAGGTGTCCTCGGCCATGCGGACGGCACGCTTGGTCTTGGCGGGCTGGCCCATGTTGGCGTACGCGCGGGCCTCCATCGCATACAGCATGGACTGGGTGCGCGGGCTCGCGCAGTCACGGCTGCCGTACTGGGCGAGGTGGATCAGTTCCAGGGCGTCGTCGGGCCGGCCGAGGTGGATCATCTGGCGGCTCATGCTGGAGAGGATGTAGGAGCCGAGCGGCTTGTCGCCGGCTTCCTTGGCCGCGTGCAGCGCGAGCACGAAGTACTTCTGGGCGGTGGGCTGGAGGCCGACGTCGTACGACATCCAGCCGGCGAGTTCGGCCAGTTCGGCGGCGACCTGGAACAACGTGCGCGTGGTGGCCGCGGGTTGGGGCTCCTGGAGCAGATCGGTGACCTCGTGCAGTTGGCCGACGACCGCCTTGCGGCGCAGGCCGCCGCCGCACTGGGCATCCCACTGGCGGAACATCCGCGTGGTCGACTCCAGCAGGTCCAGCTCGGGCCGGGACAGCCGGCCCGGCCTGCGCGCGTCCAGCGCGGACTGGGGCTCGGCCGGGACCGGGGAGGCCGGAGTGGGCACGAGCCAGCGCTGCATGGGCTCGACCAGGGAGGGACCGGCGGCCAGGGCGAGCGAGGTCCCGAGGAAGCCGCGCCGGGCGAGCATGAGGTCGCTGCGGGAGAACTCACCGAGCAGCGCCACCGTCCGCGGGCCGGTCCAGGGCAGGTCGACACCGGAGGCGGCGGGCGACTGGCGGGCCGCGCGCAGGCCGAGGTCCTCGATGGAGACCACACAGCCGAATCGCTCGGAGAACAGCTCCGAGAGGATGCGCGGAATCGGTTCGCGCGGGTTCTCCCCGTCCAGCCAGCGGCGCACCCGCGAGGTGTCGGTGGAGATGTGGTTCGCACCCAACTGGCGTGCCCTGCGGTTCACCTGGCGGGCCAGCTCGCCCTTGGACCAGCCGCTGCGCACGAACCACGAGCCGAGCAGCTCGTTGGGGCGCTTGTCAGCGTTCGTCCCGCTACCGCCGTTGCCGCCCACTGGAACGCCCCCATTCCTGAGACCACTTGTCGCCCTGATGCGTCAAGCCCTATCAGAATGCCGGTAAATACGGCTCCCCGTCCGCCGGTTCTCACTCTTCGAACGAGCCGACGACTTGCCTCCGGCATACCCACATGTGCATGTGCCGCCAGAACTCGCACACTCACAGTAATTCTACGATCACCCGTCCAGCCACGGGGATCCCGGAAACGCCACCATTCGCCACCCCTTCGAATGAACTCACGGTCGGCTCCGCGCGATTCACTTGACATAGGACGACTGGAAGTCGGTGGAGTGATGCACGCGGGGGCGCGTGGCTCCCGGCGTTCCCCCCGGTGTGCTCCAAGGCGCCGCCTTGGCCGCGCGACCGCCTGGGAAGGCGGAGCCCTAGCGTTACGTTCCGCTTCCGTCCCGTTCCGCGTCGTAACCACCGGCGCGCCGGACCCGTTGGAGGGGGCATGGGCTTCACGATCGGCGGCATCCGCGAGATCCGTTCCGGCACGCGTCGGCGCGGCCGCTCCGCGGAGTGCACCGCCGTCGCCGAGTTCACCGGGCTGTGGGGATGGGACGTGGTGCCGGGGGCGCGGGCCGCCGGGAGCGTCTGCTCGTGCGGGCGGTCCGGCTGCCCGGCGCCAGGCGCGCATCCGCTGGGTTTCGCCCCCCACGTGCCGGCCGGGGCCACGCTGGACGAGGTGAGCAAGGCCTGGTCCGACTTCCCGGGCGCCTCGGTCATGCTGCCGGTCGGGCAGGCCTTCGACGTCATCGAGGTCTCGGAGTCGGCCGGCCGTCGCGCCCTGGTCCGCCTGGAGCGCATGGGCCTTCCCCTCGGCCCGGTCACCGCCACGCCGGAGGGCCGCGCCCACTTCTTCGTCGCACCCGGCGCCGCCGCCGACCTCCCCCGGCTGCTCTACCGCATGGGCTGGGACGACCCGGCCGCGCTGGACCTGCGCGGCCTCGGTCCCGGCACGCACATCACCGCCCCGCCCTCCGACCGCGGCGGTCTCGGGCCGGTGCGCTGGCTGCGTCCGCCCGCGCTGGACTCGGCGACCCGGCCGCCGGCGGCGCGGCTGCTGCTCGGCACGCTGGCGTACGTCGCCCACCGGTCGCGCAGGTGACCGGCCGCCGAAAAGCGAAGCGCCCGTCCCCGACTGCACCTCGGGGGCGGGCGCTTCTCGCTTGATCCTGGAAAGGTTCCGAGGATGAGTGGGACACCTCCGCGGCCGGAGGCGGGGTCACTCACCGATAAGGGCATCCACGAACGCTTCCGGCTCGAACGGCGCGAGATCGTCCGCGCCCTCGCCGAGCCCGACGAGCTTGACCGGCACGCCCAGCTCACGCTGGACCGCGACCACGATGCCGCCCTTGGCCGTGCCGTCCAGCTTGGTCAGCACGATGCCGGTGATGTCCACGACCTCGGCGAACACCCGGGCCTGCACCAGACCGTTCTGGCCGGTGGTGGCGTCCAGGACGAGGAGCACCTCGTCCAGCGGCGCGTGCTTCTCCACCACGCGCTTGACCTTGCCCAGCTCGTCCATGAGACCGGTCTTGGTGTGCAGCCGGCCGGCGGTGTCGATGAGGACCACGTCGACCCCCATCTCCTTGCCCTCCTTGACCGCGTCGAAGGCGACGGAGGCGGGGTCGCCGGCTTCCGGCCCGCGCACGGTGTAGGCGCCGACGCGCTCGCCCCAGGTCTGGAGCTGGTCGGCCGCGGCGGCACGGAAGGTGTCGGCGGCGCCGAGGACGACGGTGCGGCCGTCGGCGATCAGGACGCGGGCGAGCTTGCCGGTGGTGGTGGTCTTGCCGGTGCCGTTGACACCGACGACCATCACGATGCCGGGCTTGCGGCCCTCGGGCTCGGTCTTCACGGTGCGGTCGACGTCGGTGCCGACCAGCTTGAGGAGTTCCTCGCGGAGCAGACCGCGCAGTTCGTCGGGGGTGCGGGTGCCGAGGACCTTGACGCGTTCGCGCAGGCGCTCGACCAGTTCCTGGGTGGGCTGCACGCCGACATCGGCGGTGAGCAGCGTGTCCTCGATCTCCTCCCACGTGTCGTCGTCCAGGTGCTCACGGGAGAGCAGGGTGAGCAGACCCTGTCCGAGGGCGTTCTGCGAGCGGGACAGCCGGGCGCGCAGGCGGACCAGGCGGCCGGCGGTGGGCTCCGGAATCTCGAGTTCGGGAACCTCGACGGGCGGAACGGCGGGGGGCTCCTCGACGACGACCGGTGCGGGGCCGCCCGGGAGATCCACCTCCTCGATCGTCCGGCGCGGTTCGTCGCGCGGCGTCTCGGCCTCGTCGCCGACGTGCGGCTCGGCCGGGGGCGCGGTGATGTCGGGGGTCTTCGGGGGCGGCGGAGGCAGCGACTTCTTGCGTCGGCTGCCCACGATCAGCCCGCCGAGCGCACCGAGCACGACCACGGCGATGACTACAGCAAGGATGACGGTTTCCATAACCCGACCAGTATCGGCCATGGGGTCCGCCGGAGGGCCGTTTGTGGGTTCCTCTGAGAGACAAAGGCCACGTAGCGACAGGACTCGGAGCAAAGTACGATGGTGGCTGCTCTATCCACGCGCGTAGAGTCCCCACGTCACTCTGTTCCCCCACGTCTGGCACCTTCTTTCATGAGCAAATCCGTCGAGACCGAAGGCGCTCTCGAAACCCGCGGTATCGAGCAGGTCCCCGACCACGAGCGCACCGCGAGGACCCGGGAGCTGTTCCCCACGTGGGTCGGCGCGAACATCAGCGTGCTGCTGCTGACGATGGGCGCGAGCCTCGTCGTGGCGTACCACCTGAACATCTGGCAGGCGCTGGTCGTCGCCGTGGCCGCGCCGATCGTGTCGTACGGCCTGGTCGGCCTGATCGGCATCGCGGGCAAGCGCGGCGGCGCGCCGGGCATGGCACTCTCGCGCGCGGTCTTCGGCCAGCGCGGCAATCTGCTGCCCGGTTCGCTGATCTGGGTCGCCCGCTGGGGCTGGGAGACGATCAACGCGGTGACCGGCGCCTACGCGCTGCTCACCATCCTGGACATCCTGTTCGGCATCAAGACGAACAGCGTGCTGGACATGGTGACCCTGCTGGTCTTCGTCGTGGCGACCTTCGCGATCTCCGGGCTCGGCATCAGCGCCGTACAGAAGTGCAACAAGTACGCGACCTACCTCTTCGCCGTCTTCTCGGTGCTCGTCCTGGGGTATCTGGTGGCGAACACCGACTGGTCGAAGGTGATGGACCACAGCGCCGGCTCCACGGCCGCGGTGATCACCGGCGTCGGCATGATCGCGGCCGGCGGTGTCAGCTGGATCCCGTCCGCGCCGGACTTCACCCGCTATCTGCCGCGCACGGCGTCCTCGAAGGCGATCGTGGGCACGGCGGTGGGCGGTGCCGGTGTGGTCGTGCTGCCGATGGTCCTGATGGGCGCGGTGATGGCGGTCTCGACGCCGGACCTGGCCTCGGCGACCGACCCGGTCTCCTTCCTCGGCGAGATCCTGCCGACGTGGATCGCGGTGCCGTACCTGTGCATCGCGCTGATCGGCATGCTGCTGATCAACTCGATGTCGATGTACTCGGCGGGCTTCACCGCGCAGACCCTGGGCTTCAAGGTGCCGCGGCACTGGGCGGTCTCGGTCAACGCCGTGATCTCGCTGATCTTCGGCGGGGTGCTGATGCTGGTGGCGACGAGCTTCATGGGCTCGTTCATCGCCTTCCTGTCGCTGCTGGCGGTCGCCTTCTCCGCCTGGGTCGGCGTCTTCGGCGCGGACATGCTGCGCCGCACCGAGTACGACGGCCGGGCCATGGCCGACACCACCCGCACCAGCGCCTACTGGTACCGGGGCGGCTTCTCCCCCGCGGCCGTGGCCGCCTGGGCGATCGGCCTGCTGGCGGGCCTGATGTTCACCACCTCGGACTGGTTCACCGGCCCGCTCGCCGCGAACAACGTGATCGGCGAGTACGGCCTCGGCTGGGTCGCGACGATCGTGATCTCGGGTGTGCTGTACCTGGTGCTGCCCAAGCCGGCGGTGACGGTTCCGGCGCAGGCCGCCGAGGAGAGCGCCGAGGAGAGCGCCGAGGTGCGGGCGACCGCCGACGTCTGACCGCGGGCCGAGCCGACGCGTCCGTGCCGCTGCGGTACAGGACGGCGCCCGGCCGCAAGCGGCGGCACCCGCAGCGCCCCTGCGCCTCCTGGCCCGCGCCCGCCGGTTCCCCGTCGGCGCCGGCCGTGCGTCTGCCGACCAACCTCTCCCCGGCCCCGCGTCGGCCGGTCCCGCGTCTCCCCGGGCCGCGCTTCCCCGGCCCGCCTCTGCCTCACGGGTCAGTACACCTGGCCCGCCCTCGTGTCCCCATGGCCATCTGACGCTTCGTCAGTTACCGTCCCTCTCCACCGCTTCGCACCGGAGGGGGACTTCCCATGCCCGTCACGGTCGTACGTTTCAATCTCGTCGCACCCGGCGCCCCTCCCGCAGCCCTGTCCGCCCGCTACCGGGCCGCGCTGGAGATGGCGGCGTACGCGGACGAGCACGGGATCAGCACCGTGCAGACGGAGGAACACCACGGCGCCGGGAACAACTGGCTGCCCTCGCCCTTCACCTTCGCCGGCGCGGTGTTCGGGGCCACCCGGCGGATCGCGGTCACGGTGTCGGCGGTGATCGGCCCGCTGCACGACCCGCTGCGGCTGGCGGAGGACATCGCCGTACTGGACCTGCTGAGCGGCGGGCGGCTCGTCACCGTGGCCGGGATCGGTTACCGGCCCGAGGAGTACGCCCTGTTCGGCGTCGACTGGAAGCGCCGGGGCCGGCTCCAGGACGAGTTGCTGGAGACGCTGCTGACGGCGTGGAGCGGCGAGGAGTTCGTATACCGGGGCCGCAGGGTGCGGCTCACCCCGCGGCCGTACACCGACCCGCACCCGCTGCTGCTGGTCGGCGGCTCGTCGAAGGCCGCCGCCCGCCGGGCCGCCCGGCTCGGCCTGCCGTTCTTCCCGAGCGCGCACCTGCCGGAGCTGGAGGCGTACTACAAGGAGAAGCTCACCGAGTACGGGACCGAGGGCTGGACGATGATGCCGGCCGCCGAGACCCCGCTCCTCCACGTCGCCGAGGACCCGGACCGGGCGTGGGCCGAGTACGGCGGCCACTTCCTGCACGAGGCCCGGACCTACGCCTCCTGGCAGTCGGAGCAGATCCGCTCGGCGGTGAGGTCGGCCGCCACCTCCGTGGAGCAGCTGCGCGCGGAGGGCGTGTACCGGATCCTCACGCCGGAGCAGTGCGTGGCGCAGGGCCTCGACAGCCTGGTGCTGCATCCGCTGGCCGGCGGGATGCCGGTGGAGGAGGGATGGCGGAGCCTGCGGCTGTTCGCCGAGCGGGTGCTGCCGGCCCTGGAGGGCTGAACCGGAACCGACGTCCGGCGGGCTCGTCCGGTGACCGCGAACGAGACCGCCGCCCCCGCCCGGGCAGTGGCCGGGCGGGGGCGGCGGACGGTACGAGGAGAGGGGCAGCGGGGACTTGGCCCTTCTCCCCGAGTTCTCGGGGTCCTCGCTACGCGGGTCAGCCCATCTCTTCCAGGGACTTGCCCTTCGTCTCCTTGACGAACTTCAGGACGAACGGGATGGAGAGCGCGGCGAAGACCGTGTAGATCACGTAGGTGCCGGAGAGGTTCCAGTCGGCCAGCGACGGGAAGCTCGCGGTGATGGCCCAGTTGGCGATCCACTGCGCGGAGGCGGCCACGCCCAGGGCGGCGGCGCGGATCCGGTTCGGGAACATCTCGCCGAGGAAGACCCAGACCACGACACCCCAGGACAGGGCGAAGAACAGCACGAACAGGTGGGCGGCGATCAGGGCGACCCAGCCCTGGGTGGCGGGGAGCTTGCCGTCCACCAGGTCGTAGGAGAACGCCCAGGCCTCCAGGGCGAGACCGACGACCATGCCGACCGAACCGATGAGGGCGAGGGGCTTGCGGCCGATGCGGTCCACGAAGATCATCGCGATCACGGTGCCGACGATGTTGATGATCGAGGTGGTGAAGGAGTAGAGGAACGAGTCCGTCGGGTCGACACCGACCGACTGCCACAACGTCGAGGAGTAGTAGAACGCCACGTTGATGCCGACGAACTGCTGGAAGACCGACAGGCCGATACCCACCCAGACGATCGGCTTGAAGAAGAAGGAGCCGCCCAGGAGGTCCTTGAAGGAGGACTTGTGCTCCCGCTTCATGGCGTGCTCGATCTCGGCGATCCGGGCGTCCAGGTCGATCTTGTCGCCCTCGACCTCCTTGAGCACCTCGCGGGCGCGCTCCTTGCGGCCGACCTCGATCAGGAAGCGCGGCGACTCGGGGATCGCGAAGGAGAGCAGACCGTAGAGGACGGCCGGGATCACCATGACGCCGAGCATGACCTGCCAGGCCTCCAGGCCCAGCAGCTTGCCGCGCTGGTCACCGCCAGCGGCGTTCAGGATGGCCCAGTTGACGAGCTGGGAGACGGCGATGCCGACCACGATCGCGGCCTGCTGGAAGGAGCCGAGCCGGCCGCGGTAGGCCGGCGGGGCGACCTCGGCGATGTAGGCGGGGCCGATGACGGAGGCCATGCCGATGGCGAAGCCGCCGATGATGCGCCAGAAGGCGAGGTCCCACAGCGCGAAGGGCAGCGCGGAGCCGACGGCGCTGATCGTGAAGAGGACGGCGGCGATCTGCATACAGCGGATGCGGCCGATCCGGTCGGCTATGCGGCCGGCCGTGGCGGCGCCGATGGCACAGCCGATCAGCGCGATCGCGATGACCTGCGCGAGGGCCGCGGAGCCGATGTCGTAGCGGCCGCGGATGGCCTCGACGGCGCCGTTGATCACGGAGCTGTCGTAGCCGAAGAGGAAACCGCCCATGGCGGCCGCCGCAGCGATGAAGATGACATGCCCGAGATGCTCGGGATGAGCCGTCCTGGCTCCTGGCTGAGGTGCCTGCGCAGTGCTGGTCACGAAAAACTCCTCGGGCCGCGGCAACGCTGCCGGGGTGGGGTGATCCCTTTCAGGTATCCAGTGGCGCACAGGTTCACACCACTTACCCCTGAAGGTAAAAGCAACGTTGCAGAGACTATGCCTTCAAGTTTCGAAGTCAATAGTTCAACGGCTGTGAGTTTTTCGATAGGAGCAGCCACTCCGTGTTCAAGAAGTGAACTCAGAGTGAGTTGATCTTGGGTGGAGATCAGCGCAGCCGCTGCGAGATGACCTTCGACACCCCGTCGCCCTGCATGGACACGCCGTACAGCGCGTCGGCGACCTCCATCGTGCGCTTCTGGTGCGTGATCACGATCAGCTGCGACGCCTCCTGCAGCTCCTGCATGATCCGGATCAGCCGCTGGAGGTTGGTGTCGTCCAGCGCGGCCTCGACCTCGTCCATGACGTAGAAGGGGCTCGGCCGGGCCTTGAAGATCGACACCAGCAGCGCGACGGCCGTCAGCGAGCGCTCACCGCCCGAGAGCAGGGAGAGCCGCTTGACCTTCTTGCCCGGCGGACGCGCCTCGACGTCCACACCCGTGGCGAGCATGTTGTCGGGGTCGGTGAGCACCAGGCGGCCCTCTCCGCCCGGGAACAGCCGGCTGAAGACACCCTCGAACTCGCGGGCGGTGTCCCGGTACGCCTCGGTGAACACCTGCTCGACCCGCTCGTCGACCTCCTTCACCACTTGAAGGAGGTCGGCGCGGGTCTTCTTCAGGTCCTCCAGCTGCTCGCTGAGGAACTTGTGCCGCTCCTCCAGCGCCGCGTACTCCTCCAGCGCCAGCGGGTTGACCTTGCCCAGCTGCTGGTACGCCCGCTCGGCGGCCTTGAGCCGTTTCTCCTGTTCGGCGCGCACGAAGGGGCGGGGCTGGTTGCGGGGGTGCTCGGGGTCGTCCGGCAGCCGCTCGCCGTCGGCGGGGGGCGAGGGCGGCACGAGCCGGCGCGGACCGTACTCCGCCACCAGCCCCTCCGGTTCGACACCCAGCTCCTCCAGCGCCTTGGTCTCCAGCTGCTCGATGCGCAGCCGCTTCTCGGCGCCGAGCACCTCGCCCCGGTGCACCGAATCCGTCAACTTGTCGAGCTCGGCCTTCAGTTCGCGGCCGGCCGTACGGGCGGTGGCCAGCTCCTGCTCGCCCCGGGCCTTGGCCGCCTCGGCGGCGGAACGCTCCTCCTCGGCCCGGACCAGGGACACCTCGACGTGCGCGAGCAGCTGCCGGGCTCCGGAGGCGACCGCCTCGGCCACGGCCGCCTCGTGCCGCAGCCGGGCCCGGCGCTGCTCGGCACGCGCCCGCGCCTCCCGCTCGGCGCGGGCCGCCCGGTCGAGCGAGTCGGCGCGCCCGGCGAGCCCCTTGACCCGCTCCTCATGCGTACGGGCCTGGAGGCGGGCCTCCATCTCGGTCTGCCGGGCGTTGGCCCCGTCGGCGGCGAGCCGGTCCCGCACCGAGGTGTCCGGCTCCTCCTCCACCGGCATCTCCTCGGCCACCGCCAGCCGCTCGGCCAGCTCCTCGGCCTCCTGCACGGCCTTCTCCAGCGCCTCCTGTGCGCGCGCCGCCGCCGCGGCCGACCGTTCGGCCTCGCCCGCGGCGCCCCGCGCCTGCCCGGCGAGCCGCCCGAGCTGCTGGGCCACGGCCGACTTCTCCCGGTCGGCGGCCCGCCGGCGCTCGCCGAGCTCCTCGACGAGCGCCGCGGTACGCCTGCGGTGTTCGGCCGCCGTGTGCTGCGCCTCGGCCAGCTCCGCACAGCGGACCGCCAGCTCGGCCAGCTCGGCGGCGGCCTCGTCCACAGAGGCCTGCACCTCCAGCAGGCTGGGCGCGCCGGCGGACCCGCCGTGTGCGAAGTGGGCGCCGAGGAGGTCCCCCTCGGCGGTCACAGCGGTCAGCTCCGGCTGGGCGTAGACCAGCGTCTCGGCGTCCTCCAGGGTGTCCACGACGACGGTTCCGGCCAGCAGCCGGCGTACGGCGGGCATGAGCTCGGCGGGGCCGCGCAGGAGGTCGGCGGCGAAGAGGGGGGCGCGTGCGCGGGTACCGGGCGGGTCCTCGTCGGCGGCGCCGTCTTGGCCGGGCGCGCCGTTGCCCACAGCCCGTGGGGACGCCGGCCCGTCGGGGCCGGGCGCGCCGTTGCCCACAGCCCGTGGGGACGCCGACCCGTCGGGGCCAGGCAAGCCGTTGCCCACAGACCGTGGGGACGCCGGCCCGTCGGGGGTGGGCGTGGGCCTGCGGGGGGCGTCGTCCGGGGGGCCTGCCAGGAGCAGGGCCGCTCGGCCGCCGTCCTGTTTGCGCAGGAGCGTGATGGCCTCGGCCGCCGCCGCGGGGGTCGTCACGGCGATCGCGTCCGCCGCCGCACCGAACGCGGCGGCCAGCGGGACCTCGTAGCCGGGGGTGACCGTCAGCAGTTCGGCGGCGGGGCCGAGGATGCCGGTGAGCCGGTCGCGGGCGCCGAGCAGTATCCCGGTGCCGTCCTTGCGGCGCAGTCCCAGCGCCAGCGCCTCATGGCGGGCCTGGGTCGCGGCGCGCCGGCGTTCGGCCGCAGTGACTTCCTCGCGGGCCGCGCTCAGGGCGGCCTCGGCCTCGGCGAGCTGCCGCTTGGCGGCCTCGTGCTGTCCGGCCAGGTCGGCGTCGCCGGCGTCCAGGCCGTCGACCTCCGCCTGCAGGGCCGCGTACTCCTCCTGCGCGTGCACCGCCCGTTCCTGTGCCTCGTCGCGGGCCGTCGCCAGCCGGTCGATCTCCGCCTGCGCGGAGGCGGCACGCGAGCGGGCCGCGTTGACCTGCCCGGTCAGCCGGGCCAGACCTTCGCGGCGGTCGGCGATGGCGCGGGCGACGTCCTTCAGCCGGCGCTCCTCCAGGGCCAGCTCGCGCTCCAGTTCGGCGCGGTGGGCGACGGTGTCGTCCAGCGCACGCTGGGCCGCTTCCAGGGCGGCCTCCAGCTCGGCCTCCTGCTCGCGGATGCGGGCGGCCTCCCGCTCCAGGTCCTCGGGGTCCCGGCCGCGGCGCTCCTCAAGGGGCGCGGAGGTGGCGCTCTTGACCCGGGCGTCGGCCAGCGAGACGGTGCCGCGTACGCGCTCGGCCAGCTGGGACAGCTCGTACCAGGTCTGCTGGGCGCGCTGGAGGCGCGGGGTGAGCCGGCGGACCTCGTCCTCCAGCAGGGCCTCGCGGTGGAGGGCCTTCTTCAGTTCCTGCCCGGCCGTCTCCTTGCGTTCCTTCAGGGCCGCCTCGTCGGCGATCTCCGCCTGGAGGGCCTCGCGCAGACGCACCAGGTCGTCGGCGAGGAGGCGAAGCCGGGCGTCGCGCAGGTCGGCCTGGATGACGGCGGCCCTGCGCGCCACCGCCGCCTGGCGGCCCAGCGGCTTGAGCTGACGGCGCAGTTCGTCGGTGAGGTCCTGCACGCGCGCGAGGTTGGCCTGCATCGCGTCCAGCTTGCGCAGCGCCTTCTCCTTGCGCTTGCGATGCTTGAGGACCCCGGCCGCCTCTTCGATGAAGGCGCGGCGGCCCATCGGGTCGGCGTGCAGGACGGAGTCGAGCTGGCCCTGGCCGACGATGACGTGCATCTCACGGCCGATGCCGGAGTCGGAGAGCAGTTCCTGGATGTCCAGCAGACGGCAGGTGTCGCCGTTGATCTGGTACTCGCTGCCGCCGTTGCGGAACATGATCCGCGTGATGGTCACCTCGGCGTACTCGATGGGCAGGGCCCCGTCGGAGTTGTCGATGGTCAGGGACACCTCGGCGCGGCCCAGCGGCGGGCGGCCGGTGGTGCCCGCGAAGATGACGTCCTCCATCTTGCCGCCGCGCAGCGACTTGGCGCCCTGTTCGCCCATGACCCAGCTGAGCGCGTCCACCACGTTGGACTTGCCCGAGCCGTTCGGACCGACGACACACGTGATCCCCGGTTCGAAGCGGAGGGTGGTCGCAGAGGCGAACGACTTGAAGCCGCGGAGGGTCAGGGCCTTGAGGTGCACGCCGCTGGACTCTACCCGGCGCCGCTATCTCACTCCACGAACACTCGCAACCCCACGGTTTCGCCACTGAACGCGCAGGGCACACCAGACGTTAAAGAAGGTGAAAAGATGCGGGGGAAAAGACGAAGGGACGCCGAAGCGTCCCTTGCAACTCTGATGACTGCGTTCCAGTCGGATGGATCAACTGAGCGGTTGATACGGGCAGCCCGATCGCTGTGACTGCTGTCGTGGAGCGATGCAGCGATCAGGTCAGCGCAGGCTCCGCCTGGTGTGCGTCGATGCTCTCCATGATCCTGTCCTGAGAGGCGGCAGCCGACAGCGCTTCGTTCTCCGCCTGGATCCGTACGAGCTCGGACTCCAGGTCCTGGACACGCTGTTGCAGCCGTCGCATCTCGGCGAGGAGTCGAGGGTCGGAGCCGCCGACGTAACCGAGAAGCGCCTTTGCCATGATGGATGGTCCTCCACACTGAGTGACCGACCGATGCGGTTGGGTCGTGAGGGATTCGCACCCGCGGTGCTTGGCACATCCGGGTGTTGCTCTGCTGTTGCTCCATGCCAAACAGCTAAGGTGCGCGGGGCTTTCAGCGTCTCACCAAAAAGTTTGACGGTCAACACGATCACGCCCTGTATTGGTGGGTAACCGGGGCACGCGGCCGGAAAAACGGCGGCGCTGCGCCGTGTCCGGACCCTCAGGGCGTGGCGACCAGCAGTACCTGCGGAGCCTGCCATGCCACGCTCGTCTTGGCAACCACCAGGGCGTTTCTGCTTCCCGCACGTGCCGCTGGCAGATCACCGCGTTCCGGCGCCCGGGGTTCGGCACGCCCGCCTCAGCGGATGGCGAAGCCGTCGTAGCCGCCGCGGGGTGTGTCCCAGATCTCGGTGACACCGTCCACGTGTCCGGGCGTGTCGCCGCCCTGGAGCCAGTCCAGCAGCCCCTCGCAGCCCTCCCGCGCCCCCTCCGCGACCACCTGGACGCGACCGTCGGCCAAATTGAGAGCAAAACCACTCAGGCCGCCGATCTCCAGCGCCTTGGCACGCGTGAACCAGCGGAAACCCACACCCTGCACGCGTCCACGTACCCAGGCGACCAGTCGTACATCCTCACTCATGGGTGCAACCTAACCGGCCGGTGCGGTCCGGGACACGCCGTCCGCCGGTGGCATGAGGTACCGTCCGGACCCAGTGCATCGCATATGAAAACTCACTCGATCGAGTGGGTCGGGTCGGCCATCGGGAGTGACTCGTCGGCGGGTCACTCGCCGTGCGGGCAACGGGCCGACCGCGCGTACGAGGAAGAGGGCAAGGACATGGGACGCCACCGACGCTCCGCCGCCGGCCGCGCCGCCAAGGGCCGCTCCACGGGGGTTACGCATACGCAAAGCTCCGGCACGGGGAGCGAAGACCCCCAGCACTCGTCCCCGGGGCACCGCCCGATACCGATGGGCACAGCGCCCTACCTGAACCCCGAGGCGTACGCCGAGGCCACGGCCAGGGCCCGCGCCTACCTCTTCGCGACGGACGCCGACGCGGCGCCGGCCCCGCCCGGGTCCGACCCGGACACGGGCTCCGGCTCCGGGAGCGGTGGCTTCGCGGGTGGTGGGTTCACCCCGGACGGCGGGCCGTCCGGCGGCCTCCGGCGGCGGAACAAGGTCGTACGACCCCTCCGACCCGTGCGCGCGGGCCTGCTCGGCGTGTCCGTCGCCGTCGCCCTCGGCGTGATCGCGGTGGCCACGGGGGTGGTGCCGGGCCTGGAGAACTACCGGCTCGGCGGCGGTTCGCACGTCACCGGCGGGGACCGTGTGCAGACCGCGGCGGCTCCGAGCAACTCGGCGAGCCCGCAGGGCGGCACCTCGGGCAGCGCCACCGGCGACACCGGCGGCCGCACGAGCGGCCCGGCCGTCGGCGGCACCGGGCGGACCGCCTCCCCGAGCCCGTCGTCCTCCGCGTCCGCCTCCCCTTCCCCCTCCGAGCCGGCGTCCCACAAGCCGGCGCGAGCCGGGTCCGCCGCGTCCGAGCCGGCTCCGTCGAAGACGGCCGCCGTGAAGCCGGCGCCGAGGACCACGGCGCCGAAGCCGTCCAAGTCCCCCCTGCCGTCCCGGTCCGCCCGGCCTCCCCAGCCGTCCCTGCCGGCCTCCCCGCCCAAGCCGTCCTCGCCGTCCAAGCCGTCCTCGCCGTCCAAGGCGCCCAAGCCGTCCGCGTCCGCCACGTCCGCCGTGCCCGAGCCCGAGCCCACCCCGTCCCGTACGGCCACGAAGGCGCCGGCGCCGACCTCACCGCCGGTGACGGTGTCGCGGGAGGCCGCCGCCGCGGCCGAGGTGCTGAAGCTGGTCGACGACGAGCGGGCGAAGGCCGGCTGCACCCCGCTGGCCGCGAACTCCTCGCTGACCGGGCTGGCCGGGGCGTTCAGCGACGACATGGCCGCGCGGGGCTTCTTCGACCACACCGACCCCGACGGCAGGACGCCCTGGGACCGGGCGGCGAAGGCGGGCATCACCGGCCTCGGCGGCGAGAACATAGCCCGCGGCCAGGCCGACGCGGCTGCCGTGACCAACGCCTGGATGAACAGCCCCGGCCACCGCGCCAACATACTGAACTGCGGTTTCAAGACCCTCGGCGTCGGCGTCCACTTCGGCCCGGGCGGCCCTTGGTGGACCGCGGACTTCGGGTTCTAGACGCTCCGCGGGTCCGCGCCCTACGCGGTGACGCGCCCCCGCGCGAACACCTTCGCCGTCTCCGTCACCCGGCGGCCCAGGTGCTCGGCGGTGGCCATGTCGGCCTTGTGGACGCCCTCGGGTCCCTCGTCGGTGTTGCTCTGGGCGGCGGCGCCGGCGAAGAAGCCGAGGCGGTTGAGGTCGTTCTCGGAGGCGGTGGTGCTGTTCCAGCCGGGGAGCAGCCCGAGGTTGACCCAGTGCATGCCGTGCTGGGCGGCGAGCGTCTGGAAGAACTGCAGGGTGTGCAGCTTGTCCCCGCTCTTGGAGGCGGAGTTGGTGAAGCCCGCGGCCAGCTTGTCCTTCCAGTCCTGGCCGAACCAGCGCTTCGAGGTCGCCTCGGCGAACACGTGGAACGCGCCCGACGCGGTGCCCATGTAGGTGGGCGAGCCGAAGACGATCGCATCGGAGCGGTCCAGGATCTCCCACTGCTCGTCGGTGATCTCGTCCACCTTGATCAGGTGCACCTCGGCCCCCGCGTCGGCGGCACCGGCGCGGACGGCCTCGGCGAGGACGGTGGTGTGGCCGTAACCGGAGTGATAGGCGATGGAGACGACGGGCGCGGTCATGAGAACTCCTCGGAAGGACAACGGAAAGAGGCTGCCCGGCCGCGAGAGCAGCCCGAAGCAGTAACCACAGGAAAGCACTAACTTCTAGTTAGTGCAACCTGGTGGCAAGCGCTGTGCGGGCGTATCCTGGTGCCATGACCGCCACCACCCGGGACCACGACGACCTCGCGTACGACGTCTTCGCCAAGGCGTGCCCGTCACGCGGCACGCTGGAGCACGTCACGGGCCGCTGGGGCGGGCTGACGCTCGGCGCGCTGTACGAGGGTTCGCTGCGCTTCAACGAGCTGCGCCGCCGCGTCGACGGAGTGAGCGAGAAGATGCTGTCCCAGACGCTGCACGCGCTGGAGCGCGACGGCCTGGTGCACCGCGAGGCCCAGCCCACGAACCCGCCCCGCGTGGACTACGAGCTGACCGCCCTGGGCCGTCAGGTCGCCGAGCGCCTGCTGTCGCTCATCCACTGCGTGGAGGACGCGATGGACGACGTCCTCGCGGCCCGCGCACGCTACGACGAGACGCGCGGCGGCCTCTGACACTTCGGGCAGAAGTAACTGGACCGGTTCATCCAGGGCCGGCGCCGCATCGGGGTGCCGCAGCGCTTGCACGGCAGTCCCTCACGGCCGTAGGCGTCCAGGGACCGGTCGAAGTAGCCGGACTCGCCGTTGACGTTGACGTACAGGCTGTCGAAGCTGGTGCCGCCGACGGCGAGGGCCGCGTTCATCACGTCCCGGACATGGCCGAGGAGTTCCGCCGTGACCGGGCGGGTGAAGTTCGCCGTCGGGCGCTCGTAGTGGACCCGGGCCCGCCACAGGGCCTCGTCCGCGTAGATGTTGCCGACCCCGCTGATCAGCGACTGGTCCAGCAGGGCCCGCTTGATGGTGGTCCGCTTGCGGCGCAGCGCCTGGTGGAACGCCTCGTCGTCGAAGAGCGGGTCCAGCGGGTCCCTGGCGATGTGCGCGATGACGTCGGGCAGGCCTTCGGGGGTGTTGTCGTGCAACGACAGCCCGCCGAACGTGCGCTGGTCGACGAAGCGCAGCTCCGTGCCGAGGGAGTCGGCGAACCGGAGGCGGATGCGCAGGTGCCTCTCGTCCGGAGCGTCGTGCGGCTGGACCAGCAGCTGGCCGCTCATACCGAGGTGGGCGAGGACGGACTGGTTCGTCTCCTCCAGCGGCAGCCACAGGTACTTGCCGCGCCGGGAGGGCACGCCGATGTGGTGGCCCTTGAGCCGGTGCGCGAAGTCGTCGGGCCCGGCGAGGTGCCGGCGTACGGCACGTGGGTGCAGCACCGCGGTGTCGGCGACGGTCCGGTGGGCGACCCAGCGCTCCAGGCCCCGCCGGACGACCTCGACCTCGGGCAACTCGGGCATCGGGACCCCCGTCGGAACTGCGGACCGGTGGATGAACCGAGCGCCCGCGCCGGCGTCGACGGCCGGGCGGGCGCTCGTGTACTGCGTCTTGCTCAGGCGGTGGCGGACGACGGGTCGCCGTCCGCCGCGGCGGCCATCTCGGCCGCCTTGGCGCGCTCGTCCGCCGCGGTCCGGATGGACCGCCAGGCGGACTCGGCGGCCTGCTGCTCCGCCTCCTTCTTGCTGCGGCCGGTGCCGGTGCCGTACGAGACGCCTCCGACGCGGGCGGCAGCAGTGAAGGTCTTCTCGTGGTCGGGGCCGGTCTCCGTGACCAGGTACTCGGGTACGCCGAGTCCCTCGATCGCGGTCAGCTCCTGCAGGGATGTCTTCCAGTCCAGGCCGGCGCCGAGGTTGGAGGACTTCTCGATCAGCGGGTCGAACAGGCGGTGCACCAGTTCGGAGGCCGCGTCGAGGCCCTGGTCGAGATAGACCGCGCCGATCACCGCTTCAAGGGTGTCGGCGAGGATGGACGCCTTGTCCCGGCCGCCCGTGCCCTCTTCACCACGGCCGAGCCGGATGAAGGAGCCCAGGTCGAGGCCGCGGCCGACCTCCGCCAGCGCACGCGAGTTGACCACCGCGGCCCGCAACTTGGCCAGCTGGCCTTCGGGCAGGTCGGGGTGGGTGCGGTACAGCGTGTCCGTGACGACGAGACCGAGCACGGAGTCCCCGAGGAACTCCAGCCGCTCGTTCGTCGGCAGACCGCCGTTCTCGTACGCGTAGGAACGGTGGGTCAGCGCTCGCACCAGAAGGGCGGACTCGACCTGGTAGCCGAGCCGCCCTTCCAGAAGCGTGTGGGACGAGGCCTGAGGGTCCGCAGAGTTCTTCTTCGGCGTGGACACAGTGCCTCTCACCAGCCGCTCAGACCTCGAGGACCTGGCGCTTGTTGTAGGTGCCGCAAGACGGGCACGCGATGTGCTGCTGCTTGGGCTCGTGGCAGCGCTCGCACGCAACCAGGGTGGGGACCGCAGCCTTCCACTGCGACCGGCGGTGGCGCGTGTTGCTGCGCGACATCTTCCGCTTCGGAACAGCCACGGCTACTTCTCCTGCTTCTCGTCGACGCCCGCATCGGCGCCGCTCATCTCGTCCTTCTCGCCGTCCGTCATCGGACCGGCGAGTCCCTGCAAAGCCGCCCAACGGATGTCGACGGCGTCGTGGTGGTGTTCCGGGTCGTCCGCGAGCCGCACTCCGCACTCGGAGCACAGGCCGGGGCAGTCGTCCTGGCACACCGGCTGCATCGGCAGTGCGAGCACCACCGCATCACGCAGCACAGGTTCGAGGTCGATCAGACCGTCCTCGATGTAGAGCCTGTCCTCGTCGTCCTCGGCGTCGTCGCCCGGTTCCGCGATCACGCGGCCCCGGTCATCGGCGTCAGGGTACGAGAACATCTCCTGGAAGTCCGCTTCGAGCTCCAGCTCGACCGGCTCCAGACACCTTACGCACTCCCCCTCGGTCGCCGCACGGGCGGTGCCTGTGACAAGCACCCCTTCCATGACCGACTCGAGACGGAGGTCGAGCTCCACCGGCGCGCCTTCCGGCACTCCGATGACCCCCTGGATGCCGAGATCCCTGGGAGCGTCGATCTCGCGGGTCAGGCGCTGCAGCGCACCCGGACGCCGACCCAGCTCGTGCGTGTCGATCACGAGGGGGTTGCGGTGGTCGAGGCGGGCGTTGGAAGCCATTCCTGCTTTCGATCTACGTACTCGAAGGGACGCCGCCCGACGCTAGTCCCGGGCAGCGGTGATCGCGGGGCATACGCGCGACCGAAGAGCCAGGATACTGGACCTTTCGCTCAGCGCCCAATCCGGTGCCCCGGCTACAGGCCCCGGCCCTGCTCGTAGGCCCTCAGCTGCTCCGCGCTGATCATGCCCGTGTCGAAGAGGCTGGTCTCGTCCAGAGCGTAGTCCTGCTGGGCGTGGGGCTGCGGCTGGTGCTGGGGCTGCTGCGGCTGGTGGGCCTGCTGGGGGTCGTAGGCGGCCTGCTGGACGTCGTAGCCCTGGTAGGCGTAGGGGTCGGCCTGCTGATAGCCGTAGGGGTCCTGCTGCGGCGCGTACTCCGGCTGCTGCGGGAAGCCGGCGTAGGGGTCCGGCTGCTGCTGGTAGCCGTAGGCGGGCTGCGGCTCGTACGAGGGCTCCGGCCGCTCGGTCCGCTCGGGCTGCGGCTGCGACTGCGGCTGCGGCTGCGACTGCGGCTGCGGCTGCGGCTGCGACTGGGCCGTGCGGTCGCTGTCCGCGAGGGCCGCGAGGTCGGCGAGGTAGTCGGCGTCGCTGGAGTGCTGGAAGGTCGTGGTGTCGTCGGCGAGCGCGCCGAGGTCGTCGGTGGCGATCCGGCCGTGCAGCTTCTGCCGGCCGCGGCCGACGGCCTCCAGGGTCTTGGCGAGGACCGCCTCGAAGGCGCCCAGCTTGACGTCGACGTACTGGTCGGCGTTGTGGCGCAGGGTCTCCGGGTCGTGGCTGCGCTCGGGGGCGTCCTCGTCCTCGTAGCCGTTCTCGTCCAGGCCGGGGCCGGTGCCGAGGAGCTTCTCGCGGCCACGGCCGACGGAGCCGAGGGTCTTGGTGAGGACGACCTCGAAGTTGGCGAGCTTGGAGTCGACGTAGTCGTCGGCCTCGGCGCGGATCTCCTCGGCCTCCCGGCGGGCCTCGGCGAGGACCCGGTCGGCCTCGGACTGGGAGCGGCGGGCGATCTCGGTGTCGGAGATCAGTGAGCCGCGCTCGGCGTGGGCGTTCTCGATGATCCGCTCGGCCTCCAGCCGGGCCTGCTCGACCATCTGCTCACGGCCGCCGATCAGCTCCTGGGCCTGGGCCAGGGAACCGGGCAGCGCCTGGCGGACCTCTTCGAGCATCGCGAGCAGTTCGGCGCGGTTGATCACGCACGACGCCGACATGGGCATCGCCCGGGCACCGGAGACCGCGGAGACGATCTCGTCGAGCTTCTTCTGCACGTCCACCTGTGCTCGCCACTCTCTACTGCCGGGTTGGAGACGGACGGGACGACTGTAGCCCCATCAGTCCTTGCGCAGGCGCCCGTTCAGGGCCTCCAGGACCTGCGACGGCACCAGGTGGGAGACGTCTCCGCCCCAGGCGGCGACCTCCTTGACGAGGGAGGACGACAGGAAGCTGTAGGTGGGGTTGGTGGGCACGAACAGCGTTTCGACACCGGTGAGTCCGATGTTCATCTGGGCCATCTGGAGCTCGTAGTCGAAGTCGCTGACGGCGCGGAGGCCCTTGACGATGGCGGGGATGTCGCGCTGCTTGCAGAAGTCGACGAGGAGACCGTGGAAGGCCTCCACGCGGACGTTGGCGTATTCGGAGGTGACCTCGCGGATCAGCTCGATCCGCTCCTCGATCTCGAACAGGCCCTTCTTGGACTTGTTGATCATCACCGCGACGTAGACCTCGTCGTACAGACGGGAGGCTCGGGCGATGATGTCGAGATGTCCGTTGGTGATCGGGTCGAACGACCCGGGACAGACGGCGCGGCGCACTTGTGATCCCTCGCTCTCCGGTCCGGTCATCGTGCGTCTTCGCACGTAGAGGCGGCGCGACCGTACCAAAACGTTCCCTCGCCGTAGCGACGGGACCGGATCGCCTCGAAACCGTCCGGCCAGTGGAATTCGCCGCCTCTGGTGCTGCGCTCCACGGTGACGAGGGCTTCCCCGGTGAGCCAGCCCTCCGAACGGAGTGTGAGCAGGATCTCCCGAAGATCGTCGTCCGTGACGGCGTACGGCGGGTCGAGGAAGACGAGGTCGTACGGCTCTTCCGGTGCCGGGGTCCGGATGATCTGTTCCGCTTTGCCCGCTCTGACCTCGGCGCCCGGGAGGCCCAGGTTCTTCACGTTCTCGCGGACGATCCTCGCCGCGCGGGCGTCGGCCTCGACGAGGAGGGTGTGGCTCGCGCCCCGGGAGAGTGCCTCCAGGCCCACGGCGCCGGAGCCGGCGTAGAGGTCGAGGACCCGTTCGCCGTCCAGGGGACCGCCCAGCAGGGACTGCCAGGTGGAGAAGAGGCCTTCGCGTGCGCGGTCGGAGGTGGGGCGGGTTCCGGTGCCGGGAGGTACTGCGAGGCGCCGTCCGCCGGCCCGGCCGGCGATCACGCGGGTCATGTGCTGGTCCTTCTGGTGGGCGAGTTTACGTTCATTGTGGCTGGTCGCGCGGTTCCCCGCGCCCCTGTGGGGGCGCTGCTCGTCAGCCCTTCTCCAGGTACTGCTCCCGTTCCTCGTCCAGGAGTGCGTCCAGGGCCGTACGGAGTCCCGGCAGCCGCTCCAGTTCCGGGTCCGCCGCGACGACCGCCGCCGCTTCCTGTCTGGCCTCCGCGATGACCTCCTCGTCCTCGATGACGGCCAGGACCCGGAGGCTGGAGCGGGCACCGGACTGGGCCTGCCCCAGGACGTCGCCCTCGCGGCGCTGTTCGAGGTCGATGCGGGAGAGTTCGAAGCCGTCGAGGGTGGCGGCGACCGCGTTCAGGCGCTGGCGGGCGGGGCTCGCCTCGGGCATCTCACTGACCAGGAGGCACAGGCCGGGCGCGGAGCCACGGCCGACCCGGCCGCGCAGCTGGTGGAGCTGGGAGACGCCGAAACGGTCGGCGTCCATGATGACCATGGCCGTGGCGTTGGGGACGTTCACGCCGACCTCGATGACGGTGGTGGCGACCAGGACGTCGGTCTCGCCGGCCGCGAAGCGGCGCATCACGGCGTCCTTGTCGTCGGGGTGCATACGGCCGTGCAGGACCTCCACCCGGAGGCCCTTCAGGGGGCCCTCGGCCAGCTGGCCGGCCACGTCGAGGACCGCGAGCGGGGGCCGCTTCTCGGCCTCGTCCTCGGGGGACTTCTTCTTGCCGGCCTTCTTCGGGTCGTCCTCCTCGTCACCGATCCTCGGGCAGACGACGTACGCCTGGTGGCCGTTCTCGACCTCCTCGCGGACCCGCTCCCAGGCGCGGGCGAGGAAGTGGGGCTTGTCGGCGGCGGGGACGACATGGCTGGCGATCGGGGACCGGCCGGCGGGCAGCTGGTCGAGGACCGAGGTCTCCAGGTCGCCGAAGACCGTCATGGCCACCGTGCGCGGGATCGGGGTGGCCGTCATGACGAGCAGATGAGGGGGCTGCTTGCCCTTGCCGCGCAGGGCGTCGCGCTGTTCGACGCCGAAGCGGTGCTGCTCGTCGACCACCACCAGTCCCAGGTCGTGGAACTGGATCCGGTCCTCGATCAGGGCGTGCGTGCCGATGACGACGCCGGCCTCGCCGGTGGCCAGGTCCAGCAGGGCGTGGCGGCGGGCGGCCGCGCCCATGGAACCGGTGAGCAGGGTCACCTTGGTGGCGTGTTCGGCGCCGCCCAGCATGCCGCCCTCGGCCAGCTCCCCCATCATCTCGGTGATCGAGCGGTGGTGCTGCTGGGCGAGGACCTCCGTGGGCGCGAGCATCGCCGCCTGGCCGCCCGCGTCGACCACGGCGAGCATGGCGCGCAGGGCCACGAGCGTCTTCCCGGAGCCGACCTCGCCCTGCAGCAGGCGGTGCATGGGGTGGTCGGTGGCCAGGTCGTCGAAGATCTCCTTCGAGACCTTCCGCTGGCCCTCGGTGAGGGTGAAGGGGAGGCGGCCGTCGAAGGCCGCGAGGATGCCGTCCGGCCTGGGCACGCGGGGTACGGCGGGAAGCTGGGTGTCGGCGTGGCGGCGGCGGGCCAGGGCGACCTGGAGCACGAAGGCCTCGTCCCACTTCAGGCGGGCGCGGGCGTCGGCGATGTCCGCCTTGGTGTGCGGGCGGTGGATCTTGAGCAGGGCCTCGGGCAGCGGCAGCAGGCCGCGGCCCTCGCGCAGGGAGTCCGGGAGGGGGTCCAGGGCCTCCCGGGCGCTGGGCAGCACCGTCTGGACCGCCTTGCCGATCTTCCAGGACTCCAGTTTGGCGGTGGCGGGGTAGATCGGGATGAGGGCGCCGGCCCAGGTCTCCACCGCCTCCTCGCCGTCTCCGCGCAGCAACTCGTAGGCGGGGTGGGCGAGCTGGAGACGGCGGTTGAAGACGGAGACCTTGCCGGCGAACATCGCGCGGGTGCCCGGCAGCAGCTCCTTGTGGGGCTTGTGCACGCCGGCGCCGAAGAAGACCAGCTGGAGCCGGCCGCTGCCGTCGGTGATCGTGACCTCGAGACGCTGGCCCTTGCCCCGGGGGGCCTTGGCCGAGGCGAAGGTGTGCAGACGCGCGTCGGCGACCTGGGCGACCACCGTGACGTGCTCGTCCATGGGGAGGTCGGCGAGGTGGGTGAGCTGGCCGCGCTCCTCGTATCTGCGCGGGTAGTGGTGCAGGAGGTCGCCGGCGGTGTGCAGGCCGAGGTGTTCGGCCATCACCTTCGCGGTGGCGGGGCCGAGCACTGACTTCAGCGGCTGTTTCAGTGATTCTTCCAGTGCGGGCACGGGATCCATTGCACACCACGGCACTGACAATGCCGTAGACGCCGCCCTGGGCCTTCCCGGCGAAGTGCCGTAAACATCGGGGAAACCCCTGGTCAGGCGGGCTGTTCCGGCTCTAGGATGACGCGCTCCGGCCATCCTTCGCGGTCACCGCCACGCCGGGACCGCCCGACCCCGCGCCGCACGCACTCCCCCTCCGGCGCAGTGACGATGGACTCCCAGACCCCTCAGGCACCCCACGCATCCCAGTCACCTCAACAACCACACACGTTCCAGGTCGACCTGCGCGGTCTGGTGGACCTGCTCTCCCAGCACCTGTACTCCAGCCCCAAGGTCTATCTGCGCGAGCTGCTGCAGAACGCCGTGGACGCCATCACCGCCCGGCGGGCCGCCGATCCGGACGCCCCGGCGCGGGTGCGGCTCTACGCGGGGGACGGCGGGCTGCGGGTGGAGGACACCGGCGTCGGACTCACCGAGTCGGACGTGCACAGCCTGCTGGCGACCATCGGCCGCAGCTCCAAGCGGGCCGAGGGCCTGCAGGAGGCCCGCTCGGACTTCCTCGGCCAGTTCGGTATCGGCCTGCTCGCCTGCTTCGTGGTCGCCGAGCGGATCAGAGTCGTCAGCCGCAGCGCCCGTACGCCCGACGCCCCGCCGGTGGAGTGGACGGCCCGGGACGACGGGTCGTACACCGTGCGGACGCTGTCCGGGGCGGAGCGGCCCGAGCCGGGTACGACCGTGTACCTGACGGCACGGGCCGGAGCGGCCGAGTGGCTCGCGCCCGAGCGGGTCCGCGCCCTGGCCCGGGACTTCGGTTCCCTGCTGCCCTACGACGTCCGGGTCGGCGACGAGCCGGTCACCGAGCTGCCGGCACCCTGGGACCGCGCCCATCCGAGTCCGGCCGGCCGGCGGGTGGCGCTGGCCCGGCACTGCCACGAGCTGTTCGGGTTCACGCCGCTGGACTCGATCGACCTGCACGTACCGCTGGCCGGGGTCCGCGGGGTGGCCTACGTGCTGCCGTCGGCGGTCAGTCCGGCCCAGCGGGCGACCCACCGCGTGCACCTGAAGGGCATGCTGCTCACCGAACGGGCCGAGCAGCTGCTGCCGGACTGGGCGTTCTTCGTGCGCTGCGTCCTGGACACCGACAGCCTGCGGCCCACCGCCTCGCGCGAGTCGCTGTACGAGGACGAGACCCTGGCCGCGGTACGGGAGGCGCTGGGCGAACGGATTCGGTCCTGGCTCACCGGGCTCGCCGCCGGTGACCCGGAGCGCCTGTCGGCCTTCCTCTCCGTGCACCACCTGGGCGTGAAGTCCCTCGCCCGGCACGACCGGGAGATGCTGCGCACGATGCTGCCGTGGCTGCCGTTCGAGACCACCGACGGGCGGGTCTCCCTGGAGGAGTTCGCGCGGCGGCATCCCGTGGTGCACTTCACGCGGACCGTCGAGGAGTACCGGCAGGTCGCCCCGATCGCCTCGGCGCAGGGCGTCGGCGTGGTCAACGGCGGCTACACGTACGACACCGAGCTGGTCGAGGCGCTGCCGCGGGTGCGGCCCGGGACGGTGGTCGCCGAGCTGGACGCGGACACCGTGACGGCGCACCTGGACGCCGTCGACCCGGGCGAGGAGCTGGCGCTGTCCGGGTTCCTGGCCGCCGCCCGGGACCGGCTCGACCCGCTGGGCTGTGACGTCGTCCTGCGGGCCTTCCACCCGCTGTCCGTGCCCGCGCTGCACCTGGACGACCGGGCCGCCCGGCACGAGCAGGCCCGTGCGGCGGCCGAGGAGGGGGCCGACGACCTGTGGGCGGGCATCCTGGGCTCGCTGCGCGGCAGCGCCCCGCGCGCGCGTCTGGTGCTCAACCATCTCAACCCGCTCGTCCGGCGCATCGGCTCGATCGGCGACCCGGAACTGATCGGCACCGCGACCGAGTCGCTGTACGGGCAGGCGCTGCTGATGGCGCAGCGCCCGCTGCGGCCGGCCGACTCGGCACTGCTCAACCGGGCGTTCATCGGGCTGCTCGAATGGGCGACCCACGGGGAGGGGGACGGACGATGAGTGAGATCACGGACTTCGACTCGCTGCGCCGGGCGCTGGCCGACAACTCCGAGCAGCCGGAGGGCCCGGCCCGCAACGCGCGCGCGGAGCGGCTGCTCGCCGAGGCCGAGCGGCTGGACGTCCCGCTCGCCGTGATCGAGGCGCTCGGGCACCAGCTGAAGGTCTACAACTACAGCTCCGAGAAGGACAAGATGTTCGTCCCGTTCGCGCGGCTGCTGCGCATGTGGGACGAACGGCCGGAGGACTTCGACGAGGACGAGGCGCACTCGCTGCACTGGGTCTTCAAGTGGATGTCGGCGGGCATGCTGGACCAGCCGCACATTCCCCTCGCCTCGATCGAGAAGTGGCTCGGCGAGATGGCACACCGCTACCGGCTCGCCGGGCACTCCGAACGGGCGGTGCGCAGCGCCGAGTTCAGTGTGGCCGCGCACACCGGGGACCTCGCGCGCGCGGAGCGGGCGTACGCGGCGTGGCTGGCCGCGGACCGGGACCGGATGGCCGACTGCCACGCCTGCGAGCTGCAGGGGCAGGGCGCCTGGCAGGTCCGGTGCGGGCGGGACGCGGAGGCGCTCGAGCTGTGGCGGCCGGTCCTGGAGGGCGAGTTCGCCTGCGCGCACGAGCCGCACACCGTGCTCGCCTCCTCGCTGGCCCCGCTGCTGCGCCTCGGCCGCCTGGACGAGGCGCGCGCCCACCACCTGCGCGGGCTGCGTCTGGTCCGTCCCATGGAGAGCATGCGGGGCGCGTACGCCGACCATGTGGAGTTCTGCGCGCTGACCGGGAACGAGGCGCGCGGCCTCGAGCTGCTGGCCGAGCGGCCCGCCTACTTCACGGACACCGGGCAGCCGCGCAGCAGGCTCGACTTCATGGCCGTGGTGACCCTGCTGACGGACCGGCTGACCGAGCTGGGCCTCGGCGGCCAGCGGGTGCCGGGGCCGGCCGGGCGGACCTGGACGGCTCGGGAACTGGCCGCGCACGCCCGCGCGGAGGCGACGGAACTCGCCGAGCGGTTCGACCGCCGCAACGGCACCGGCTCCGTCGGGGACCGGATCCGCGCGCGGATGGCCCAGCGCCCGCTGGCGGAGCGGCTGCCGCTGGGAGTGCGGGCGGTACGGCCCCCGGTGATACCGACGGCCGCCCCGCCCCCGCCCGCCGTGGGGACCGGCGCGCCGGCCGCCGGGCCCGGCCTGGCCGCCCTGCTCGCCGAGGCGCGGCGGCTGTCGGACACGCTGCGGCCGCACGCGCTGGAGGCGTGGGCGGCGGTCGCCCGGGCCGCGCCGGACGGCGCCGGGCTGGCGCCGCGGGACCGCGCAGAGCTCACCGACCACGAGGCGATGGCCCGCGGCCCCGAGGGGCTCGCCCTCTTCGAGCGGGCGGCGGAGCTGTACGCGGAGGCGGGCGATCCCGGGGAGGCGCTGGCGGCACGCGCGCGCGGGGCGTACGTCCGCGCCCTGACGGGCGAGGTGGACGCGGCCCTGACGGCGGTCACGGGCCTGTACGACGAGGTGCTCGCGCTGTACGCCGACGAGGGCACCGGGGTGCGCCAGACCGCGGCGGTGGTGATGAGCCGGGCGCGGATCCTGATGCGGCGGGTCCACGGGGCCGCCGGACAGAACGCGGTGTACACCGGCACCGGCACCGACACCTCCGCCGGGACGGCCGCCGGCGACGCCGACCGGGACGCCACGGACACCCGCCGGGCCGTCCTGGACGCCGAGGCGGCTGTGCGAGAGGTGCTCGCGCTCGTCGACGGACGCGGTGGGGACGACGTGCGGCTGGCGGCGCGGGCCGCCGAGGCGCGGGCGATGCTCGCCGAGCTGGCCGGACTCACCGGGGACGCGGAACGGGCGGCGGAGCTGTTCCGGCGGGCCGCCGGTGCCTACGTGGCCGCCGGGCTCCCCTGGTTCTCGGTGGAGTACCAGGTGCAGGTCGCCGCCCTGGCCCACCAGGCCGGTGACCTGGCCGGAGCCGAGCGGGCGCTGCGAGCGGCCCTGGAGCACGGCGGGCCCTACGTCGAGCCGGTCGGGCGGGCCCAGCTGCACCTCCAGCTCGCCGAGGTGCTCGGCGGCCGGGACGCGGCCGGCGAGGCGGCCGAGCACGCGCTGGAGGCCGCGCACTGGGCCGACGAGGCCGGCGAGAGCGGCACCCTGGGCGCCTGGGCGCGTCAGCAGCTCGGCGGGTTCCTGCTGCGCCGGGGCCGGTTCGCGGAGGCCGCCGAGGTGCTGGAGTCCGCGCTGGCCGACCTGAGCGCCGACACGCACGGCGACGGGGTGGTCGTCCAGGCCCGCTGGTGGCTCGGGGACTGCCTGGGCGAGCTGGGCGAGCACCGGGCCGCCGCCGAACAGCGCCTGAAGGCCGCCGAGCTGGCCCGGCACTGGCCCGAGCAGCAGGACCACGCCACGCTCGCCCACCTCGCCGCCGAGTCGCTGGCCAACGCCGGCCTGGCACAGGAGGCGGACAGGGCCTACGCGCGCGCGGGCGGCCTGTGGCGCTCGCTCGGCAACACGCAGTTCCTGGTCCGCTCGCTGCGCGCCCGCGCCTGGCTCGCGCTGGGCCGGGAATCCGGTGCGGCGGACGCGCGCGAGCTGATGGCGCGTGCGGTGCGGGAGTGCGAGAGGGCGCTGACGGCGGCGGACCCGGCGGACCGGGAGCAGCTGTCGGAGGAACTCGGCGGCACCCACCGCCAGTGCGCGGAGCTGCTGGCCCGTTCGGCGTCGGAGGAGGCCGAGGACGCGGCGATCCGGGCCGCGTTCGAGGCGGCGCTGGAGCAGATGACCCGGGCCGTGGCGGTGTTCGCCGCACTCGGCGCGGCCGGGCTGCACGGCCGTACCGGCGCCGAACTGGCCGCGGGCTGGCTGGAGGCGGACCTGGGCCGCCCGGCGCGGGCGGCGTCCCGCGCGCGTGACGTGCTCGCGGCCTACGAGGGCGCCGACGAAGGCGACGAGACCATCCGCGCGCGGCGGACGGAGGCGGCCCAGCTGCTGGAGGCGGCGCGGGAGACGGAGGAAGGACAGGGGGCGGAGGCGAGATAGGAGCGGCGCAGGGGGTGCAGGCGACGCGGGGGCCCCAGGCGGCACAGGAGGCGAGACGACGCCGGGGGGCGCCAGGGGACGTTGGCGGCGTAAGGAACACAGGCGGCGCGGGGGGAGGCGGCCCAGGCGGCGCAGCAGGCGGATGAGGCGCAGCAGGTGCAGCAGGCGCAGGCGGCTCAGGGGGCCGGGACAGCCAGGGAGGCGGGGCCGGACGGGCGCGGGGCGCGGCCGGACGTGCGGTCGGCGCCGCGGGACCGAGTCGCCGACGCCGGTCACGCCCCGCCGGCCCCACGCTCGTCACGCCACCGTCACTCCACGCCTATGAGCAGCAGCGCTCCCTGTCGGCCGCCGCGGTACACCACCGTGTCCACGGCGAGGTAGGACTCCCGTACGTGTGCCTCCAGGTGCGCGGCGACGGCTGGGGGTGCCTCGTCGCCGACGACGAGCGTGACCAGCTCGCCGCCGGCCTGGAGCATGCGGTCCAGAACGATCCGCGCGGTCGCGGTGACGTCCGCGCCGATCACCGCCACGTCGCCGTCGATCAGGCCGAGCACGTCGCCGGCCTGGCAGATGCCGGCCGTGGTCCAGGACCGGTGCTCGGCCACGACGACCTCTCCATGGCGGGTGGCGCCCGCCGCCGAGGTCATCTGGACGACGTCCTCGTCGAACCGTCGCCCCGGCTCGTGCACGGCGAGCGCGGCGATGCCCTGGACCGCGGAGCGGGTCGGGATCAGTGCCACGCGGATGCCCTCGGTGCGGGCCTGTTCCGCCGCGGCGGCGGCCGTGTGGCGCAGTTCGGCGTCGTTGGGCAGCAGGACGACCTCGCGCGCGTGGGCCCGCCGTACCGCCTGCACCAGCTCCCCGCTGGCCGGCGGCTCCCCGGGGCGGGCCAGGACCGCGGTCGCGCCGGCCTCGCCGTACAGCCCGGCCAGTCCCTCCCCCGGCACGACGGCGACGACCGCCCGCTGGGCGCGTTCGCGCGGCGGGCGCCCGCGGCCGGCGTGCGCGTCGCCGAGCCCGAAGTGGGTGATCCGGATCCGGTACGGGCGCCCGGCCTCCACCCCGGCCTCCACGGCGGCACCGGCGTCGTCGACGTGCACGTGGACGTTCCACAGGCCGTCGCCGCCGACCACGACCAGGGAGTCCCCGAGGGCGTCGAGACGCGCGCGCAGCCGGGTGACGGCCGCGTCGTCGGCCTCCAGCAGGTAGATCACCTCGAAGGCGGGCCCGCCGGTCCCGGCCGGGTCGGCGCAGGGTCCGGCCTCGGCCGGACCGGCACCGCAATCGCTCTCCGCGCGCGCGTGCCCGGCACAGTCCGCTCGCGCCGCCCCGCGCGCGTGCGAAGCCGCCCGCAGCGGAGCCTCTCGTGCCGCCTCCCCCGTGAACGCCTCCACCAGCGCCCCCAGCACCGCCACCAGTCCCCGTCCGCCCGCGTCGACCACGCCGGCCCGCTCCAGCACGGCCAGCTGGCCCGGGGTCGCCGCCAGGGCCGCCCGCGCGCCCTCGTAGGCGGCCCTGGCGACCGTCCCGCAGTCGCCCTCGGCTCCCTCGGCGGCCTCGGCGGCGGCCGACGCGACCGTCAGCACCGTGCCCTCGACGGGGTGGGCGACGGCCTGCCGGGCGGAGTCGGCGGCCCGGCGCAGGGCAAGCCGCAGCCCCGAGCCGTCGACGTGAGAGGCGTCGCCCGTCTCCGCGAGCACCTGTGCCATCCCCCGCAGCAGCTGCGCCAGGATCGTCCCGGAGTTGCCGCGGGCCCCGATGAGCGCACCGTGGGCCATGGCCCGTACCGCGTCCGCCAGGGAAGGCTCCGCGCAGCCCGTCTCGTAGCCCGCGAACACCGCCTCCACGGCCGTCGCCGCCGACTCCAGGGTCAGATACAGGTTGGTGCCCGTGTCGCCGTCCGCCACCGGATAGACGTTGATCGCGTCGATCTCCTCACGCGCCCGCCCCAGTGCCCTGAGCGCCAGACCGCACCAGGTGCGCACCGCGAGAGCATCGAAGAATGTCTGCGGCACCTGCGCCACCTGCGCCTCCCTGAGCTGGCTGGACGTGGGACGCAGCGTAGACCCCGGAGGGGTGTCCTCCGGAAGAGGGCCGGGAGCGGGTCCCTGAGCTGCCGTGGTAGTTTCGTGGAACGGGAGCAGCCGTTGTATGCTGCTCCGGTTGCCCGATCTGATCGGGCCATTCCCCTGGCAGCGCCACTCAAGATCTCAGGTCTTAGATCTCGATCCCGGCATGCCGGGATCAACCGTAAGTGCATCTGAAGTCTTTGGAGTGACCCGTGGCTGCCAACTGCGACGTCTGCGGCAAGGGGCCGGGCTTCGGCAACAACATCTCGCACTCGCACCGCCGTACGTCCCGCCGCTGGAACCCGAACATCCAGCGTGTGCGTACCGTGGTGAGCGGGACGCCGAAGCGCGTGAACGCTTGCACCTCGTGCATCAAGGCGGGCAAGGTCTCGCGCTGACGCTACAGCTGAGCGCGCGGCCACTGCCTGGTTCGCTGCACTGAGCCGGTCCACCTCAGGGTGGGCCGGCTTTTTGCCGTACCCGGAGGCAGCCGCCGCCTGCCGGGATCCCACGCGATGCGTTTCGGCGCCCTGGGAGCGGTCGGGATCCACGGCCACCGGGCCCCGCCGGGCCCGCACGGGAGCCGGATCCGGGGCGGCCGGCGGTGAGGGCCGCGACCGCCCTCGGCATCAGGGGGTGTCCCGCCTGAGGGCCCAGCCGTGGTCCACGGGCCCGATGCCGGCGCCGAGGGCGAACCCGGCGGCGATCGCGCCGGTCACGTACTCCTTGGCCGCTGTGACCGCCTCCGGCACGGAGCACCCCTTCGCCAGGCCGCAGGCGATCGCGGAGGCGAGGGTGCAGCCGGTGCCGTGGGTGTGCCGGTTGTCGTGGCGGGGAGCCCTGAGCAGGAGTTCCTCGGAGCCGTCGGTGAGCAGGTCCGTGGCCTCCCCGGACAGGTGGCCGCCCTTGATCAGCACCCACCGCGGCCCGTACTCCAGCACGGCCGCCGCGGCCCGCCGCAGGTCGTCCTCGGACTCGACGCGCACTCCGGTGAGTTGCGCCACCTCGTCGAGGTTCGGGGTGGCCACGGTGGCCACCGGCAGCAGCCTGGTGCGTACGGAGTCCAGGGCGGAGGCGGCCAGCAGCGGGTCGCCGTGCTTGGAGACGCCCACCGGGTCCACCACGGCCGGCGCGTCCGTACCGGAGATCAACTCGGCGACCGCCTCGACCAGTTCGGCGGAGGCCAGCATGCCGGTCTTCACGGCCTGGACGCCGATGTCGTCGACCACGCTGCGGTACTGGGCCCGGACCGCCTCCACGGGCAGTTCCCAGGCGCCCTGGACGCCCAGGGAGTTCTGCGCGGTCACCGCGGTGAGCACGCTCATGCCGTGCACACCGAGCGCGAGCATGGTCTTCAGATCGGCCTGGATGCCGGCGCCGCCGCCGGAGTCGGAGCCGGCCACGGTCAGTACGCGGGGAGGCACCCGCACAGCGCTCATGACTCGATGTCCCCGAAGTGGTCCCATCCGCCCTTGCTGGTCCAGGGCGCCCCGTCGACCGTGACCTGGGGCAGCGCGGAGGGGTTGAGGACCTCGCCGATGACCTTCCAGCGGGCCGGGAGCTTGGTGTCGGCCGGGAAGGTCGCCACGATCGCGTGGTCCTCTCCCCCGGTCAGCACCCACTGGAGCGGGTCCACGCCGACGGCCTGCCCGATGTCGTTCATCTGCGTAGGGATGTCGATCGCGCCGGAGCGGATGTCGATGCGGACCTTGCTGGCCTCGGCGATGTGCCCGAGGTCGGCGATCAGGCCGTCGCTCACGTCGCACATCGCGGTGGCGCCGAGCCCGGCGGCGGCCGGACCCGCGTGGTAGGGCGGCTCGGGCCGCCGGTGGGCCTCCACGAAGGCGCGCGGTGAGCGGAAGCCGCGGGCGAGCACCGCGTATCCGGCCGCGGACCAGCCCAGCCAGCCGGTGACGGCCACGAGGTCGCCGGGCTGGGCGCCCGCGCGCGTGACGGGTTCGTGGTTGCGCAGATCGCCGAGCGCGGTGATCGACACCATGATCGTGTCGCCGCGTACGACGTCCCCGCCGACCACGGAGGCGCCGGCGACCTGGCACTCGTCGCGCAGGCCGTCCATCATCTCGGTGGGCCAGGTGACCGGCAGTTCGGCCGGGACGACCAGGCCGAGCAGCAGCGCGGTCGGTACGGCGCCCATCGCGGCGATGTCCGCGAGGTTCTGCGCGGCGGCCTTGCGGCCGACGTCGTAGGCCGTGGACCAGTCACGGCGGAAGTGCCGGCCCTCCAGCAGGATGTCGGTGCTCGCCACCACCCGGCGGTCGGGCGCGGCGACCACCGCGGCGTCGTCGCCGGGGCCGACCCGGACCGCCGGGGTGGTGGTGAGACGGGAGGTGAGCTCCCTGATGAGCCCGAACTCCCCGAGCTCACCAACAGTGCCCTTCATGTCCCTTGCTCCCCTTCTCTGCCTTGCCGTGCCCAGTCGCGCGTCATCAGTGTCCCCGATACGGTCGAGGTGTCTGTCGTCGCGGTCGTCACGACCGTCCGCGCGGCCGTGACGACCGTCGACACGGTCCGGGTGACCGTCAACGTCCGCGGTGCCTGCACCCTGGCGCGCAAGCCCGGTTCCCGCAGGTCTCCCCGTGGGGAGCGGCGACGCGATACCGTGGCGTTCCTTTCCCCCACATGATCCTCGTGGCCGCTCTGGAGGTTCCGTGGTACAGGCGTACATCCTGATCCAGACCGAGGTCGGCAAGGCGTCGACAGTCGCCGAGACGATCGGCAAGATCCCTGGAGTGATCCAGGCCGAGGACGTGACGGGGCCGTACGACGTCATCGTGCGCGCCCAGGCCGAGACGGTCGACGAACTCGGCCGCATGGTGGTCGCGAAGGTCCAGCAAGTGGACGGCATCACGCGCACCCTGACCTGTCCGGTCGTGCATCTGTAGCCCCCGTCTACGCTTGGCCGGTGAACTTCTTCCGTCACCGGCCTTTCGTCCTGCTCGCGCCGGCCGCCCTGCTCGTCGCGGTCGCGGGCTGCTCCACGGCGGACAACAGCGACGCCGTGGCGGTCCCCACCCCCGACAAGAGGACCGCCCCGCTCTGCCGGGCCCTGGACAAGGTGCTGCCGCGCACGGTGAACGGGCAGAGCCGCCAGGATCCCGAACCCCGGTCCGCCTACACGGCGGGCTGGGGAAGCCCGGCGATCATACTGCGCTGCGGCATCGTCCGGCCGCCGAAGATGGTCGATCCCAAAGTGGCTCTGGGTGACGACCCGAACGCGATCGGCGGCGGAGTGAACGGCGTCGACTGGCTGATGGAGAAGGAGGACGACGGAACGTGGCGGTTCACCACGTCCGGTCGCCTCGCGTATGTGCAGGTGACGCTGCCGAAGAAGCTGTCCGGCTCGGACGACAGCGCCCAGGTGCTGATGGATCTGGCGTCGGCCGTCAAGAAGGCGATCCCGGAGGGGGTCGCCTCCATGCGGCACTGACCCGCCACGGGGTCAGCGCAGGCCCGTCGAGCGGCGCAGCGCCGCCTGCACCAGGCGGTCGACCAGTTCGGGATAGGCGATCCCGCTCTCCTGCCACATCTTCGGGTACATCGAGATCGGCGTGAAGCCGGGCATGGTGTTGATCTCGTTGATCACGAACTCGCCGTCCTCGGTGAGGAAGAAGTCCGCGCGGACCAGGCCCTCGCAGGAGGCCGCCTCGAACGCCTCGACGGCGAGCCCGCGCACCTCGGCGGTCTGCTCCTCGGTGAGCGGGGCGGGGACGACGCCGGGCGTGGAGTCGATGTACTTGGCCTCGAAGTCGTAGTACGCGTGCGCGTCCGGCGGCGGGATCTCGGCCGGGACGGAGGCGCGCGGCCCGTCCTCGAACTCCAGCACCCCGCACTCGATCTCGCGGCCCCGCAGCGCCGCCTCGACCAGGATCTTCGGGTCGTGCCGCTGCGCCTCGGCGATCGCCTCGTCCAGTCCGGACAGGTCGTCGACCTTGGTGATGCCGATCGACGAACCCGCGCGCGCGGGCTTCACGAACAGCGGCCAGCCGTGCTCGCCCGCGAACTCGACGATCCTCTTGCGGGCGGCGGACTCGTCCTGCGCCCACTCGCGCGGCCGGATCACCACGTACGGGCCCACCCGGAGCCCGAAGGAGGTGAACACCCGCTTCATGTACTCCTTGTCCTGGCCGACGGCCGAGGCGAGCACGCCCGAGCCCACGTACGGCACCCCGGACAGCTCCAGCAGGCCCTGCAGGGTGCCGTCCTCGCCGTAGGGGCCGTGCAGCACCGGGAAGACCACGTCGACCTCGCCGAGCGCCTTGGGCACGGAGCCGGGCTCGGTGTAGACGACCTCGCGGCTGGCCGGGTCGACGGGGAGCACCACGCCGCCCTCGCTCGACTCCGCCAGCTCCTCCACGCTGGGGGTGCGGCGGTCGGTGATGGCCATCCGCTCCGGCTCGTCGGCCGTCAGCGCCCAGCGGCCGTCCGTGGTGATGCCGATCGGCAGGACGTCGTACTTCGTCCGGTCGATGGCCGCCAGGACGGCGCCGGCGGTGACCACGGAGATCCCGTGTTCGGAGCTGCGCCCACCGAACACGACGGCCACGCGCGGCTTGCGCGAAGGCTGCTCAGGGCTCTGGGGAAGGTTCTCGGTGCTCATATCGGGTTGAGAGTACCCGGAGGTAGCGCCCAAGTCAGCGCGCGCTCCCGGGCCGTCGCTCAGCGTCGCGCGGACGGTCGCACAGCGTTGCCCGGCAGGCCCGGGACAGGGCCTCGCGGGGCGGTTCTCAGCGCCGCTCGGGCTTGGCGCTGCGCGCCATCAGCTCCTTGAGCGCGACGACCGGCGACTTGCCCTCGTGCACGATGCCGACGACCGTCTCGGTGATGGGCATGTCGACGCCGTGCCGGCGGGCGAGACCGAGCACGGACTCGCAGGACTTGACGCCCTCGGCGGTCTGCCGGGTGACCGCGATGGTCTCCTCCAGGGTCATGCCCCTGCCGAGGTTGGTGCCGAAGGTGTGGTTGCGGGACAGCGGCGAGGAGCAGGTCGCCACCAGGTCGCCCAGGCCCGCGAGTCCGGAGAAGGTCAGCGGGTCGGCGCCCATGGCGAGGCCGAGCCGGGTGGTCTCGGCGAGGCCGCGGGTGATCAGCGAGCCCTTGGCGTTGTCGCCGAGCCCCATGCCGTCGGCGATACCGACCGCGAGCCCGATGACGTTCTTGACGGCGCCCGCGAGTTCGCAGCCGACCACGTCGGTGTTGGTGTACGGCCGGAAGTAGGGCGTGTGGCAGGCGGCCTGGAGCCGCTGGGCGACCCGCTCGTCGGTGCAGGCCACGACGGCGAGGGCGGGCATGCGGGCGGCGATCTCGCGGGCCAGGTTGGGGCCGGTGACCACCGCGACGCGGTCGGCGCCGACCTTGGCGACGTCCTCGATGACCTCGCTCATCCGCATGGTGGAGCCGAGTTCGACGCCCTTCATCAGGGAGACCAGGACGGTGTCCGGGGCGAGCAGCGGGGCCCACTCGGCGAGATTGGCGCGCAGCGTCTGGGAGGGGACCGCGAGGACCGTGAAGTCCGCGTCGCGCAGCGCCCCGGCCGCGTCGGCGGTGGCGCGCAGGTTCTCGGGGAGTTCCACGCCGGGCAGGTAGTCGGGGTTGGTCCGGGTGGAGTTGACCGCCTCGGCCAGCTCCGGCCGGCGGGCCCACAGGGTCACGTCACAGCCGGCGTCGGCGAGCACCATGCCGAAGGCCGTGCCCCACGAACCGGTGCCCATGACGGCCGCCCGCACAGGCTTGCTCACTTGCTCTGCCCTTCCGCTTGCCTGCTCTGCGCCTGCGCCTGCGCCCGTGCCTGCGCCTTCGCCTTCGCCTGCGCCTGGGTGCGGCGCCGCTGCTCGATCCGCTCGCGGCGCGGGTCGTACGGCGTCTCCGGCGCCTTCTCGCCGCGGATGTCCTCCAGCCGGCGCGTGATGGCGGCCATGATGACCTCGGTGGCCTCCTTCAGCACCTCCGGGGTCATCTCCCGGCCGTAGAACCGGGAGAGGTCCACGGGCGGCCCCGCCAGCACGTGGTGGGTCTTGCGCGGGAAGAGGTTCGGCTTCTTGGCGTACGGCGGCAGCAGTTCGTTGGCGCCCCACTGGGCGACCGGGATGACCGGGCACTTGGTCTGCAGGGCGACCCGCGCGGCGCCGGTCTTGCCGGTCATGGGCCAGCCGTCCGGGTCGCGGGTCAGGGTGCCCTCGGGGTAGAAGGCCACGCACTCGCCGCGCTCCACGGCGTCGATCGCGGCCCGGAAGGCGCTGAGCGCGTCCGTGGACTCGCGGTAGACGGGGATCTGCCCGGTGCCGCGCATGGCGGCGCCGACGAATCCCTTCTTGAAAAGGCCGCTCTTCGCCAGGAATCGCGGGACCCGTCCCGTGTTGTACTGATAGTGCGCGTACGCGAAGGGGTCCACGTGGGAATTGTGGTTCACCACGGTGATAAATCCGCCCTCGGCCGGAATGTGCTCCATTCCACGCCAGTCCCGCTTGATCAGAACCACCAGCGGCGGTTTGCAGATCACCGCGGCGAAGCGGTACCAGAAGCCGATTCTGCGGCGGGGCACAAGGACACCTTCCTCTAGGACTGCCACCCCGGCGGGGGCCGCACAAGTCTGGCCCCGGGCCGCCGGTCTGTCGAGAACACCGTACGCCCGCCCGTCACCCGCCCCCACCCTCACAATGCGCTTCGCCCGGCTGCCGATACGCACCGCGCCGGACGGCCCGGGTGACAATGAGCGGAACGAGAGAGGGACGGTACGCCGGTGCAGTGGACCTTGATCATCCCCCTGAAGCCCCTGACGCGGGCCAAGAGCAGGCTCGCGGACGCCGCCGGCGACGGGGTGCGCCCGGGCCTGGCCCTGGCGTTCGCTCAGGACACGGTGTGCGCGGCGCTGGCCTGCGGGGCGGTGTCGGATGTGGCGGTCGTCACGGACGACGAACTGGCCGGCCGGGAACTGGCCGCCCTGGGCGCGCGCATCGTTCCGGACGCCCCCCGTGGGGGCCTGAACGCCGCCCTGCTCCACGGCACCGCGGTGGTACGGGAAATCCGCCCGGGCGCTCCGGTCGCGGCACTGAACGCCGATCTGCCGGCCCTGCGTCCGGCGGAACTCTCCCGGGTGCTGGCAGCCGCCGCGGAATTCCCGCGGGCCTTTCTCGCGGATACGGCGGAGCTGGGCACGACTTTGCTGGCGGCGGCCGGCGATCGCGCATTGCGGCCCGCGTTCGGCGTCGATTCCCGCGCCCGGCACCGGGCCTCGGGCGCGGTGGAACTCCTGCTGACCGGGGTCGATTCCGTACGGCAGGACGTGGACACCGGTGCCGACCTGCGCGCGGCGCTGGCGCTGGGGGTGGGGCGGTACACGGCCGCGGCGTCGGCGGGTCTGCTCGAAGCGCTCGGGGAGGGCACGAGCGCCCGTGGCTGAGCAGTGCGCCGGAAAGCGGCGGGGCCTGCGCGAACGCCCCGCGTCCTGACAGGCGGCGGGAATCGCGCGCAGAGCGCGGCCGACCGGGGACCGGCGAGGGCGGGCGGGCGGTGGGCGGCCCCGACGGTGAGCCGCCGCAGGCACTACGCTGGCTCACATGCAGGCCACCGCGTACACGTACGACCCGGAAACCCGCAGCGGGCAGGTGCTCCTCGACGACGGAACCCCCGTGCCCTTCGGCACCGCGGCGTTCGACGCGGGCGGGTTGCGGCTGCTCCGGCCCGGGCAGCGCGTGCGGATCGAGACCGAGGGCGCCGGGACCGGCCTGCGGATCACCCTCGTAACCCTTCAAACCCTCTAACTGCCCTTACACACGCCGCGGGCCGGGCTCCCCTGGGGAGTCCGGCCCGGCGCGTGTGACGGCTCCGGCGGCCTTACGACGTCGCCTTGCGGGCGGTGGTCTTCTTGGCGGTGGTCTTGCGGGCCGTCGACTTCTTGGCCGGAGCCTTCTTGGCGGTGACCTTCTTCGCCGGGGCCTTCTTGGCCGTCGCCTTCTTGGCGGTGGTCTTCTTCGCCGCGGTGGTCTTGGCGGTGGCCGTGGTCTTCTTCGCCGGCGTCGCCTTCTTGGCCGTGGTCTTCTTCGCGGCGGCGGCGGTCGTCGTCTTCTTCGCCGGCGTCGCCTTCTTGGCCGTGGTCTTCTTCGCGGCGGCCTTGGTGGTCTTCTTCGCGGCGGCCTTCTTGACCGTCGCCGCGGCGCCACCGGTCAGGCTGCCCTTGGGCGCCTTCTTGACCGAGACCTCCCCGCCGCGCGGCAGCTTCTTCGAGCCGCTCACCAGGTCCTTGAAGCCCTGACCGGCACGGAAGCGCGGCACGGAGGTCTTCTTGACCCGAACCCGCTCGCCCGTCTGGGGATTGCGGGCGTAGCGGGCGGGGCGGTCCACCTTCTCGAAGGACCCGAAGCCGGTGACCGAGACCCGCTCGCCCGCGACGACCGCGCGGACGATGGCGTCCAGGACATGATCGACAGCCTCGGCGGCCTGCTGGCGGCCGCCCACCCTGTCGGCAATCGCTTCTACGAGCTGCGCCTTGTTCACGTCTTCCCCTTCGGAGACCTCGCCAGAACGAAAGTGTTCAAGCTTTTTCGCACGTTAGGCAGATATATACCGCAAATCAAACACGAAACGGGCTTATCACCCTTGTGCCGCAACGGACTCGGTGGTCTCGGGCTGTTCAGTGGTCCTCGTCGGGGATCCGACCCTCGTCGAGGTCCGCGTTGAACCGCTCGAGCCGCCTTGCCGCAGCGGCCAGATCGTGCTTGGCCGCGGCCGTAATGACCAGCAGCTTCCGGGTCAGCGCCATCCGTACGCCCTCCGGGACTTGCAGTGCGCGCACTTTTGCGTGCGCTTCCTTGAGCTGGTTCGCGACCGCCGCATAGAGCTGGAGTTGGCCGTCGTGTTCCATGCACAGATTGTGCCATCTGGGGCGAGTTGTCGCCTGCGCAGGGGGCAACTACCGCCTCAAATGGCCTTCCAGGCACTTGCGGAGACCGCGAACACAGCACTCACTTACCCGAACAACATGCTTCGTAACATGGGCAGTTGAGCGGTTCCCCGCAGCACCGCAGGTCCGTTCGGGTGCAGACATGGCTGTACCCCCAATCGTGGCGACCGGGGGTACAGAGGGGGTGGGAGGTGGCCGAAACCCGACCCGCTTCGGGGGCCGGGCCGGTGTCCGGGTCAGAGCTGGAGCGTCCGCGGTTTGTAGGCGGGCCGCTTGCCCTCGTAGGCGGCGATGTCGGGCTCGTTCCGGAGCGTGATGGAGATGTCGTCCAGGCCGTTCAGCAGCCGCCAGCGGGAGTTCTCGTCCAGCTCGAAGGAGGCGGTGATGCCCTCGGCACGCACCTCACGCGCCTCGAGGTCCACAGTGACCTCAGCAGTGGGATCCTGCTCGGTCAGCTCCCACAGCGCGTCCACGATCTTCTGGTCCAGGACCACCGTGAGCAGGCCGTTCTTCAGCGAGTTGCCCCGGAAGATGTCGGCGAAGCGGGCGGAGATCACGGCCTTGAAGCCGTAGTTCTGCAGCGCCCAGACGGCGTGCTCGCGGGAGGAGCCGGTGCCGAAGTCGGGGCCGGCGACCAGGACGGTCGCGCCCTGCCGCTCGGGCTGGTTGAGGATGAAGGAGTCGTCCTTGCGCCAGGCCTCGAACAGCCCGTCCTCGAAGCCGTCGCGGGTGACCTTCTTGAGCCAGTGAGCGGGGATGATCTGGTCGGTGTCGACGTTGCTGCGGCGCAGCGGGACGGCCCGGCCGGTGTGGGTGGTGAAGGCTTCCATGATTCTCAGACTCCAGCGGGCGCGGGGGCGTCGGTCAGGTCGGCGGGGGAGGCCAGGTGGCCGAGGACGGCGGTGGCCGCCGCGACCTGCGGCGACACCAGGTGGGTACGGCCGCCCTTGCCCTGCCGGCCCTCGAAGTTGCGGTTGGACGTCGAGGCGGAGCGCTCGCCCGGGGCCAGCTGGTCGGGGTTCATGCCGAGGCACATCGAGCAGCCCGCGTGCCGCCATTCGGCGCCGGCCTCCTTGAAGACCACGTCCAGGCCCTCGGAGACGGCCTGCAGACCCACGCGCGCGGAGCCCGGGACGACCAGCATCCGTACCCCGTCGGCGACTTTGCGGCCTCGCAGCAGGTCCGCGGCGGCGCGCAGGTCCTCGATGCGGCCGTTGGTGCAGGAGCCTACGAAGACGGTGTCCACCTCGATGGAGCGCAGCGGCTGGCCGGCCTCCAACCCCATGTACTCCAGGGCCTTTTCCGCGGCGAACCGCTCCGAAGCGTCTTCGTACGAAGCCGGGTCGGGGACGGACGCCGAAAGCGGAGCGCCCTGCCCGGGGTTGGTCCCCCAGGTGACGAACGGCGACAGTGCGGCGGCGTCGATGACGACCTCGGCGTCGAAGACGGCGTCCTCGTCGGTGCGCAGCGTCTTCCAGTACTCGACGGCGGCGTCCCAGTCGGCGCCCTCGGGGGCGTGGGGGCGGCCCTTGAGGTAGTCGAAGGTGGTCTCGTCGGGGGCGATCATGCCGGCGCGGGCGCCCGCCTCGATCGACATGTTGCAGATGGTCATCCGGGCCTCCATCGAGAGCTTCTCGATGGCGGAGCCGCGGTACTCCAGGACGTAGCCCTGGCCGCCGCCCGTACCGATCCTGGCGATGATCGCCAGGATCAGGTCCTTGGCGGTGACGCCCTCGGGCAGCTCGCCCTCGACCGTGATGGCCATGGTCTTGGGACGGGCCATCGGCAGCGTCTGGGTGGCCAGCACGTGCTCCACCTGGGAGGTGCCGATACCGAACGCCAGGGCACCGAAGGCACCGTGCGTGGAGGTGTGCGAGTCACCGCAGACGACGGTGGTGCCCGGCTGGGTCAGGCCCAGCTGCGGGCCGACGACGTGCACGACGCCCTGCTCGACGTCGCCCAGCGGGTGCAGCCGCACCCCGAAATCGGCGCAGTTCTTGCGCAGGGTCTCCAGCTGGGCGCGGGAGACCGGGTCGGCGATGGGCTTGTCGATGTCGAGGGTCGGGGTGTTGTGGTCCTCGGTCGCGATGGTGAGGTCGAGACGGCGCACCGCGCGGCCGCTCTTGCGGAGCCCGTCGAAGGCCTGGGGGCTGGTCACCTCGTGCAGCAGGTGCAGATCGATGTAGAGGAGGTCGGGCTCGCCCTCGGCGCGCCGGACGACGTGGTCGTCCCAGACCTTCTCCGCGAGTGTCCTACCCATCGCTTTCCCTCCGGCCGGCAAACGTCCGCCGACCCAACTAGAGATCTTGGGAGGCGGTGGCTGCCCTTCTTGGGGGCCCCTGAAAGTCGTGATTCCGGGCGTCCACCGCCGGGCCCGTTGGTCTGCGGGCCGCTGTGTGGTTCCAGGGTGGCGCGTTCCACCGAAAATTGAACTTGCGTTTCACAGAGTGAGACGTGAGTATCGTTGCATGGACAACAGTAGCGGCGTCGGCGTTCTGGACAAGGCGGCCCTCGTCCTGAGCGCTCTGGAGTCCGGTCCGGCCACCCTCGCGGGTCTGGTCGGGGCCACCGGACTGGCACGACCCACGGCCCACCGCCTGGCCGTGGCTTTGGAACACCACCGCATGGTGGCACGCGACATGCAGGGCCGCTTCATCCTCGGCCCGCGCCTCGCGGAGCTCGCGGCCGCGGCGGGCGAGGACCGCCTGCTCGCGACGGCGGGCCCGGTGCTCACCCACCTACGTGATGTCACCGGCGAGAGCGCGCAGCTCTACCGGCGCCAGGGTGACATGCGGATCTGCGTGGCCGCGGCGGAGCGTCTGTCCGGTCTGCGGGACACGGTCCCCGTCGGCTCCACGCTCACGATGAAGGCGGGCTCCTCGGCACAGATCCTGATGGCCTGGGAGGAGCCGGAGCGCCTGCACCGGGGCCTGCAGGGCGCCCGCTTCACGGCGACGGCCCTGTCGGGCGTACGGCGGCGCGGCTGGGCCCAGTCCATCGGTGAACGCGAACCGGGCGTCGCGTCCGTCTCGGCGCCCGTGCGCGGCCCGTCCAACCGCGTGGTGGCCGCCGTGTCCGTCTCCGGCCCCATCGAGCGCCTGACGCGCCACCCGGGCCGGATGCACGCCCAGGCGGTCATCGACGCCGCGGCCCGCCTCTCCGAGGCCCTGCGCCGCTCGGGCTGAGCCCGGACTCCCGGAACACCCAGAGGGCCTGCCCCAGCGCCGCGGCAGGCCCTCCGTGCGTTTCCGACGCGTGCAGGCACCCCGGCACGGCAAACACCCGGTCGAGGACACCGGCGAGCTGCCGGAGCCCAGGGGGACCCCGCCGACCGACAACCCGGCACCAGGACCCGCGCACGGCACCCCGGCACGGCAAACACCCGGTCGAGGACACCGGCGCACCGCCGAAGCCCACGCGGACCCCGCCGACCGACAACCCGGCACCAGGACCCGCGCACGGCACCCCGGCACGGCAAACACCCGGTCGAGGACGCCAGCGAACCGCCGAAGCCCACGCGGACCCCGCCTGCCGACAACCCAGCACCAGGACCCGCGCACGGCACCCCGGCACGGCAAACACCCGGTCGAGGACACCGGCGAGCTGCCGGAGCCCAGGGGGACCCGGTGTCGAGGACACCGGCGAACCGCCGAAGCCCAGCGGACCCGGCCGGCCGACGACCCGGCGCCGGCGGACGTCGCGCCGGAGCTGTGGGCGGCCTTCAGCTCCGGCCCGGCGCCGGTGCACGGCCGGTCGCGGGCCCGGCTACCGTGCACTCCCGCGACCGGATCGCCGGCGTCGGCGCCGCCCGTCAGGAGGCGCGCAAGCGGTCGGCCGCCCGCTCGCCCCGGCGGCCGACGGGGAGGACCCCGGTGGCGGCCCCCAGCCCGTAGGCGGGCATGTTCATGTACACGGACTCGTGGGCCCCCGCCGGGACGATGTACGTCTCGTGCCAGAAGCCCACCTTGCCCCTCCCCTCCCGCAGGCGCCGGTTGAAGGCCGCCCAGGCGGGGCGGTGGTGCCGGTCCGGCGCCGAGGCGTAGGCGAGAAGCTTCTCCCGCGACTCCCAGTACTGCACGATGTAGGCCTCGCGCAGCCCGCCCCGCAGCGCCTTGAAGCCGAGCAGTCCGCTGTCCCGGTCCCGGCGGAGTTCCGCGAGCATCGGCCCCATCGCCTTCGCGACCGGCCACCAACTGCGCACCGCGGCGAAGCTGTTGACGCGCATACCGATGAGGAAGACGACGACGCCGTCCTCGCGCGCGGCGGTCGTGCGCCCCTCGTTCAGCGTGTCTCCCATGAGCTCCCCCAGCCCTCTCGACCCTTGGCGGATAGTGTCGCTATCCATGCTTGGATAGTGGCACTCCCCTACCGGGAGCGCAAGAGGGAAGGGACACGGCACGGCATGCGACTTGCGGAGCTGAGCGCTCGCAGCGGGGTTTCCATGGCGACGATCAAGTACTACCTGCGCGAAGGGCTGCTGCAGCCGGGGCGGCGGATCACGGCAACCCTGGCCGAGTACGACGAGGAGCACCTGCGCCGGCTGCGGCTGGTCCGGGCGCTCATCCAGGTGGGCCGGCTCCCCGTGAACTCGGCCCGGGAGGTGCTCGCCGCTCTGCACGAGGAGGGACTCAGCCGCAACCGGCAGCTGGGCACGGCGGTGTGGGCGCTGCCGCACGGTCCCGCGCCCGACGACACCGACCCGGCCACCGCGTCCGCCCGGCGCACCGCCGACGAGCTGCTCGAACGCGTGGGCTGGAGCCATGGCGGCGAACCCCCGGACGCCCCGGACTCGCCCCCGTACCAGATGCTGGTGACCGCGATCACCACGCTGACCCGGCTCGGATACCCCTGTTCCGCTGCGGACTTGGAGCCGTACGCCCGGGCCATGGAGCGGATCGCCGTCGACGATCTGGACCTGGTGGAACGCTATGCGCCGGATGAGCAGGTGGAGGTGGCCGTGGCGCTGACCGTCCTGTACGAACCGGTCCTCATGGGCCTGCGCCGGCTGGCTCAGGCCCGGGAGTCACACCGGCGCTTCGAGGCGGACTGATCCCCGGACACGAGGAAGGCCCCCCACCGAAGTGGAGGGCCTTCCTGTACGTACCCCCGACCGGATTCGAACCGGCGCTACCGCCTTGAGAGGGCGGCGTGCTAGG